>NZ_QUIB01000006.1:0-165549 GCF_003480025.1 Clostridium sp. AM46-21
TGGAAAAAATAATAAACTTAGTTTACTAGATTCGGCAATCGGAAAAGAATGTTATGTATATGTACTAAGTACTAAAAAACGTTAGTGAAAAATATAAAAACAGTTTTTCTTAATATAGAAAACTTAGATAGTGTGCAATTTCTGAAATGGAAGTTGGATACAATGATAATATGGATGAAGATATAGACTGATAAAAATATTTATGTAGAAGGCATAAGTTAAAGACTTTCTGAAAAAATCTGACTTTAAATGATAAGGTGGTTGAATAGACGATTTAACTGATTATTTGGAAGAAAAATCAATGTAAAAAGGTTGTACTAAATGGGAAAAAGTAGAGATTGTAAAAGAGTTACGGGATGATGAAAAAGGGCACTTGAAAAAACAAATGCCCTAGTATATAATCTACTTAGAAAGGTAATCGGATGTAATATCCGATTTGCCCTCAGTAATATGATATTTATTAAGAAATAGCATTCACTTTGGTCGGAGGATGCTATTTCTTTTTATTATTATTATGATTGTCTATGTAAGACAGAGCCGCAAAAATTACTAGCACTAAAGTTAAAACTTCAAGCGTGTTCATAGGGCATCACCCTCCTTTGTAAACTAGAGGGCATCTAATAATCGGAACATCACATCCTGCTTTCTTTTCAATTATACAACAATAGCATAACATAAACAGAACAAATGTTCAATTAAAAAGAAAAAGTTACTATATAGAGTAATTAGACACTGTACCCTTGGTGTGATATAATGATGAAGGTCATTGCTGATAAAGGATGATTTATACCTGATTTGAAAGGAAATAAACAAATGATAGCGATTATTGATTACGATGCAGGTAACATCAAAAGCGTCGAAAAAGCCGTACAATTTCTTGGCGAAGAAGCCATAATTACAAGAGACAGGGATGTCATTATGGACAGCTCTGGAGTTATTCTTCCGGGTGTTGGAAGTTTTGGCGATGCAATGGGAAAAATCAATGAATATGGATTGAAAAATGTTATTTATGATGTCGTTGATTCGGGAAAACCATTTCTGGGTATCTGTCTTGGACTTCAGTTATTATTTAAGACAAGCGAGGAGACACCGGGAGTAACAGGATTGGGAATCGTAGATGGACAGATCCTCCGGATTCCGGATGCGCCGGGACTTAAGATTCCACAGATCGGATGGAACTCACTTGATATCAATCCGAAAGCAAGGTTATTTAAAGGACTTCCGGAACATCCATATGTATATTTCGTTCATTCGTATTATCTGAAGGCAGATCATGAGGAAGATGTAGCTGCATCCACATTTTACTCAACGAATATCCATGCTTCGATCGAACATGGCAATGTATTTGCCTGCCAGTTCCATCCGGAGAAAAGTTCAACCGTTGGACTTCAGATCCTGAAGAATTTCATAGAATTGGAGGCGTAATCATGCATACAAAGAGAATTATTCCATGTCTGGATGTGAAAAACGGACGAGTTGTAAAGGGTATTAATTTTGTAAATCTGGTAGATGCCGGAGATCCGGTTCAGGTAGCTTCTGCTTACGATAAAGCAGGCGCTGATGAGCTGGTATTCTTAGATATCACAGCATCCTCCGATCAGAGAAATATCGTAGTAGATATGGTCAGACGTGTGGCAGAGACGATCTTTATTCCGTTTACTGTAGGTGGAGGAATCCGAACAGTAGATGATTTTAAGGCAATTCTTCGTGAAGGTGCAGATAAGGTATCTGTAAATTCAGCCGCAATCGATAATCCGAATCTGATCGCAGAAGCAGCCGACAAATTCGGCAGCCAGTGCGTTGTACTTGCCATTGATGCCAAGAGACGTCCGGATGGTGGGTGGAATATCTTCAAGCATGGTGGAAGAATTGACTGTGGTATCGATGCAGTCGAATGGGCCATGAAGGCAGTTGAACTTGGTGCAGGAGAAATCCTTCTTACCAGTATGGATTGTGATGGTACGAAAGCCGGATACGATATCGACCTTACCAGAACGATTGCAGAGAATGTAAATGTACCGGTTATTGCTTCCGGTGGAGCAGGAACCAAAGAACACTTCTACGATGCTCTGACAGAAGGAAAAGCAGAAGCTGCACTCGCAGCATCATTATTCCATTACAAAGAGCTTGAGATCTCAGATCTGAAGAAGTATTTAAGTGAACGTGGCATCCCTATGCGGATGATGTAGAATATCCATTGTGTGTATGCGTGTTTTGGAAGCATTTCTTGTAGATAATCTGAGAAATAGATTGTATATGTGGTTTTTATTATGAAATATTTGCCTTGTGTAGAGAATGATAATGCTTCGATAAATATAAAAACTGCATATAGGCATTCGTAAATAAAAGAAAAAACAGGCACATATATTTCTATGAAGCAGACCTTTTTTCACGTCGGTCCTTAATGAACCGCGATAAGCGGTGAATTTAGTACCGCTACGTGAAAAATAGAACGAAAGTGATCTGCGGAATAGAAGTTATATGTGTCTGTTTTTATAATTGTAAAGTAAATTTGCCTATATGCAGTTTGCCGCAATGTCCAAACAGGCGGGTTATTTCAGCTTCTTGTTGGCCGCTGCCAGCATCAGCTTAATACGGTTGATCTGGTTAACCTCGGATGCCCCAGGATCGTAGTCGACTGCCACAATGTTAGCATCCGGATAAGCCTCACGAAGATGCTTGATAACACCCTTGCCGACAATGTGGTTTGGCAGACAGGCAAATGGCTGTGCACAGACAATATTTGCGGCACCGCTGTTGATCAGCTCGATCATTTCACCTGTTAAGAACCAGCCTTCACCGGTTTGGTTACCGATGGATACAAAAGGTCTGGCATATTCTGCAAGATGCGTGATCGGTGTAGGTGGATCAAAACGTTTGCTTGCCTTTAAAGCATCAGTTGCAGGCTTTCTCATATGCTCAAGGAGCGAGATAGCTGCATTTCCGATGATTGCGCCTTTGTGTGTCTTGCCCAGATATTCATATTTATAATTACTGTTGTAGAAGCAGTACATGAAGAAATCAAGCAGATCCGGCATAACAGCTTCAGCACCTTCCGATTCCAGCAGATCAACCAGATGGTTGTTTGCAGATGGAAGGAACTTTACAAGGATCTCTCCAACGATACCAACTCTTGGCTTTTTGATGTCAAGAAGTGGGAGAGTATCGAAGTCATGTACGATTCCACTGATATTCTTTTTAAATCTTGCTGTGCTTCCTGTTTCTTCCAGTGTCTTCTTACAGATCTTTTCCCATTTCTCATGGATCGCATTTGCAGATCCCGGTTCTTTCTCGTATGGTCTTGTATGGTAAAGACAACGCATGAAGACATCACCATAGACAAGTGCCTGAATTGCCCGCTTTGCAAGCTTTAAGGTGATAGGGAAACCGGAGTTCTTCTCAAATCCCTGAGCCGATAATGCAATTACAGGGATCTGGCCGTAACCTGCTTTTGCAAGCGCACGTCTGATAAATCCGACATAGTTGGTTGCACGGCAGCCACCACCGGTCTGGCTCATGATAACTGCAAGTTTATTTACATCATATTTACCGGATGTGATGGCACTCATCAACTGACCAACGACGATCAGAGAAGGATAACAGGCATCGTTATTTACATATTTTAATCCGACATCGATCGTTTCCTTGGTTGCATCCGGCAGGATCTCGATATTGAGGCCCATAACCTTGAATGCAGATTCCAGCAGATTGAAATGGATCGGTGACATCTGTGGAGCAAGAACGGTGTAGTCCTTCATCATATCCTTGGTAAATTCGATTCGGTTGATCGCACTGCTTGATGGGCAGGTCTTGTAGTTCTGTTCCTTTCTGGAATTAACTGCACTGATCAGTGAACGGATACGGATTCTGGCAGCACCAAGGTTACTTACTTCATCAATCTTCAAAACGGTATAGATCTTTCCTGATTTTGTCAGGATATCATTTACACAGTCGGTTGTTACGGCATCCAGACCACAGCCGAAGGAGTTCAACTGAATCAGTTCCAGATTGTCACAGGTCTTAACATAGTTTGCTGCCTTATATAATCTGGAGTGGTACATCCACTGGTCAGATACGATAAGCGGACGATCTACCTGTCCCAGATGAGCAACGGAATCCTCTGTCAGAACAGCGATCTTATATGAGTTGATCAGTTCCGGAAGACCGTGGTTGATCTCAGGGTCGATATGGTATGGACGACCGGCAAGGACGATTCCAAGGATGTCGTGTTCATCGATATATCGAAGAGTTTCTTCGCCTTTTTCACGGATATCGGTCTTTACTTTTTCTGCTTCTTCATATGCAGCACGGACAGCAGATGCGATCTCATCGGTTGTAACATCGTAGTATTTTTTCATTTCACGATGCAGACGCTCGACAAGTGCCTGTTCATTATCCAGTGCGACGAACGGACGGATAAAGGTGATCTTGTCATCCTTTAATTCTTCCATGTTGTTTTTGATATTTTCGGCATAGGATGTAACGATCGGGCAGTTGTAGTGGTTATTTGCTTCCGGTGTTTCGTTCATTTCATATGGAACACAAGGATAGAAAATGGATGTGATACCATTCTTTAACAGCCACATAACATGTCCGTGTGAGATCTTAGCCGGATAACATTCGGATTCACTTGGAATCGATTCAATACCAAGACTGTAGATATCTCTGGATGACTTTGGAGAAAGTACTACCGAGAATCCGAGCTTTGTCAGGAAAGTGAACCAGAATGGATAATTTTCATACATATTCAGGACACGAGGAATGCCGATCACACCACGTTTTGCCATATCAGGTGTAAGCGGGGTATAGTCGAAGATCCTGTTTAATTTATATTCGAACAGATTTGGAATGTTATCTGCATTCTTCTTAAGACCGACACCCTTTTCACAACGATTTCCAGTAATGAAATTCTTACCGTTTGAGAAACGGTTGATCGTCAGCAGACAGTTGTTGGTACAGCCCTTACATCTGGTCATATTTGTGGTATAAGTCAGCTTGCTGATCTCATCAATCGACAGCATAGAAGTCTTAAAGCCTTCTTTATATTTATTCATGGCAATAAGGGCAGCACCGAAAGCACCCATGATACCGGAGATATCCGGTCGGATAGCGGTTCTGCCGGAGATCACCTCGAAGCTCTTTAAGACAGCATCGTTGTAGAAGGTACCACCCTGTACGACGATGTTCTTACCGAGATCCTTTGGATCCGTCAGCTTGATAACCTTTAAAAGTGCATTCTTAATAACGGAATATGCCAGACCGGCTGAGATATCAGCTACGGATGCACCTTCCTTCTGTGCCTGTTTTACTTTTGAATTCATGAATACCGTACATCTGGAACCTAAGTCGATAGGAGTCTTGGCAGTTGTAGCGATCTTTGCGAAATCAGCAATATCATAATTTAAGGATTTGGCAAATGTTTCAATGAAAGAACCACAGCCGGAGGAACATGCTTCATTTAACATGACATTATCTACGACTTTGTTCTTGATCTTGATACATTTCATATCCTGGCCACCGATATCGAGGATACAGTCAACCTCAGGATCAAAGAATGCTGCTGCTGTATAGTGGGCAATCGTTTCTACTTCGCCAAAATCAAGAGAAAGTGCCTGCTTGATCAGGGCTTCGCCGTAACCGGTAGAGCATGAACCGGCGATGACAGCACCCTCCGGCAACTTGGAATAGATATCTTTGATCGCTTTGATCGTTGTATTTAACGGACTTCCGTTGTTGCTGCTATAGAAGTCGTATAATAATTCACCATTTGAACCGACAAGAGCTACCTTGGTGGTTGTAGAACCGGCATCAACACCGATGAAGCAGTTTCCTTTATATGTAGCAAGGTCACCGCGTTTTACTTTATATTTATTGTGCTCCTCCTTGAATGTTTCATAGGCTGCTTCGTCTTCAAATAATGGAGGAAGACGGAGTACATTTTCAGCCATATGTAACTCACCGTCTAAGGAATGACTGAGTTCGCCGAGTGTTCTGGATACCTCCGGCTTGGAATTCAGGGCAGCACCTGTTGCAGCAAAAAGATGAGAATGACCCGGATCGATGATCGCATCCCCGGTCAGATTCAGAGTACGGATAAATGCATTTTTCAGTTCAGGGAGGAAATGAAGCGGGCCGCCTAAGAACGCAACATTTCCTTTGATCGGCTTACCACATGCAAGACCGGAAATTGTCTGGTTGACAACAGCCTGGAAGATAGACGCAGCCAGATTCGGCTTGGTTGCACCTTCATTGATCAGAGGCTGGATATCTGTCTTGGCAAATACACCACAGCGGGCAGCAATCGGATAGATCGTATCATAGTCCTTTGCATATTCGTTCAGACCACTGGCATCTGTCTGAAGAAGAGTAGCCATCTGGTCGATGAAGGAACCTGTACCACCGGCACAGACACCATTCATACGCTGTTCGATTCCATTTGTAAAATATATGATCTTGGCATCTTCGCCACCAAGCTCGATCGCAACATCCGTCTGTGGAGCATAGTCTTGTAATGCTTCTGAAACACAGACTACCTCCTGGGTAAAAGGTACACCGATAACCTCTGCCAGCGCAAGACCGCCGGAGCCGGTGATTGCCGGAGTAACTTCTACATCACCAAGCCTGGCTTTTGCATCATTTATAAGAGCCTGTAATGTCTCCTTTATGTTTGCGTAGTGTCTTCTGTAATCAGAAAATAAAATCTTGTGTGAATCATCAAGAACAACAACTTTTACGGTTGTTGAGCCGATGTCAATTCCTAATTTGTACATAAAAACCATCCTAATCTTTTTGCAAAATTTTCTCTTTATTGAACCGAATCTATTATAGTGGAACGTTTTACAAAAAACAATGATTTTTTCCCTTTTCTGACGAACTTAATATTTATTTTAGGATTGATTTTCCTTGATTTTTTATTATTTAATTTTTATTTTAGAAAAAGGTAGAGAAAGATTTATATTTTAATAAGAAGAAAAGGGAACATTTTTCAGATTCCGAATATAATAATAAAAAAAGCCGGATGGTATGAAATGGAAAATTATGATCATTGCAATGGAGTGATCCATGTAGTAGAAAAAGGGGATACATTATATAAGCTTTCAAAACACTACAAATGTAATCTCTGTGACATCATAACTGCAAATCCGTATGTAAATGTCTATAATATGCAGGAAGGGGAAGAAATCTGTATTCCGATAGAACAGGAAGGCTCCGGAGATGGAAAGATGCATTATACAGTGAAAAAAGGAGATACCTTTGAATCTGTATTCATGTATTTTGGTGTCGGTCCACAGGAATTATTTGAGAACAATAAGAACTTGTATCAGGTCGTTTTGCCGGAAGGATTGGAGCTGGTTGTGGATTAAGATATATAAAAGTTAGAAATTCTTCATGATTGTGCTGTTGTAAAGTTTTTCGTTCTATTATATAATTTGATAATGTCGGGATACTATCAGCCATATTCTCATTGGATGGGAATATGGCAGTTCCCTGATTTGTGGATATAACAGATGTTGGCAAATCTGTTTATATACCGAAAACAAATAGTATGAATGAAATTAAAAGGAGATCCATTCATGAAGATGATAAACAAGCTTGAAAGGAAGTTTGGTCGGTATGCGATCAAGAATCTGTCCTTGTATCTGATCCTTGGATATGTCATTGGCTATCTGCTTCTGATGTTTGCACCACAGGTTTTATCAAAACTGATTCTTGTTCCTGCATTTGTTATGCAGGGAGAAGTTTGGAGATTACTTACATGGGTAATCACTCCTCCGGAATTAAGTGTCAGTATCTTTACTATCATTATGTTGTTCTTTTATTACAGTATCGGTAATCTGTTAGAACGTTCAATCGGTACGTTTTTGTACAACCTGTATATATTTGGTGGCATGTTTCTAACAATGGCAGGAACAATGATCGCATATATACTTTGTCAGTATGTATTTCATATTCCGATGTCATGGGATTCTCATATCTATATCGTATCCAGTTATTATATCTGTCTGTCCTTATTTTTGGCAGTCGCAGCTTGTTATCCGGATATGCAGGTACTGTATGCAATGATCATTCCGGTTAAGATGAAGTGGTTATCTGTTTTGTATCTGGTGTTTATAGGATATTATTTTATGAACGCAAACCTGATGGGACGTGTAAATATCGTAATGTCACTTTTAAACTTTGTAATTTTCTATTTCAGCACAAAGGATTTCAGACGGCTTTCTCCAAAGCAGATCAAGCGAAGGAGGAATTATGCGAAGCAGGTGCGTGTCAACAATTCAGAGAATGTGACACATAAATGTTATGTATGCGGCATCACAGATAAGGAAGCACCTGACATGCAGTTTCGTTATTGCTCCAGATGTACAGGCAACAAGGAATATTGCCAGGATCATTTGTTCACGCACGAGCATAAATAAGAGATGGATTTAATTAATGATGAGAGGATAATAGATAGTTATGTATAATGAAGATAAAAAACTGATCACAGAGATAACCCGTAAGAACAATATGGATGAGAATCTTGCAAAATTTGCAGATGCAGTCATGACAGCAGATTTCGAATATGCCTGTCAGAAATTTGCATTAAACTATGTCGTGATCCGTGAACTGATGGCAGACAAAGATTTTGCAGAGGATCCATATATTTATGAATGTGTTATGGGAATCAATAAGCTGGTCGGAACTTATCTGGCAGGAGATGCGGATCAATTGGATGACAAGGATCTGGCGCTTATCTCCGAAATGAGAAATAAGATCACGGAGAAGATGAAGGTACTTACTGCATATACTGATGCGTTTGAGTTGTACGAATATATCTTGAACCGAAAAGAATATGGATTCGAGGAAAATGTGGACGAAGAACTTGAGAAGATGTTTGAGGAATTTGATGCAGAGCAGTTCAGTGCGGAGGTCTTTAACTTCATCTTTGCAGATAAGGATAAGGTAGCGGTAAATGCGAAGATCCAGCAGATCGTAGGCCAGCTTCCGCTTCGTATGACAAAGGCAAGATTTTACGATATTATCGGACAGACTTTATCAATTTATAATGGTTGTGAGATCAGTTCATTGGATGATTTTATAGAGACAGTAGAAGAAACTGCCTTATTACAGCTTCCGGAGAAATTCGAGACAGAATATTCTTCTCTGCATGAAGCATATGAGATTATTAAAGAGGGAGATTATGCACATCTTGATTTTGACGGATACAGGAATCTGTCAACGGTTCTGGATAAAAGTGCAGGCTTTATCAATGATGTCGTATCCGATTATATGATGCTGATCGAGCTGGTAAATGATCTGTACAGCATGATGCTTGCGGCTGAATGCAAGTCAGGAGTATCGGAATCCTGTATGCGTGCATTATCTATTATCAGACGCATCTATGAATCCATGGAGAACGAAGATGAATTTCCGACGGATGCATATGATATGCTGGTTGCAAATGAGGCGCGCAGGAGGAAGCGGGAGAACACCGGATGGTGCTTGAAGCTCCGATCTATGATATCGTATCTTCCAATCAGCCGGATATTATCCGCCTTGGTCTGGAGGATGCTTATCATCGTATTGATACACTGGAAAAACTGTTATCCGGCAGTATGTTTGTAGATATCGATCATGTGAAGATTGAGACAGGCGCACTTGCGGATTCTGAATATATTATTTCGAAAAAGGATAAACTCATAGAAGAATTCGGAGAGGTATTTACCGGAAACTCACAGGTAGTTAATCGTGCGGTCATGGCGAAGATACTTTCTACAATTCCTGTGTTCTTTAATACACAGCAGGAGATCAAAGATTATATTGATAATGCACTGGTGCGCTGTTCAAATCGCAGCGAGGTTCTTGCATGTTATGTGATCATTCAGGGAATTATGGAAGATTAGAGAGAGGTCGGACAGAGCAGGGGAGTGAAAAAATGACAATAGTAAAGCGGCTTTATACCGGAGTTATGCCGGATAAGACGGCATCCCGACTGATAAAAAGAATAAAAAAGCGGAAGCCCTGTGCGGATGTTTATGTCATAACACTTCCATTGTTTGAGGACGGGCTGTTAGAGGTTTATGAGGCAAATGAATTCCTGCAGCCGTACTATAAGAAACGAACGGATGATATCGTTATCGTTGGAATGTCGATGACAAAGGCCGGAGCGTTTTTTCTTATACGGGATATTATCCGGGATGTATACGGTACGACCGGAAAGTTTGATTGTAAGGACTATTTTCTATATGACATGACAGTGTGCTGATATAAGGGGAGCATATGTTACATATTTTCTTATTGATATTAAAGATTCTGTTGATTACAGTATTGATCCTGGTAGGGCTTGTACTTGTACTGTTGCTTTTATTATTATTCGTTCCTGTCCGGTATCGGTTTTATGCAGAAAAACATGACAATTTTATATGCAAATTAAAAGCTTCGTGGTTGGGTTTCGTATTCTGCTTCAAAGCAAATTATGATGAAAACGGCTTTGTATATTGGCTGCGGTCATTCGGCGGAACGCTGGTATCCAATGAAGATGGATTTTCGGAAGAAAGTCAGGAAGAAACAGATACGGAGACAGAAGCCGCAGAAAGTGAAAAAGAAACTCGTATGCGGGAAAAAGCAGAAGCCAGAGAAGCAAAAAAACTGAAAAAGCAGGAAAAGGCAGAGGCTCGAAAAGTAAAGAAACAGGAAAAACGTGAACAGGCGGAATCCGGAAAAGCGAAAAAAACTGAAAAACAGGAAGCAGAAGATGCTGAATCCGATCAGCAGGATGGTTTGTCAGATCAGATGATACAGGATGCAGATCCCGACAGAGAAGATAGAGATGCTAACCGGGAATTTGCAGAAGATCATTCGGAATTTCAAAAAAGTCCGGAGACGATATTTACCCATATCGGTAAGAAGTTCGACCGATTTGTTATTGCGGTAAAGGATAAGATCGAAGCAGTTGTAAGAAAACTGCGTCATATGAAAGATAAGGCGGAGCAGTATAAGAAATTCGTCCGGGCGGGTACAACGAAGCAGGCATTTCAGGTGTTAAAGCGAAACGTGATCCTGTTATTAAAGCATCTGAATCCGACAAAGATCAAAGGGCAGGTAACATATGGTTCAGGAGATCCGGCATCTACCGGAAAACAGCTTGGATATCTGAGTTTGATTTTACCGTTATATTATAATAAAATAGATATAACTCCGGATTTTTCCAAGAAGATATTGGAAGGGGATATTTTCATAAAAGGAAGAATCAGGGTTTATAATATATTATATTATTGCTGCAAGGTATACTTTAATAAATACGTGAAAAGATCTATGGCATATTTAAAAAAGATTTCGGGAGGAAATAAGTAATGGCAAATACAAATATTGACGGAACGATCAGCACTTTGTTTCATGGAATGGATGGATTTGTTTCATCCAAATCTGTAGTGGGAGATCCTATCAAGGTAGGAGATACGATCATTATTCCACTTCTTGATGTGAATTTCGGTATGGCGGCCGGTGCGTTCAATAAACAGACCGGCAATAATGCGGCCGGTGGTATCGGAGCAAAGCTCAGTCCGGCTGCGGTTCTGGTTATCTCAAATGGTAAGACAAGACTTGTTAATATTAAGAATCAGGATGCCATCAGCAAGATCATTGATATGGCACCTGAGATCGTTGACCGGATCACCAGCTTCTTTAAGAAGGAAAAGACAGAGGAAGAAGAGCAGATCGAACAGGCGGTAGAAGAAGCATCGAAACCGGCAGAGGAATAAAACAGACATAAAAGAAAAAGGCTTTGCATATCTTATAGTGGTATGTGAAGTCTTTTTTTGGCGGTGATGTTGTTTGAAGCGTGTAGTTGGATTTGCTCTCTTTTTCGTTGCGATCGGAATGATATTCAGCTATCTGGTAGAAGGGTTTCTGGAATTTTTGATTATTGTAATCTTTTTTTTAATGGCATATATATTATTTTGCAGATGCTAAAAGCCAATGACCTGATCGGGTTACGGCAGGAGAGATTTTGAGAATTTATGATAGAAGTTTGGCCGGCAGTCTGAAAAAAGAAAACAAAAAAGACTGCCATTGTTTATGGCAGTCTTTTTTAGAAAGAATACGAGGTGAACTATGCACGCTCAACCTTTCCAGATTTTAAACATGAAGTACAAACATAAATCTTCTTTGGAGAACCATCTACGATAGCCTTAACAGACTTAACATTTGATTTCCACATCTTATTTGCTCTTCTATGTGAATGGCTCACTTTGATACCGAAATGAGCACCTTTATTACAAACTGAACATTTTGCCATGATAGCACCTCCTTATTTTTATTAAACTTATCCTCTCATAAGTTCACAACAAATGTTACTATATCAGATAATTTTGTTATATGCAAGCATATTTTTAATTTTTTTAAAAAGAATAGACAATAAACGGTTGTCTTGAAATTTGCATATTCTCTGTTATAATAGAACTATATGTTTATAATTATGGTGAGACAGGTTTGCCTATTTTTAAATTTACTTTTCAGAATGACAAGGAGATGGGATCCCTGCACATCATATAACAGGACAAAAGCATGGGAGGTTTTCTATGAACGAATATATAAATAATGATAATGGAACCGTCAGTCTGGATGAGAATGTGGTTGCACAGGTAGCAGGTATGACAGCACTCGATTGCTTTGGCATTGTTGGTATGGGTATTGTCAGTGTAAAAGACGGAATCGTAAAACAGTTAAAAGGAAACAATATCACGCAGGGAATTCATGTTACGTTTGATGAGAATGGAGATATTGTGGTAGAGCTTCATATCGTTGTGGCATATGGTGTCAGCATCAAGGCTGTAACAGATAATCTGATGCAGTCTGTAAAATATAAAGTAGAAGATTTTACATCTCTTAAAGTCAGTCAGGTAAATGTATTTGTTGAAGATGTAAAGATTCTGGATTAGACGGAGGAACTGTAGAAGTGAAAAATACGATTGATGCACTTGCACTGAAGAAAGCATTTATAGCCGGTGCGAATAACCTTGATAATAAAAAAGATTATATTAATGAGCTGAATGTGTTCCCTGTACCGGATGGAGATACCGGTACAAATATGACAATGACGATCATGTCAGCAAAAAGGGAAGTTGAATCCTGTAAGGAGACAATGAGTGATATCGCAAAGGCAATGTCAACCGGTTCCCTTCGTGGAGCCAGAGGTAATTCAGGTGTAATCCTTTCTCAGCTTCTTCGTGGTTTCAGCAAGAAGATCGGGGATAAAACAGAGATCGGAGTAATCGAGATTGCTGATGCATTCCAGAAGGCGGTTGAGACAGCTTATAAGGCTGTTATGAAGCCAAAGGAAGGAACGATCCTTACAGTTGCCAGAGGTATTGCTACTAAGGCCAGAGAATGTGCAGGTACAGATATTACATTGGAGGAATTCTGCGAAACCATCATTAAGCATGGAGATGAAGTGCTTGCTTCCACACCGGAGTTGCTTCCGGTATTAAAAGAAGCCGGTGTTGTGGATTCCGGCGGACAGGGCCTGATGGAAGTATTAAAAGGTGCAGTTGACTGTATTCTCGGACGTGTCGTAATTGCAGATACAAAGCCTTCCGGAGCAGGAGTATCAGGTGTTGACAATCCAAAGTATTCTGAAGATCTGTCAGCCGATATCAAGTTCGGATATTGTACAGAATTTATTATTAATCTGGAAAAACCATACGGCATAAAAGAAGAAGACGATCTGAAACAGTTCTTAGAGTCGATCGGTGATTCCATTGTCTGCGTATCAGATGATGAGATCGTTAAGATCCATGTTCACACAAACCATCCGGGTCAGGCATTTGAAAAAGGTCTTACCCTTGGTTATCTGTCAAATATGAGGTCGATAATATGAGACTGGAGCATCATGAGAAGGTCATTAAGCAGGCAGAACGGGAAGAAGCAGCCAGACAGGAAGCAGCCAGACAGGCAGAGAAAGAAAAACAGCAGCCAAAGAAACAATATGGTTTCATCGCAGTATCCATGGGTGATGGATTAAAGGAGTTCTTTACGGAGCTTGGAGTTGATTATGTGATCGAAGGTGGTCAGACGATGAATCCAAGCACTGAGGATATGCTGAATGCGATCGAGAAGGTTCATGCCGAGAATATATTTATATTCCCAAATAATAAAAATGTTGTTCTTGCAGCCAATCAGGCAGCCGGCTTATGTGAAGATAAGAATATCATCGTCCTTGCAACGGCAAATGCGCCACAGGGTATCAGTGCAATGATAGCGTTTGACAGTACGATGACATTAGAGGATAACAAAAACAATATGTTAGAAGCTGTATCAAATGTAAAGAGCGGACAGGTAACATATGCAGTCAGAGATACCTCCATCGATGGAAAGGCCATCCATGAGGGTGATATCATGGGTATCGGTGATAAGGGACTGGTATCCGTTGGTAATGACATTTCGGATGTTACATTTGATCTGATCAAAGATGCAGTAGATGAAGACAGCGAACTGATCAGTATTTATTACGGAGCAGATGTAAAGAAGGAGGATGCAGAGGCATTTGCGGCAAGAGTGGAAGAAAGCTTCCCGGACTGCGATGTACAGAACTACTATGGTGGTCAGCCAATCTATTATTACATTGTTTCTGTAGAATAAAGGGAGAAAAACTACATGGAATTAAAGGATAAGGTAACTTGCATTAAAGGGATAGGAGAAAAAACAGCCGGTAATCTGGCAAAGCTTGGTATCTCTACAGTGAGTGACCTTATCCATTATTATCCAAGAACTTATATTACATATATGGATCCTGTTGACATTCAGGATATACAGGCAGATGAGCGTCAGGCAGTAAGTGTGATGCTCAACAGTCGGGTGGAAGTGAAGAAGCTTCGCGGATTCTCGATTGCGACTGCCTATGCCAAAGATTATACCGGGACAATTAAACTGACATGGTTTAATTGTCCTTTTCTGCGTAATTATTTTCATATTGGAGATCGTTATATCTTTGTCGGAGAAGTGAAATATAAGAATGGCATGTATACGATGAGCCAGCCGGAGTACTATACAGTGCCCAAATATCAGGAAATTTTAAAAGAATGGCAGCCGGTATATGGTTGTACGGCGGGTATTACAAGCAAGACGATCCAGAAAGCGGTAAAGGGAACGCTTCCTCTGATTCAGACGCTTTCAGATTATATACCAGAGGACATTCGGGATGAATATGATCTGATGCGGGCAAATGAAGCTGTAACCCATATCCATTTCCCGGATACGGAGGATCACTTAAGAGCTGCGATCAAGCGGGTTGCTTTTGATGAATTTTATGAATTTATAGAGAATATGCATAGTCTGAAAGAACATGATACGGTGAAATACAATCAGGCGAAGATACCATTTACGGAGCAGGTGACAGGGTTTATCGAGAGTCTTCCGTATCGTCTGACAGGGGCACAGATGGATGCGGTTCGGGATATCATGGCAGATATGGATTCAGAGCATGTGATGAACCGTCTTGTGCAGGGGGATGTTGGTTCCGGTAAAACGATCGTTGCCGCGATCGCATTATTTGCCTGTGCGACGCAGGGCTATCAAGGTGTGATCATGGCACCGACCGAGGTACTTGCAAATCAGCACTTTAAAGAACTGACCGGCTTATTTGAGCCATATGGAATCCATGTTGCGCTGTTGACCGGTTCGATGACGGCAAAGGAGAAACGGGAAGCGTATCAGGAGATTGCAGAGCATCGTGCGGATGTGATCGTCGGAACGCATGCGTTGATACAGGACAAGGTGGAATATGATAATCTGGCGCTTGTTGTAACGGATGAGCAGCATCGGTTTGGCGTAAGACAGAGAGAGAAATTATCGTTAAAAGGGGGAACGCCACATGTTCTTGTTATGAGTGCGACACCGATTCCGAGAACCCTTGCGATCATTATGTACGGAGATCTTGATATTTCGGTAATTAATGAACTGCCAGCAGGACGGATTCCGATCAAAAACTGTGTAGTGGATGAGAGCTACCGCCCGAAAGCACAGGCGTTTATCCGGGCAGAGGTTAAGAAAGGACATCAGGTCTATGTGGTATGCCCGATGGTGGAGGAAAGCGAAGCCTTAGATGATGTGGCAAATGTAGTTGAGTATTCGGAAGAACTGTCACAGAAGCTTGACAGCAGCATACATGTGGCCTATCTGCATGGCAAGATGACAGGGGATGAGAAGAACCGGATCCTGACGGATTTTTATGAAAAAAAGGTTGATGTACTGGTATCTACAACGGTTATCGAGGTAGGGATCAATAATCCGAATGCCACGGTTATGATGGTAGAAAATGCAGAACGGTTTGGACTGGCAGCCCTGCATCAGCTCCGTGGGCGTGTGGGACGTGGAAATCTGCAGTCTTATTGTATCTTTATCAGCGGAAAGAAAAATAAAGAAGTGATGGAACGGTTAAATGTTCTTGCAGATTCAAACGATGGCTTTTATATTGCGGGAGAAGATCTGAAACGAAGAGGACCGGGAGATTTCTTTGGCATCAGACAGAGCGGAGATGTGCTGTTTAAGATGGGAGATATCTATAAACATGCCGACATGTTAAAGGCAGCATCGGATGTCTATGAGAAATATGGTAGTCGTATACGGACGGAATTTGACCGAAGTGTCGCAGCAAGAAATGAGATGTATGGAAAACCGATATTATAAGGAGATTAGAACGATGGAGATAACAGAGGTAAAAGAACAGGCAGATAAGATCTGTGAGAATATATCAAAGGTTTTGATCGGCAGAGAGAAAGAGATACGGGTGATACTGGCGGCACTTTATGCAGGAGGACATGTGCTGGTGGAGGACAGACCGGGAACCGGCAAGACACTTTTAGCAAAGACATTTGCCAAAAGCATCGGAGGGCAGTTTAAGAGAGTTCAGTTCACACCTGATCTTATGCCATCCGACATTACAGGCTTAAGTATTTATAATCGTAAATCAGAAGATTTTGTATTGGTGAAGGGACCGGTATTTACAAATATCCTGCTTGCAGATGAGATCAACCGTGCAACACCGAGAACACAATCCAGTTTGCTTGAGGCAATGGAAGAGCAGCAGGTGACGATCGATGGAGAAAGTCATAGGCTTGAAGCACCGTTTTTTGTTATTGCAACAGAGAATCCGATCGAGACTACCGGTACATACCCGCTTCCGGAAGCCCAACTTGACCGTTTTCTTATAAAGATCTCCATGGGAGATAATTCAAAGGCTACAGAGGTTTCGATCATGGATCGTTTTATGTCTGAGAATCCGTTTGATACACTTCAGACGGTCTGTGATACAGATCATATAAAGACGATGCAGGAAGCGGTCAGAGAAGTTTTTGTTCATTCTTGCGTAAAGGAATATATTGCAGACATAATCCTTGCAACCAGGAATAACAGCCGGATACAGGTTGGTGCAAGCTCCAGAGGCACGATAGGACTTCTTCGTCTGTCGCAGGCATATGCTGCTATGGAGGGCAGAACCTTTGTCCGTCCGGATGATGTCCGTTATATGGCACCATATGTCCTTGCACATCGTGTGATCATGGCAGGACACATGGATGAGAAAAAGGAAAAGACAGTGATCAGGGAACTGGTCGATCAGATCGCTGTTCCGGTTGAAGATTGGGAGAATTAATATGGAGATACTGATAGCAGTATTGTGCTTTTTGGTGATCTATCTCGGACAGACTGTTGTTTACCGCAAATACTGGGATCAGGGGCTTTCTCTTGATCTGGATTTTAATGACAGGTATCTGGAGATTGGCGACAAATCAGGGATAACAGAGACAATTACAAATCGAAAGATGCTGCCTCTTACAACTTTACATGTGAAGTTTTCCACAGCGAGATCCTTGCAGTTTCAGGAAAATGAGAATGCGGTTGTTACGGATTTTTATCATAGAAATGATCCGTTTTCGATTATGGGAAACCGGAAGGTAGTCAGAAAGCTTTCATTTACGGCGAAAGAACGAGGATTGTTTTTTATCAGTGCTGTAAAGCTGATGGCAAAGGATTTTCTGATGTCGAAGACATTTGCGTTGTCTGTAGAAAATCAGGCATTTCTGTATGTTTTCCCTGAAAAACTTTCTAATATACAGCTTGATACGGTCTTGGATGGTATGTTGGGTGATCTGACATCAAGGAGAAGTCTTTTTCCGGATCCGTTTGCTTTTTCCGGCCTGCGGACTTACAGCGTGGGAGACCCGAGAAAGAGCATTAACTGGAAAGCAACAGCCAGATGCGACGACCTGATGGTAAATGTATATGAGCACACGGCAGAACAGAGGGTGAAGATACTTGTCTGTCTGGAGCCGAACACCATGATAAGAGTTCATTATATACAGGAAATGTGTATCAGTATAGCATCCACGGCAGCATCTTACTTTCTGGATAACCGGATTCCTGTCATGATACGGGCAAATGGATATGATCTGTTATCCGGTGAGATGGAATGGGTGGATTTTGGTTCTTCCGGAGAACATCGATTTACGGTTGATAAATATCTGGCACGAATAACGGAAAATGCCGGGATCGATAGATTTGTTGAAGTCTTGAAGCAGGAAGTGACAGATGTAGACAGCAATACAACATATCTCATCGTATCTGCATACCATAAAAAGGATTTGCTGGATGAGCTTGATCATATGGCTGAAAAAGCAAAAAACATTTATATGATAGTTCCATATCTGGATATACAGGGGTGCGATGATATCAGACCTTATCTTCATGGAATGGAGGTAGAGTTAAATGACACATAAGATATATTGGGCAGAGCGAGGATTGCGTTATCTTTATGAGGTGGTAACGGCGGAATTGTTCATGTATACATTCTGCATGATATTTATGAGACAAGATCCGCGGTTTGTGGATGCCATTTGGATCGCAGGAATATTTCTGTTGTCCTATCTGATCAGAGATTTTGCACCGAATCATATATTACTTACCGTTGGACATCTGGTGCTTGCGGGACTTTTAGTTATCTTGCCGGGCACAGTATGGATCCGAACGGTTACAGGAATTTATGATATCGGGTATCTGCTGCCATGTGCGGTAGCTTATGCAAAGAGAGGTTCCGGACTTACAGATATGAGCGAACCATGGCCATCGATCTTAGCAGGGATTTTTGTTTATTTTGCAAGTATCGGCATGGAACTTCCTGTTTTGTCGAACCTGTCTTATATTGCAGTTGCATTACTTATGGCTATATATATGATGATCCGGTATATACAGGGGCTGAAACGCTATATCTCACAGACAACAGAAGTATCGGAGCAATCCATCCGGGATATCGCATTTATAAATGGCAGGGTTGTATTATTCCTTGCAGTGCTTGTGTTGTTATTAATGGGAGCCTGTCGTTTCCTTGATCTGTCCGGGTTTGTAAATGTGCTTGCTCGTGCATTTGCAAAGGTAGTTCAGACAGTATTTGGCGCGATCATGGTCATATGGGTATTTGTGCTGACGCTGCTTACGAAGGGAGGACCGGCAGCAACCAGTCTCGATTATCAGGATACCTTAAATGAGTATTATCAGAACAGTGTAAAGGGATATGATGTATTTACCTTGATATTAAAGGTATTTGTAGTTCTTCTTCTGATATTCTTTCTGGTACGGATATTGTTGCAGGTGATCCGTTTCCTTTTGAAACCGAGAAGTTATGCAGATGATGTGATCGAGCTTATCGCCGAAGAACCGAATCAATATAAAGAACGTATAACAAACAGACGCATAATGCACAGGTTGACAGCTGAAGAACAGGCAAGAAAAATTTATAAGAAGTCGATCCTGCGATATAAGGATGTGATCACACTTAACAAACGGATGACCTGTGAAGATATCAGGCAGGAGATAACAGAGACGGAGGTTGGAAATGTAGAGGGTATTTCTGCCATATATGAACAGATCCGATATGGAGCAGGAGAAGTGGACAACTATGTTATACGAGAAATGAAAGCAGCATCAGTCCAGAATAAAAGGGTGAATAAAAAAGAAAATAAAAAGGGAGTAGTGCAAAAATGAACCAGAAGAAAAAGACGATCGTATTATGGGGAGTCATCATAGTACTTGCAGCGGCTGTTGTGGCACTGTCAGTTATACTGGTGACAAAAAGTCGGAAAAATAATGATCCGGACAGACAGAAGAATGCCGGAACAGAAGCTGTGATAGAGGGATCCGGGCAGGATGCGGAGCAAAAGGCTGAGGATGGCGCTGATCAAAAGAAGGAAAAGGGTGCATCCGATACTCAGAAGTCGACAGATGACAAGAAGACCTTATATGCAGAAGTAACGGTTGGAAGTACATGGGAAAATAACGGAATGACAGCCGCTACAGAGACGGTCACGATCTATAATAAGACCGATAAAGCTGCAACGGATTGGAGCGTTGATCTGGAATTTTCCGGGAAAGTAACGATCGACCAGCTCTGGAATGGAAAGTATACGGCAGATGGATCGGTGGTTCATGTAACCGCAGAAAGTTATAATGAGGAGATACCGGCTGGTGGTAGCATTGATTTTGGATATAATTTATCAGCATCGGACGTGAAGCCTGTTCGTTGTACATTGATGATCGCAGGAAAAGAAGTAACAACTGTCACTGGTGATGATCAGCAGAAAAGTGATGAGAACGCAGAAGTGAAAACAAATACTGGTGAGAAGGCAGCTCAGACAGATGGGCAGTCTGTTGACAGTGATAAAAAAGATCAGTCCGGAAGTAATAAGGTCACAGATACTAAAAACGGTAAAAAAGAAGATAATCCGTATAAGGCACATGGAAAGCTTGCGGTATCAGGAACGGACCTGGTGGATGCATCAGGCAGTAAATTCCAGTTAAAAGGTGTCAGTACACACGGACTTACCTGGTTTGCTGATTTTGTAAGTAAGGACACTTATCAGTATTTCAAAGATTCCTTTGGTATCAATCTGGTACGTTTTGCTATGTATACAGATACAGGAGATTCCTATGGATATTGTTCAGGCGGAAATAAATCAGAGATCGAGGAGCTTCTGGGAAAAGGTGTTGATGCAGCAACGGATCTTGGATTGTATGCGATAATTGACTGGCATATTTTAAATGACAATGATCCAAATATGCATATAGATGATGCAAAGGATTTCTTTGACCGAATATCAAAGGAATATGCTTCTTACGGAAATGTGATCTATGAGATCGCAAATGAACCAAATGGTGGTACAACCTGGGATTCTGTAAAGAGCTATGCGGAAACGATCATCCCGATCATACGAAAAAATGCACCGGATGCCATTATCATTGTCGGAACACCAACCTGGAGTCAGGATGTGGATGTGGCAGCCGCAGATCCGATCACAGATCAAACCAATCTGATGTATGCGGTTCATTTCTATGCCGCAACCCATAAGGATGATCTGAGAAATAAGGTTCAGTCGGCACTTGATTCCGGACTCCCGGTTTTTGTATCAGAGTTTGGCTTGTGTGATGCATCAGGAAACGGTTCGATTGATTATGATCAGTCTGATGCATGGTTTGATCTGATCAATGATAAGAACTTAAGCTATGCGGCATGGAATATCTCAAACAAAGCTGAAACGTCATCATTATTTGATTCCTCCTGTACAAAGACAAGCGGTTTTACAGATGATGATCTGTCAGACAGCGGAAGGTATATTAAGGAAAAAATTGAGAGTTTCTATTGACAAAAGGGATGAAATATATACAATAAAAAAAGATTTTAACAACCTATGGGAGATCATGATTTATGAGAGTAATAGCGGGAACTGCCAGAAGTCTTCGGCTGGAAACGATCGACACGATGGATACCAGACCGACAACCGATCGGATCAAAGAGACCTTATTTAATATCATATCGAGAGAATTGCCGGATTGTACATTCCTGGATCTGTTCAGCGGAAGCGGTGCGATTGCGATCGAAGCATTGAGTCGTGGAGCAAAACAGGCAGTCCTTGTAGAACAGAACCGGAAAGCGGTTGACTGCATTAACCGGAATCTGGAATTTACGAAATTGAAAGATAAGGCAAGAGTCATCACAGGAGACTGTGTTGCAGCGATCGACAGTCTGGAACGGTCAGGACTTGTGTTTGATATTATATTTATGGATCCGCCATATGGAAAATTATTGGAAAAACAGGTGCTGAACCGTCTTGCATCATCCGGCATTGTTGATAAGAATACCTGGATCATTGTAGAATCAGATCTGGATACGGAATACGATTATCTGACCGATATAGGATATGAGATCGATCGTGTGAAGAAATACAAGACAAATAAGCATACATTTATACAGGAGATTCTATAAAAATGAGCAGTGCAATATATCCGGGAAGCTTTGATCCCGTAACATTAGGACATCTTGATATTATCAGACGCTCTGCGGAGATGTTTGACGAAGTTATAATCGGTGTTTTGAATAATACTTCAAAAACTCCATTGTTTTCTGTAGAAGAACGTGTTAATATGTTGTCTGAAGTGGTGTCAGACATACCGAATGTTCGTGTTGAGAGTTTTGGAGGTCTGCTGATTGATTTTGCCAGACAGAATGGGGTGAAGACGATCATCAGAGGCTTAAGGGCTGTAACCGATTTTGAATATGAATTACAGATCGCGCAGAGTAATCGCAAGGTTGCTCCTGAGATAGACACCGTATTTTTGACAACCAGTATTGATTATGCATATCTGAGTTCCAGTATCGTAAAAGAGTATGCCAGCTTTGGTGTAGATGTGGAACAGTTTGTACCAGCAGGAGTTGTCGATCGGATAAAAGAAAAATATAGCAGATAGTATTAGGAGGAAATAAGTCATGGCAAAAAAAGGCATTGAGGAAATGATTTCCGAGATTGAGATTTTTATAGATAATTGTAAGTATAAACCATTGTCATCCAGTATGATTATTGTTCCAAAGGATGATCTGGAACAGATGCTGAATGAATTAAAATTAAAGCTTCCAAATGAAATTGAGCGTTGCAAGAAGATCATGCGTAACAAGGAAGCCATACTTGCAGATGCCAGAACAAGGGCAGATTCCATTATTACAGAATCTGTTGCAGAGGCAAATAAGCTGGTTGATCAGAGTCAGATCGTAGAACTTGCAAATATCCGTGCGAATGAGATTTTGGATATGGCAAGAAGTCAGGCAGACCAGATTGTAAATGAGGCAAATGCAGATGCAAACGAGATCCGTCTGGGTTCTATGTATTACACGAAGGATAAGCTTACAGAGGTCAGCAATTATATTAATGCAACATTAGAGGCTGAAAAGGCAAATTACGATAATCTGATTCAGTCCTTACAGTCAAATCTGGATATTGTATTGAATAATACAAATGAGATTAATGGAGATATTGCAAATATGACCGGAGCAGCGCAGCAGGCTGCGGCTCCTGAAGAAGCTGCACAGACAGCATCAGAGGAGGATAATACAACTGTAGAAAATGAGCAGGATTATAACGTATATGGTAAGACAGAATACTCCAATGATGACGAAGATGACGAGGATGATGATTTTGACGATGATTTTTTAGATGATTAGGAATTTATATCCTGTAATTTAAGAATAAAAGCGTCATTAGATAACTGAATACAGCGCAGATACATTTACCGAATGTATAGCGTACAAAAGACAGCTTTGTATCTTTTAAAATGTGCATGGACTGGAAGAGGGATGAGACTCCTCCGAATGATGTAACAGAAAGGATCAGAGCTGTTTTTTGTATGGAAGAAAGTGGAAAAAGGGATAATTCGGACAGACCTTTTGTTATCTCCAGGTAGCATGCCAGAATATGGAAAGTTGGTATATTTCCTCCACATGCAATCGCAAGGTTATACAAAACGGAGAAAACAGCGACATAGATACCTATAACGGTGATGGTTGTTATACTGTTTTCGATAACAGATGGTGAATTGCCGATATCCTGTGCTGCAGCATATTCGGACATAGTGCCCGTAGTTTCAGAGAGAGGTATTTGGAGATCTTTCGCATCATTAGGAGATCTGTGAACTGTTTTTTTATTTTGTTTAAAAAGCGAAATATGTAAAGAATTTTTTGATAGCAGATAGTACAGGATAGCATAGCAGATCTGTGGCAGGTAGATGATTGCCAGTACGGTGATAGTATTTATCTGTCCGTTCAGATATTGGTTACAGACATATCCCATCAGAAACATAGGACTGATGTTGTTGCAGAGGGGCATAATGGCATGGGCGAAATTTTTTGATATGACTTGATTTTTGTAGAGCCTGCCTATAGCAATCGCGCCGACCGGGTAGCCGCAGAACAGACCGCATAAGAATAACAGAATCAGACAGCCTGCCCGGTTTGGATGGTTCCAGTCGATCATCGAGAGAAAGAAGCCGGAGATTAGAAGAAATGGGAGCAGAAGGGGCACCAGATTGTTATACCACAACACAAGACCCTCTGCGAAACTTTTGGAAACTAAGGAAGAATTCAGGCAAAGGACGATAATAAGCAGGATGAAAGCCGGATATAAGAAGAATGAGCGGACCGATAAGACAGAAGGATGCTTCATAAGGAAAACTCCAGTTCATGTATTCATCAGTATTTTATGAAAAAAGCGTGATTACTATGAATTATAAATTGAAAGAAGTAGACATTAATTAATATAAATCAGCCGGGCAGGCTGGTGGCAGGAATTTTAAATAAGAGAATATCTTTTCAAATAAAAATAGTTGAAAAAGAGAAGAAAACTGAGTATAGTTAAGCTGCTATTACAGGAGGTAGATAAAATGATAAAAACATGTTTTGAAAATGTAAAGATGAAAACTCCACTGGTGCATAATATCACGAATTATGTAACAGTAAACGATGTTGCAAATGTGCTTCTGGCATGTGGAGGAAGTCCGATCATGGCAGATGATATTGACGATGTAGAGGATATCACCAGTATCTGTGGTGGCTTAAATATTAATATTGGAACCTTAAATAAGAATACGATCCCATCTATGCTTGCCGCCGGCAAAAAGGCAAATGAGCTGGGACATGCCGTGCTGCTTGATCCGGTGGGCGCAGGTGCCAGCAGACTTCGTACGGAGACAGCGATAAAGCTTTTAAATGAAATAAAATTTGATGTGATTCGTGGAAATATATCCGAGATCAAGACACTTGCATTTGGTTCCGGCAGTACAAAAGGCGTAGATGCAGATGTGGCAGATGCAGTCACAGAAGATACTCTCGATCCGGCAGTTACTTTTGTGAAGAAACTTGCGGGAAAACTTGGCTGTATCATCGCTGTTACAGGTGCAATCGATCTGGTAGCAGATGCAGATACCTGTTATGTGATCCGGAACGGAAGACCGGAGATGGGTAAGATCACAGGAACCGGATGCCAGTTGTCCGGTCTTATGACAGCTTATCTGACAGCAAATCCGGATAACAAACTGGAAGCTGCTGCAACTGCCGTTATACTGATGGGAGTTGCCGGAGAAGTCGGATTTGCGAATATGGAGTCTACAGATGGCAATTCAACTTATAGAAACCGCATTATTGACGCAATCTATAATATGGATGCAGATAAGCTTTGCAGTATGGCAAAGTGTGAGATCAGATAAGGAGTGAATGAGGCTATGAGTAAGCAGACAAATACAAAACCGGAGGAGCTTCTGCTATATGCAGTAACAGACAGACACTGGTTGAACGGTGCAACTCTGATCAGTCAGGTAGAGGCAGCATTAAAAGGCGGAGCGACCTTTATCCAGCTTCGTGAGAAAAATCTGGATGATGAAGCATTTTATAAAGAAGCGCTTGAGATCCAGAAATTATGTAGAAACTATAAGGTTCCTTTTGTGATCAATGACAATGTAGAGCTTGCAAAGAAGATCGGAGCGGATGGTGTTCATGTCGGACAGTCTGATATGGAGGCCTTAGATGTCAGAAAGGTGCTGGGAGACGATAAGATCATCGGTGTATCTGCACAGACAGTGGAACAGGCAGAACTGGCTGAAGAGCATGGAGCGGATTATCTGGGCGTTGGTGCGGTATTTCCAACCGGATCCAAGGATGATGCAACAGAAGTCAGTTTTGAGACGTTAAAGGAAATCTGTGAGCATGTGCATATCCCGGTTATTGCAATCGGCGGCATAACCAGAGATAATGTTGTGAAATTAAATCAAAGTGGAATTTGTGGTATCGCAGTTATCAGCGCGATCTTTGGTCAGACAGATATTGAGGCTGCCACGGCAGATCTAAAAAAACAGACAAAGAAGATGTTAGGAGAATAAGGATGATAAAAGGTGCGATCTTTGATATAGACGGAACACTGATCGATTCTATGGAAATGTGGGAACATGCGGCAGAACGATATCTGGCAGGAATGGGTATCGAAGCAGAACCCCATCTCCAGAAAAAACTGTATACCTTTACGATTACAGAATCGGCAGAATACCTTAAGAAGAATTACAGTTTATCAAAAACGATTCTTGAGATCATAGATGGGATCAATGAAACGATTGGTGCATTTTACAGAAATGAAGCAGAACCAAAGCCGGGGATCATAGAGTTCTTATCTGCCTTACAGGAGCGGAAGATCCCAATGACAGTAGCGACTGCGACAGACAGGGTTCATATCGAGCCGTACTGAAGCATAATCATATGGATCAGTTTTTCAAAAAGATCCTTACCTGCTCGGAGGTAGGAATTGGGAAAGAACATCCGGATATTTATATTCAGGCAGCAAAGTGTATGCAGACGAACATTGCTGAGACATGGGTGTTTGAAGATGCTTATCATGGCGCAAGAACAGCATTTGATGCAGGTTTCAAAGTATGTGGCATCTATGATGCTGCAAGTGCGGAGCATATAAATGAGTTGAAAAAATATAGTACGCTGTATGTTGACAATACAAAGGAATTATATAATATTTTCTTCCTTTAAAGAAACCGGTATGATACAGAATTGATAAAAATGTACAGCAGACAGGAACAGACCGGTAACGAAAGTATTTGTAAAAGTAAAGGAGACAAAAGGGTTGAAGACAGTTCTTACAATAGCCGGAAGTGATTCCAGCGGCGGTGCGGGAATCCAGGCAGATATAAAGACCATTATGGCAAATGGTTGTTATGCCATGAGTGCGATCACTGCATTAACCGCCCAGAATACGCTGGGGGTAACAGGAATCCAGGAAACGACACCGGAGATGCTCGCCTTACAGCTTGATGCCGTATTTACGGATATTCGGCCGGATGCGATTAAGATCGGTATGGTCGCTTCCGAGAAGTTGATCCGTGTGATCGCAGATAAAATAAAGGAATATCAGGCAGAACATGTGGTAGTGGATACTGTTATGATATCAACCAGTGGACACCGGCTGATCGACGAAGATGCGATCGGTGCTTTAAAAGAATGTCTGCTTCCAATCGCAGAGGTCATTACTCCGAATATTCCAGAAGCAGAGGTATTGGCCGAAATGACGATCCGTGATGAACAGGATATGGTTCGTGCAGCTGAAAAAATATCAAAAGTCTATGGCTGTGCGGTTCTCTGCAAGGGAGGACACAGTATCAACGATGCAAATGATGTCTTATATTCGGACGGAAAAGTCAACTGGTATTATGGAAAACGGATCGATAATCCGAATACTCATGGAACCGGATGCACACTATCAAGTGCAATCGCATCAAATCTTGCAAAAGGGTATAAGATCGATGAGGCGATAAGAAACGCAAAAGATTATATATCCGGTGCGCTTGCGGATGGCATGGATCTGGGACATGGAAGCGGACCTATGAATCATGGCTTTGATCTGAAAAGCAGATTTGCAGAATCATGAAAAAAGTGGTTGCGAATCTCAAATGACTATGTTATTATGGACAAAGTTGGTGTAAAAGCGCATTTGACACCAGAACACTTGGAATGGAGGTGGCAATATGGTAAAGACAATTATCATGGTCGTATATGTAATTATATGTATAGCATTAACAATTATTGTCCTGTCACAGGAAGGTAAATCAGCCAGTCTGACAAGTTCAATTACCGGCGGTAATTATGATAATTCATACTGGGGCAAGAATAAAGGAAGTTCAAAAGATGCGGTTCTCAGAAAGATTACAACAGTGCTTGGTATTCTTTTTATAGTAATTGCATTGCTTCTTGATTCTAAGCTGTTCTAGTTCATATACAGAATTTATCAGTGCTTACATATATCCTATATGTAAGCACTTTTTAGATATACGGAGAGGTATTTATGACAGAAGAATTAAAGAATGAAAGAAAAGAGAATATATATACCCTGATCAATGACGATGATTACAGACCGTTGAAATTTAAAGAGCTTTGTTATCTGCTTCAGATCGGAGGACGCGATAAGGATGATCTGTTAGAAATCTTAAATGAGCTTGTCGATGAGGGCAGGATTGAGAAAACCTCCAAAGGTAAGTATCAGAAGCTTGGAAAGGGTGTCCTTGTCGGTACATTCATCAGCAATCAGAGAGGATTTGGATTTGTCCGTGTGGAAGGATATAAGGAAGATTTCTTTGTGCCACAGAAGTATACGATGGGAGCATTCCATAATGATAAAGTGCTGATCCGTGTTGCATCCGGCAACCGGGGCAGATCAACAGAAGCGCATGTAGAACGGATTCTGGAACGAGGTTTAAAACAGTTGGTCGGAACCTATCAGAAGAACCGGAACTTTGGTTTTGTGATTCCGGATAACGGTAAATTAGACAGTGACATCTTTATACCGGAGAAGAAATCCATGGGAGCAGTAACCGGACATAAGGTTGTTGTGGAGATCACAAATTATGGAGAAAAGTCTAAATCTGCAGAGGGACGTGTCGTTGAGATACTTGGACATATTAATGATCCGGAGACGGATGTATTATCGGTTGTAAGAGATCTTGATATTCCGGTTGATTTTCCGGATGTTGTTATGGCAGAGGTGAAGAATATACCGGATGAGGTAACAACGAAAGAGATGGCAGGAAGAACCGATCTCAGACAGTTGCAGACCGTTACAATCGATGGAGAGGATGCAAAGGATCTGGATGATGCGATCACACTCTATGAGGAAAACGGGTTATATAAGCTTGGCGTTCATATTGCAGATGTTACACATTATGTAAGGGAGAATTCTCCACTTGATAAAGAAGCGTTGAAGCGTGGAACAAGCTGTTATCTGATCGATAAGGTCATACCGATGCTGCCGCATAAGCTGTCAAACGGTATCTGTTCACTGAATGAGGGAAAAGACCGTCTGACGCTTAGCTGCCTGATGGATATAGATGCAAACGGCAAGATCATCAATCATAAGATCTGTGAATCGGTGATCAATGTTGACCGCAGAATGTCATATACAAGTGTATCTGCGATCGTAGAGGATCATGATCCGACAGAAACAGAAAAATATAAAGAACTGGTTCCGATGTTTGAATTAATGCTTCATGTGTCAGAGTTGTTAAGAACGATCCGACATGAGCGAGGTTCGATTGATTTTGATTTTGATGAGTCTAAGATCACAGTTGATGAAGACGGTCAGGTATCTTATATCGGAGTGTATGAGAGAAGACGTTCGAATCAGATCATTGAAGACTTTATGCTGGCTGCAAATGAGACAATCGCTGAGGACTATTTCTGGCAACAGATTCCATTTGAATATCGTATCCATGAAGCACCGGATACGGAGCGTGTAAAGCAGTTATCCATTCTGATCAGCAAGTTTGGATATTACTTTAAGGCATCCAAAGAGAATATTCATCCGAAGGAGTTCCAGAAGCTGTTATCAAAGATCGAGGGTGAGCCATGTGAGAATCTGATCAGCCGTATGACACTTCGTACGATGAGGCAGGCGAGATATTCGACGGAATGTGAAGGACATTTTGGATTGTCTTGTAAATATTACTGCCATTTTACATCGCCGATCCGAAGATATCCGGATCTTCAGATCCACAGGATCATCAAGGATAATATTCATGGAAGATTGGATGACAGGAGACTTTCGCATTATGATGCGATCCTTCCAAAGGTTAGCGATGATAATTCCAGAAAAGAACGCCGCGCAGAAGAAGCAGAACGTCAGGTCGAGCGTTTAAAGAAAGTGGAATACATGGAGCATCATATCGGAGAAGAATTTGAAGGTATCATATCAGGAGTCATCAACCGTGGTATCTTTGTAGAGCTTCCAAATACTATTGAGGGATTTGTAGATGTGTCGACACTTTATGACGATTTTTATGTGTATTCGCAGGATGAATATGCTATGATCGGAGAATCAACCGGAAAGAAATATTCGATCGGTGATACCGTTAAGGTAAAAGTAAAGCTGGCAGACAAACAGAGCAGACGGATCGAATTCGTGATCCGGTCAGATGCCAAAGAAGGAGATGAAACAGGACATGGCAAAGGAAAGAGGAAACAAACTCATCGCAAATAACAAAAAGGCATATTTTGATTATTTCATAGAAGAAAAGTACGAGGCAGGGATCGCACTGGCCGGAACAGAAGTAAAATCAGTCAGACAGGGACATTGTAGTATCAAAGAATCCTTTATCAGTATCGATAAGGGAGAAATCTACATTTACCGTATGAATATCAGCCCATATGAAAAGGGTAATATATTTAATAAAGACCCGCTTCGTACCAGAAAGCTGCTACTTCACAAATACGAGATCAATAAGCTGATGGGAGCCCAGCAGGTGAAGGGATACACAATCGTTCCTTTAAAGGTTTATATCCGTGACGGTCTGGTTAAGATGGAGATCGGACTGGCAAAAGGTAAGAAATTATACGACAAACGTCAGGACATTGCGAAGAAGGATGTCAAGCGTGAGAATGAGCGTGAGTTCAAGATCCGTAATTTGTAAGATTTGATACAGGATTTCCAGAATATCCGAGGCTGATGGACTGGATAATTCCCGATATTTCATATGAAGTTTTAAAGATTTTGTGAAATACTGGAATATTTCATACAGATGTGATATACTCCAATAAGATTTTTACCGGGAGGTCAGGTAAGTGAGCCAGAGTAAAGTAGATAAAAGAAAATATGAGAAGAAGAACCGCGCAGCGATCATGAAGCGTGAAAAGAGAAAGAAAATCCTTGGATGGTGCATATTTGGCGTGTTAGTTGGATGTATTCTTGCAGCTACACTGGGTGTAAAGATATACAAAGCGATTCCAAAGTATGTAGAAGCTGAGAAGCTTGGCGCATATGTCAGCCAGACATGGGCAGAACAGGGATATGGAAGCTATTTTGAGAACAGCAGTACAGCTACAGCATCCGATGCAGAGGATACTGACAGTGATACTTCTGAAGATACAGCTTCTGAAGCAGATGCTTCATCTGAAACGACAACTACAGCAGAGACTGACACAACAGAAGCTGCTGAGTAATATATAAGAAAGCACCTGACAACAGAGCTTTCCTTTATAAACCAGGGGTTGACTGGTTTCGACAGGGGTTTTGCAGTCATGGAAGCCATCCGTGGACTAGGACCACGTTAAAACTTAGATTAAATATAAACGCTAACGATAATTTAGCTTACGCTGCCTAATTAAAGGCAACTGCCAGCTTTAAGGTCCCCCGTACCTTTCAGATCTGGTATCATCCAACGGGAAACTCCGGTGCTTAAGCTTTGCGGTATCGGAAAATTCATGAAGCTACTGATGTATCCAGCCTGTCCGTAGGCGTGGTACTGAGGAAATGTTAAAATACGGAATGTGATGGGAGATGCCGTGATGAATGAGCTTTTGGACGTGGGTTCGAATCCCACCAGCTCCATAGCATGAACTATGGCAAAAAGGATGCAAGGTCGTACACCCAAAAAAGGTGTAGATTTTTCTTGCATTCTTTTTATTTGTATGGTAAACTGAACGAGTTGTGAAAAAAATCGATGGTCCTCTGTACCGGTGTGGTAGTAAGAACATCTAAATATCAAGGAGGTCACACAAATGAATAGCGATTACATTAAGAATCTTGAAGCTTCTCAGATGAAGACAGAAGTTGCTGACTTTGCAGTAGGTGATACTGTTAAAGTACACAACAAGATCAAAGAAGGTAACAGAGAGAGAATCCAGATTTTCGAAGGAACTGTTATTAAGAGACAGGGTGGAAGCAACAGAGAGACTTTCACAGTTAGAAAGTTCTCAAACGGTGTTGGCGTAGAAAAGACATGGCCAGTACATTCACCATTTGTTGAGAAGATTGAAGTAGTTAGACATGGTAAAGTAAGACGAGCTAAGATTTACTACTTACGTTCAAGAGTTGGTAAAGCTGCAAAGGTTAAAGAGCTTGTTAAATAATTTTTACAGGTTACATGAAAAAGTGGCTGGGGTTGATAGCTCCAGCCATTTTTGTAATATGAATCTATCGGAGTAGAGATATGAGCGATAAAAGTGAACGCAGAAAAAGAATACGGCGGGAGAAACGTCGGCAGAGAAGAAAAGAAAGAAGCTTTAGGCGTACGGTCAGAACGATATTTGGCTGGCTGTTGTCCGTTCTGATCGCAGTTGTGCTGGGATATGGAATGGTTTCTTATTGTTTTCAGTCTGTGTATGTCGTTGGTGATTCCATGAATCCTGTGTGTACTAATCAGGAGAAGGTTACAGTAAATAAGTTATGTTACCTTCTTAGCTCTCCGGATCGATATGACATTGTTGCATACCGAAGTGTTGATACGCCGGATGCTTATTATGATATTAAACGTGTGATCGGATTGCCGGGAGAGACCGTTCAGATCAGAGATGGAAAATTATATATTGATGGCAGTGAACGGACGGATCTGCCATTTGATGATTATATATTTACAGCAGGACTGGCAGAGAGTGAAGTAAAGCTGGGGGATGATGAGTATTTCCTGCTTGGTGATAATGTCAATAACAGTGAAGATTCCAGATTCCTGAAAGTGGGAAATGTGAAAAAAGCAGAGATATTAGGAAGGATAAAGACACGATGAATATACAATGGTATCCCGGACATATGACAAAAGCAAAACGTATGATGCAGGAAGACATCAAGCTGATCGATGTTGTGATCGAGCTGATCGATGCCAGAGTGCCATATAGCAGCAAGAATCCGGATATTGATGCACTTGCAGCGAACAAATACCGCCTGATCCTGTTGAATAAGACAGATCTGGCAGATGTATCAGCAACAGCAGAATGGGAAAATTATTATAAAGAAAAAGGATTTTTTGTAGCAAAGATCAATGCAAGATCCGGTGATGGCATGAAGAATATCAGTAATGTGGTAAAGGAAGCTTGTAAAGAAAAGATCGAGCGGGACAGAAAGCGTGGGATCATTAACCGGCCGCTTCGTGCGATGATTGTTGGTATTCCAAATGTCGGTAAATCTACATTTATCAATTCTTATGCCAGAAAAGCATGTACAAAGGTTGGAAATAAGCCGGGTGTTACAAAGGGAAAGCAATGGATACGTCTTGGAAAAGATATTGAATTATTGGATACCCCAGGAATATTGTGGCCCAAATTTGATGATAAAGAGGTTGGATTACGACTTGCTTTTATCGGTTCGATCAATGATGAGATTTTAAGTATTACCGACCTTGCGTATGAATTGATCAAATTTTTACAATTAAACTATTGTCAGAGCCTTGTTGATAGGTATAATATTAATGAGGATGCCGATTTTGTTCATATTCTGGAACAGATCGCAGAAAAAAGGGCATGTATAAAAAAAGGCGGCGAACTGGATATCGATAAAGCTGCAGCGCAGCTACTGGATGATTTCCGGGCAGGAAAGCTTGGCAGGATATCACTGGAACGACCGGCTGTTGTAAAGGATAAGTAGTTGATATGAAAGATGATAACGAACGTGTGGAAGCACTGAATGCTATATTTGACGATGATCCCGCAAAAAAAGCACGGGAAAAAGAGATTGAAAAGCTTGAAAAGAAGCGTGAAAAGCAGCTTGCAAAGTTAAAGAAAAAGGGAATAGATCCGGAGCAGAAGAAGGAAGAAACAGAAACAATTCCTTCGGAGCAGGCAGAGACGGAAGAAAAGAATGAAGCAGCGTCTGATGTTGTAAATGAAGCCGGAGAAACAGTAACGAATTATTTTGCTGATTCAGATGCATCCTCCAATACTCATGTACTGGAGGAAGAAGAACAGTCGAAAAAAAAGAAGAAAAAAGACAAGAAAAAGAAGAAACAGGAGAAAGAAGAGATCAATATCGTAAAAGATTTAATCAGTCTCGCTTTATATATTCTGGCGATCGTTGCAGTATGCTGGTTGATCCTTACATATGTTGGACAGCGTACAGAGGTGAGCGGAGACTCCATGAATGATACCCTTCATAATGGTGACAGCCTTTGGATCGATAAACTGTCCTATCATTTTAAAGATCCGGAACGTTTTGATATTGTTGTATTTCCATATGAGGAAGAAGATGATACCTATTATATCAAACGTATCATTGGACTTCCGGGTGAAACCGTATATATTGATGAAGATGGTGTGATCTATATCAATGATGAACCATTGGAGGAAGATTATGGAAAAGAAGTCATAGAAGAAAATCACAGAGGGCTTGCGGCAGAACCGGTCACACTTGGTGATGATGAGTATTTCGTTATGGGTGATAACCGGAATAACAGCCGGGACAGCCGGTTGTCGGATGTCGGTAATATCCATAAGAATAAATTTGTGGGGAAAGCAGTATTCCGGTTTACCGGAGGCTTCGGTTTTCTGAATAAAGAAGAATAATAAGTGCAGATAAATGGCTGTGTGTAAGAAACAACAGCCATTTATGCTATATGAGGATGAGATGGAGAACAAAAGAAAAAGCATAACAGAGATTAAAGCAGAATTTTCAAATGCAGATGTGAATGCAGTAAAACAAGTAATAGAAAAATATGCAGAGGATGACCGTGAGGGTGTAAAAAAACTGATCCTTTCAGTGAAAAAGAGGATTGCAGCATATCAAAAAGAGCTCGACCGGATGGAGCATATGTTTGAATATGAGAGACAGCATGCTGACTGTCAGTATATCTGTGGAATTGATGAGGTAGGTCGTGGCCCATTGGCAGGTCCGGTAGTAGCGGCGGCTGTGATCCTGCCAAAGGATTGTGATATTCTGTATCTGAATGATTCCAAGCAGCTCTCTGAAAAGAAGCGTGAAGAATTATATGATGAGATTATAGAAAAAGCGGTTGCTTACGGAATCGGTATGGCGGATGAGAAGCTGATCGATCAGATCAATATTTTAAATGCAGATTATGAAGCCATGCGGATTGCAATCCGTAAGCTTACGGTTCAGCCAGATCTGTTATTAAACGATGCGGTTAAGATACCGGAGGTAGAGATCCCACAGGTTTCGATCATAAAAGGAGATGCAAAATCTGCTTCGATCGCTGCCGCTAGTATTATAGCGAAGGTAACAAGAGACCGTCTGATGGTTTCTTATGATGAGATATATCCGGGATACGGATTTGCAAAGAATAAGGGGTATGGATCTAAGGAGCATATAGAAGCATTAAAATTACTTGGACCATGTGAGATCCACAGAAGATCTTTTATCACACATTTCTGGAAAGAATAGAAGATAGACAGAAAAAGGAGAACAACTGTATCGACCATTATAATACAAGAAAAAAAGGAACAGAATATGAAGAGATGGCTGCATCATATCTGAAAGATGCAGGTTACCGGATACTTGCGAGAAATTACCGGGTCGCATCCGGAGAGATTGACCTGATCGTATCAAAAGATGGGTATCTGATATTTGTAGAAGTAAAATATCGGAGCAACAGCAGATACGGATCGCCGGAGGCGGCGGTAACACCTGTCAAACAGCGTCAGATCAGCAGGGTAGCCCTGTATTATATGAAACGATATGGATATGATCCTTACAATACACCGGTACGATTCGATGTGGTTGCGGTGGCGGAGAATGAGATCCATCATATGAAAGATGCTTTCCCTTATCAGGGATATTATTAAGGTTATGAGGTATGAAAATGTATAACATAACATATATCAATCAGGATAAGACAACAGAGATAAAAGAGGAAAACGGAGTTCCGTATATTGTATTTAAGAATCTGGAACTGCCGGGGATCGTTCATGGATTTTCAACGAGACTTGGTGGGGTCAGTGAAGGAATGTATTCTACGATGAACCTGAGCTTTCATCGTGGAGATGATATGGATGCAGTTATGGAGAATCACAGGAGGCTGGCACAGGCAGTCGGATATGATTACAGACGACTGGTATTTTCTGATCAGGTACATGAAACTGTGATTCGTAAAATAACAGAGGAAGATGCCGGAAAAGGTATCACAAGAGAATCGGATATAACGGAAACAGATGGTCTGATGACGAATGTAAAGGATTTGCCATTGATCACGTTTTATGCGGACTGTGTACCGGTCTTCTTCTATGATCCTGTAAAAGAGGTTGTAGCCATGAATCATTCCGGCTGGCGCGGAACTGTTAAGAACATCAGCCTCCATATGGTCGAAGCTTTGAATAAAGAGTATGGATGTGAGGCTTCGGATCTGATCTGTGCGGTCGGACCGTCTATTTGTCAGAACTGTTATGAGGTAAGCGAGGATGTAGCTGAGGCATTTCAGGATGCTTATTTACCGGAACAGTATGATAAAATGACAAAAAAAATTGGAAATGGTAAGTATTTGCTTGATTTACACCGGGCAAATTATTATAATCTGACTGGTGCAGGTATATTGCCTGACCATATAAATGTAACCGACATATGTACATGCTGCAATCCGGATTTCCTGTTTTCACACAGGGCGAGCCATGGGAAACGTGGCAATCTGGGAGCTGTTATCATGCTGAAATCGACAGCAGACGGAGGAAACGTAAATGAGTAAACCGATAGTAGCCATCGTTGGACGTCCAAATGTAGGTAAATCTACCCTGTTCAATGCACTGGCAGGAGAGAAAATTTCAATTGTAAAAGATACGCCTGGCGTAACCAGAGACAGAATCTATGCAGATGTGAGCTGGCTCGATTATAATTTTACGATCATAGATACCGGTGGAATTGAGCCGGAAAGCGACAATATTATTTTAAAAAGTATGCGGGAGCAGGCAGAGATCGCCATTGAGACTGCTGATGTTATCATATTTATGACAGATGTCAGACAGGGACTTGTGGACGATGATCATAAGGTAGTCCAGATGCTCCGTAAATCGAAGAAGCCGGTGATCCTTGTTGTAAACAAGGTGGACAGCTTTGAGAAATATATGAATGATGTATATGAGTTCTATAATCTCGGACTGGGCGATCCTGTTCCAATATCCGGTGCATCCAGACTTGGAATCGGAGATATGTTAGATGAAGTTGTGTCTCATTTTGATGAAGAATCAAAAAATGAAGAGGAAGATGACAGACCTAGAATTGCCATTATCGGTAAGCCGAATGTAGGTAAGTCATCGATCATCAATAAGCTTTTGGGTGAAAACCGTGTGATCGTATCTGATATTGCCGGAACGACAAGAGATGCGATCGATACCGAAATCGTCAGAAATGGAACGGAGTATGTGTTTATTGATACTGCAGGACTTCGAAGAAAGAGCAAGATCAAAGAAGATATTGAGCGTTACAGTATCATCCGTACTGTATCGGCTGTTGAACGATGTAATGTAGCGGTTCTGGTCATTGATGCAACAGAGGGTATCACAGATCAGGATGCGAAGATCGCAGGTATTGCACATGAACGTGGAAAAGGTATGATCATCGTTGTAAACAAATGGGATGCTGTGGAAAAAGACGACAAGACCATTTATAAGTTTACAAAGGAGATCCGGGAAAAGCTGTCTTATATGCCTTATGCAGAGCTGTTATTCGTATCGGCAGCGACCGGACAGAGACTTCCGAAATTATTTGAAACAATCGATGCTGTCATCGAGAATCACTCGCTTCGTGTTGCGACTGGTGTATTGAACGAGATCATGACAGAAGCAGTTGCGATGCAGCAGCCGCCTACAGATAAAGGTAAACGTCTGAAGCTGTTTTATATTACGCAGGTAGCTGTTAAGCCGCCTACATTTGTTATATTCGTAAATGATAAAGAACTGATGCATTTCTCTTATACACGTTATATTGAAAACAAGATCAGAGAAGCATTTGGTTTCCGGGGAACACCTTTAAAATTTATTATCAGGGAGAGAAAAGAAAAATAATGTTAGTACTGGCGAGAATCATATGTCTGGTTGGAGGATATTTCTTTGGTATCATCCAGACAAGCTATATTTACGGTAAATTACATGGTATTGATATAAGGGAATATGGAAGTGGTAATGCAGGAACGACGAATGCACTCCGTGTACTTGGAAAGAAGGCTGGAGCAGTTGTATTCCTTGGTGATCTGTTTAAATCAGTGATCGCATGCAGCATCACACATATTATCATGAATGCTCTTGGCATTGAAAACGTATATTTGTTTGTAATCTATACAGCGGCAGGCGTTGTACTTGGACATAATTTTCCGTTTTACATGCAGTTTAAAGGTGGTAAAGGAATTGCAGCGACATCCGGAATCGCAATCGGTTTACTGGATTGGAGAGTTGCGCTTATTGAACTAGGATTATTCGTATTCTGTGTGGTTGTAACCAAATATGTATCCGTAGGTTCTATCTGCCTTGTCCTGGGACTTTTAGTTTCCTATACAATATTTGCATATACAGGTTCTTATGGTTTTACATCCGATTCGATGAAACTTGAAAGCTGCATTGTTTTAGGACTTATTACCTTGCTTGCAATCTATCGTCATAAACAGAATATTGTCAGACTGATCAAAGGAACAGAGAATAAATTCTCTTTAAAGGGAAGAAATAAGACAACAGAAGAACAGGCATAGTATGTTAAATTATATCGACCACAAAGTTATAAAGATGGAGAGGTATTTAGTATGATAATAGGTATTTTAGGAGCAGGAAGCTGGGGATCTGCACTTGCAAACCTGCTGGCGGGGAATGGGCATGATGTTACCGTCTGGTCCATTGATGAAAAAGAGATTGAAATGCTGAACACATACAGGGAGCAGAGGGACCGTCTTCCAGGTGTTCATCTGAATGAAACAATCACATTTACAACAGATTTGGAACAGACGATAAAAGGGAAAAAAATGATCGTCTGTGCAGTTCCGTCCCCATTTATCCGGAGCACAGCAAAGAAGATCGCGCCTTACATTACAAACGATCAGTTGATCGTCAATGTCAGCAAGGGCATTGAGGAGGCAACCCTGACTCCGATCGTAGAGATCATCGAGAGTGAGATCCCTGGAGCAAAGGTTGCAGTTCTTTCCGGACCAAGCCATGCAGAGGAGGTTGGTATTGGTATTCCGACAACAGTAGTAGCCGGAGCACGCGATATGGATACAGCTAAATTGATCCAGAATACGTTTATGAATGATGTATTCCGTGTGTATACCAGTACAGATGTAACCGGAATCGAACTTGGCGGATCTGTTAAGAATGTTATTGCGCTGGCTGCAGGAATTACGGATGGTCTTGGTTTTGGAGATAATACGAAGGCAGCGTTAATGACCAGAGGAATGGCAGAGATCTTACGACTCGGAACTGCGATGGGAGCACATGTAGAGACACTTGCCGGTTTATCCGGTATGGGTGATCTGATCGTTACCTGTACGTCCAAGCACAGCCGTAACCGGAATGCCGGTTATCTGATCGGACAGGGCAAGAGCTACAAAGAAGCAATGGCTGAGGTCAAGATGGTAGTAGAAGGGGTATATTCTGCAAAGGCGACACTGAAGCTTGCAAAGAAGTACGGAGTCGATATGCCGATCGTTGAAGAGGTAAATAAGGTATTATTCGAGGGCAAGCCTGCCCGTGAAGCAGTTGTGGATCTGCTTACCAGAGACAGAAAGGCAGAGATATCTGTAGAGGAGTAAGTTTTTGACATACTTGTAAAAGCTCTTTCATATATTACTTATATGATAATCTTTACATAGGAAACAGATTTTGTATTTCCATTTTTTATGATACAAATACAGGAGCAGAAACGGAAAATGTGTAAGAAATGCAGGAGGTATATATGGGAGGCTTTAATGTGTACAACGACATCAATGCCAGAACAAATGGTGAAATTTACATAGGTGTTGTAGGTCCGGTACGAACCGGAAAATCAACATTTATCAAACGGTTTATGGAAATGATGGTCATTCCAAATATAAAAGATGAGAATGACCGTGAGATTGCGCTGGATGAAATGCCACAGTCTGCGTCCGGTAAGACGATTATGACGACAGAACCCAAATTCATACCCAAAGAAGGCGTTGAGATCCGGTAGATGATGAGATCGATATGCGTGTCCGGCTGATCGACTGCGTTGGCTATGTTGTAGATGGAGCGGAAGGTCAGATGGAGGATGGAAAAGAACGGATGGTCAAGACTCCATGGTTTGATTATGATATTCCATTTGCAAAAGCGGCAGAGATCGGAACCAGGAAGGTGATCAACAGTCATTCAACAATCGGGATCGTGGTGACCTGTGATGGCAGCTTTGGCGATCTGGCAAGAGAAAACTATCTTGCAGCAGAAGAGAAAACGATAGCGGAATTAAAAGCTATTGGAAAGCCGTTTGTGATCCTGTTGAATTCAAATCGGCCGGGAGCAAATGAAACAAAAGAGCTTGCAGCAACGATGGTAGATAAATATGGTGTTGCTGTTCTTCCCGTAAACTGTGATCAGTTGAGCAGAAATGATATCAATGCGATCTTTACTTCGATGCTGTACAGTTTTCCGATCACCTGTATTAATTTTGTGATACCAAAGTGGCTGGAGGTATCCGAGAATGACAATAAGATCAAAAAGAGTGTGATCGAGAATGCCATGGACATCATGAACAGCAATCAGCACATATATGATATGGTTCATTTTGCTTTTCCGGAAAATGAATATGTGGAAAAGTATACATATAACAATGTAAATCTTGCAGATGGTTCGTTAAGTGTTCAGGTTACGATCTATGGAAGATATTATTATGAGATGCTTTCCGATATGCTTGGGACAGAGATCCATAATGAGTATGATTTTATTACAGAGATCAAAGATATGGCAGAAAAGAAAAAGTTCTGCAATGGGGTTATAAATGCACTTGACAGTGTGAAAAATGGCGGTTATGGTCTGGTAATGCCGGAAAAGAAGGATATTACACTGGAAACACCGGAGCTGATCAAGGCAGGTAACAAATATGGAGTAAAGATCAAGGCAGAGGCACCATCGGTTCATATGATCAAAGCGAATATTACAACAGAGATCGCACCGATCGTTGGTACGAAGGAGCAGGCGGAGGATCTGGTCGAATATATCAAAACAAGCACCGGAGAGAATGGAGAAGATATCTGGGATGTGAATATCTTTGGCAAGTCGATCGAGCAGCTTGTAGAGGATGGATTAAATACAAAGACAAATAAGATGAATGTAGAAAGCAAGCAGAAGCTTCAGGATACCATGGAGAAGATCGTAAATGATGGAAATGGCGGACTGGTCTGCATTATTATATAGGCACACAGAGAACAGATGCGAAAAAACCTTGATGGCGTCTGTATGGGATAAAGGGAGACGATATGTCGGCAATCGATGTAAAACTGAATGTATTTGAAGGACCACTTGATCTGCTCCTTCATCTGATCGAAAAGAATAAAGTAAATATTTATGATATACCGATTGTAACGATCACAGAGCAATATCTGGATTATGTGAATCATATGGAAGAGGAAGACCTGGATGTTATGAGTGAATTTCTGGTCATGGCGGCGACTCTGATCCGTATCAAATCCAAGATGCTTCTTCCAAAGGTGACAGAAGAGGATGAAGAGGAAGAGGATCCGAGAGAGGAACTTGTCCGCAGATTGCTGGAGTACAAGATGTACAAATATGCGGCAAGTGAGCTGAAAGATCTGGAGTTTGACGGTGCAAAGGCATTTTATAAAAAAGAAAGCATTCCTGCAGAGGTGAAAAATTTCAAGCCGGTCGTGGATCCTGTTGCTTTGATCTCGGAATATGATATGAATCTGGAAAAACTAAACGAGATCTTCAAATCTGTGATGCGGAAACAGGTTGAAAAGGTAGATCCGATCCGTAGTAAGTTCAAAAATATTGAGAGAGAGGAGATCTCACTGGAAGCAAAGATGGCGGAGGTTCGGGAACAGGTTCGCGGACTTGCAGGCATCAATTTCCGGACACTGCTTGAAATGCAGGCATCGAGATCAAATATTATCGTAACATTTCTTGCAATATTAGAGCTTATGAAGATTGGAGCCATTCAGATCCGGCAGGAAGAGATATTTGGAGAGATTATCATTGATTCCAGAGATGACATTGCTGCATATGAGTTGAACAGCCAGAATACTGATACAGATAAAACAGATGCAGATGTGCCGGATTCAATAGAGACAAAAGCAGAAACCATTCATCAGGCAGATGGTGAAGCCAATGAGACAGAACGAGGATAAGATGGGTATGGGTGAGATAAAAGAGAACGAAGCAACAGTAAATGAGATAACACAGGAAAATGTAGAAGAACAGCTGGTAGTTTATAAAGAATACAGTACAGAATATCTGGTTTCTGCAGTTGAAGCAATCCTGTTTTCCATTGGGGAGTCTGTGTCAGTAGATCGACTGGCTAAGGCACTGGAGATGGAGACAAAGAAGCTGTCCAAGCAGATGGAAGAGGTGCTGGAAATTTATAACCAGTCTGACCGGGGCATTAAGATGGTCGAGCTTGAAAATTCATATCAGTTGTGTACCAGAAATGAGTACTACGATGTGCTGACAAAGGTTGTCTGTACACCAAAGAAACCAAATCTGACGGATGTACTGCTTGAAACCCTGTCGATCGTTGCCTATAAGCAGCCGATCACCAGACCGGAGATTGAAGCCATCCGTGGAGTTTCCTGTGCACATGCGATCAATAAGCTGATGGAATACGGACTGGTAGATGAGGTTGGACGATTGGATGCTCCGGGACGACCGATCCTGTTTGGAACGACAGAGGAATTCCTGCGAAGCTTCGGCGTTGCATCGACAGAGGAGCTTCCGATGATCAGTCCGGATAAGATCGAGGACTTTAAGAAGGAAGCACAGGAAGAGGCAAATGAGATCACACTCGGGCTGGATAACGAGTCATAAAACCGACAGATCCGGAATATATTTTTATGAAGAAAGAATATATCCGGTGATCGTATGTTAGGGTTATATTTCAAATATCATAAAAGAAAACAGAAACCTGCAGGAAGAAGGCGACAGAAGATTCCCGCAGGTTTTCTGTTTGCATGGATCCTTGTTGCTTCAGTATTGCTCTGTTCTGTGATTCCTGCGAAAGCATTTGTGATGCAGCCGCAGCTGCAAAGGATAGTTCATTGGAATAACCGCAGCAAACAGAACAGTAATACCCTTCAGGTAGATACAGAGCAAAAGATCACAGACAATGATCTTCATGCACTGTCGGCTGTTTTGATGGATGGAGAAAACGGCAGGATCCTGTATGATAAAGCAGGTGAAGAAGTTCGTGCAAATGCCAGTACGACGAAGATCCTTACCTGTATCCTGGCACTTGAATATGGTGATCTGGACGATACGGTGGTCGTATCTTCCTATGCAGCAAAGATGCCGGATGTACAGCTTAATATCAGAGAGGGAGAGGAATATAAATTAAAAGATCTTCTGTATTCGCTGATGCTGGAAAGCCATAATGACAGTGCGGTTGCGATCGCAGAGCATATTGGCGGAAGTGTGGAACAATTTGCGGAGCTGATGAATCAGAAGGCAAAGGATATTGGCTGCATGAAGACACATTTTATTACACCAAATGGCTTAGATGCAAAGGATGAACATGGGATACACGGAACAACGGCTGCTGACCTGGCTCGGATCCTGCGGTATTGCATTAAAGAATCACCTGAAAAGGATACATTTCTTACAATCACAAGAACATCTGTTTATTCTTTTACCAATCTTGCAGGAACCAGAAGCTTTACCTGCAATAATCATAATGCATTTCTGAATATGATGGATGGAGCACTGACAGGTAAGACCGGATTTACAGGAACAGCCGGTTACTGTTATGTTGGAGCGTTAGAAAGGGATGGAAAGCTGTTCATCGTAGCTTTGCTTGGATGCGGCTGGCCGGGGAATAAAACCTATAAATGGGCAGATACGAAAAAGCTTATGAACTATGGACTGGATCATTATCAGGAACATACCATAAAAGATGATATCCTGCAAAAAACGAACATTCCTATTCAGTATGATCCCAATTACAGAAAACAGCAGGATGCAGAAAAGGACACGATCGCATGGGACTGCAATTTTTCAGAAACATTGTTGCTGCGGGAAGATGAGCAGATCACTGTCCGGTATATTATGCCGGAGAAACTTGGACTTCCGTTGCAAACCGGGATGCAGATTGGTTCCGTTGTTCTGTCAATTAACGGTAAGGTCTATGCTATTTATCCGGTATTTATTACAGAAACAATATCCGGAATGACATGGAAGGATTTTATAAGTGGGTACATAAAGTATTATATTGACAGAAATTATTCCTGATCGTTGAATTATAGTTGTAGTATACGGGCAACAGATGACAGGTTACTATATAATATGGAGCATAAGATTGATGAAAAGAACAGGGAGGTTATTATTTGAAACAGTTTGTTGTAGTGGGTGGTGACCTGCGTTGCCACTATCTGGTCTTATATTTAAAAGAACAGGGCTATCCGGTTTTTACATGGAAGGTGCCGGAACTTGCAGATACCGGAGAAAAATTACAGGATATAATTGGAAATCTCAAGACCGATGATACATTAAAAGAAACCGGGCTGTTGCTTCCGGTTCCGGTTACAAAGGACGGTATCCATATCAATGGCTGCTCAGAGCTTACGGCAGAAGCACTTGCTTTCATGGTGGGGGACTTTGGTCTGGTATGTGGGGGCGTGATCTCACAGGAACTGACAAAAGCCTGTGCAGAATCAGGTATACCATGTCATGATTATATGAAGGATGACTGTGTTGCACTAAAAAATGCGGTTGCAACGGCAGAAGGTGCGATCACGGAAAGCTTTATGATGAGTGATATCAATATAGAAAACAGCAAATGTTTGGTTACCGGTTATGGAAGATGCGGGCGTGTCCTTGCACAGAAGCTGCTTCGTATGGGAGCGGAGGTGACGGTTACAGCCAGAAGTGTGGAGGCCTGTATTAAGGCAGCCATGGGGGATTGTCATACGATATTGTTGAATCAGTTGGCTTCCTGTGAAAAGCTGGATACATTTGATTTCTGTTACAATACGATACCGGCGCCTGTGCTTGATCGGGCAGTCTTGTCAAAGCTTCGTCCGGATGTTGTTATTCTGGATATAGCATCCAAACCGGGCGGAACGGATTTTGCATATCTGGATGAGCAGGGAATCTGTTATAAACATAGTCTGGGGATTCCGGGACGGTATTCGCCAAAAACTTCCGGTGAGATCCTGGGCGAGGCAGTTTTGTCGTATCTTTGATAAAACAGTCACATAATTTATGATCCTGCATACACTATAATAAACATAAAATCATTGTCAGGCAGTAGTATTTGTCTGGTTCTGTTAAATAGTTGGAACCAGACACAACAGCTTGGAATTGATAAAACAGTATGGATCAGAATGATTTTATGGATTGTATTGAATGGAAAGGATTATAGATATGAGTTTATCAGGGTGCAATTGCGGCGTTGCAATAACCGGTTCGTTTTGTACTTTTGATAAAGTAAAGATAGAGATAGAGGAAATGACAAAGCTTGGAATATCGGTATATCCGATCTTTTCCGAACGGTCTGCAACGTACGATACCAGATTTGGCAGAGGGGATGATTTTGTAAAAGACATTCAGAGGATAACAGGGAAGAAAGGGATCTTTACCATTCAGGAGGCAGAACCGATCGGACCAAAAGCATATCTGGATGTACTGGTAATCGCTCCATGTACAGGCAACACACTTGCAAAGTTATGTAACGGTATCACGGATTCTCCGGTGCTGATGGCAGCGAAGGCGCATATCAGGAATAATAAACCGCTGATCATCAGCATTTCAACAAATGATGCGATGGGGATGAATTTTAAGAATATCGGAATGCTGATGAATATGAAGAATATTTATTTTGTTCCATTTTATCAGGATGATCCGGTAAAGAAGCCGAATTCCCTGATCGGAAAACTGTCCATGATACCGGAGACGATAGAGGAGGCTTTAAAGGGGAAGCAGCTTCAGCCGGTGTTATGTGACAAGTGATAACGCAGGCAGGAACTTGTGCCCGGAAAAAACCACGATGGTGTCCATATAAATACACGACTCGCTTCATTTCTGCTCGACACGTGCACTTATTTTGTCAGCAGTCGCCCAAACTCACCCTGACGGGTTCAGACATGGGCTTGATGCTGACAGTTAGCGCGGGTCTCGCAACGAAATAACGCGAATGTCGATGTTATTTATATGGACACCATTGTGGATTTCACCAGACACAAGTTTCTGCCTGCATTTTATTTATGGTATAAAACAGAAATCAGAGTTCAACAGCAATCTGGTATTCCTTTAACCAGTAGTTGACCTGCAGCAGGTATGCCATCATCTGCGGGCCTGCCATTAACTGACCATACCATGGTTTTCCATAATCCTTCGGAGATTCCAGAAACTGTAGAACTGCTTTTTTATCCAGAAACCGGTTGACAGGGCTTGCAGGATCGTGGATCACTTCTCTTAACCGGTCGGCAAGGATCGTTTCATAAAGCGGGTTATAGGTCTTAGGATACGGGCTTTTTTTCCGGAACAGGATTTCATTTGGAACCAGATTTACAGCGGCATGACGGAGCAGGCTTTTCTCTGTCTGGTTTCGGTATTTGTATTTCCATGGCACATTAAAGACATACTGCATAAGATGGATGTCAGCAAATGGTACTCTTGCCTCCAGACCATGATACATACTGGTACGATCCATACGGTCAAGCAGGGTCTGCATGAACATCCGGATATTCATGTAACCGATTCGGCGACGGGATTTTTCGATATTGGATTCTTCCGGCAGCACCGGAATCTCGGAGATGATCTGATGGTAAAGATTTTTCACATAGTCATCCATCTGCAGGGCATCTGCAAATTCCGGATCCAACAGTTGCTTTCTCGGTGTAAGATCGGTCATCCATGGAAAAGTATCGGATGCAAGCAGATCTTCCCGGTAGAACCATGGATATCCGCCAAATATTTCATCGGCACATTCCCCGGTCAGCACAACCTTATTGTTTTCAGATACCAGCTTACAGAAATACAGCAGGGATGAATCAACGTCTGCCATGGTCGGCTGATCTCTGGAAAGAACGGAATCATAAAGCAGGTCGGCAAGCTCTTCCATATTGCAGGTCAGGTAGTGATGTTTCGTTCCGAGGAAAGAGACCATCTGATCTACATATGGCCGATCCTGTTCCGGTTGAAAGGCATTTGATTTAAAATAGCGTGAATTATCGGTAAAATCAAAGGAATAGGTATCGAGTACCTGCCCCTGTTTCTTTAGTTCTTCCGCACAGATGGCACTGACGATCGAGGAATCGATACCGCCGGACAGAAAGGTACAGATCGGAACATCGGATACGATCTGTCGTTTTACTGCAGCGTTTAACAGATCAGAGGTCTTTTCCACGGTTGTCTGATAGTCATCGGTATGAGGTATGCTTTGAATCCGAAAATAGCAAGTGATGGAACAGCCGAATCGGTCATATCGGATATAATGACCGGGTTTTAGTTCGTCGATTCCTTTGAAGACACCGCAGCCCGGTGTTTTTGACGGGCCAAGAGCAAAAATCTCACATAAGCCTTTTTTATCCAGTCTTGGAAATGTGCCGGGATAACAGAACAGTGCCTTTCGCTCTGATGCAAAGACAAGTGTCCGGTCAGATAAAAAGGTATAATATAAAGGCTTTACACCGAATGGATCCCGGTAAAGTAAAATGGCTTCTTCGGCATGATCGTAGATCGCAAAAGAAAATATACCATTGATATGTTTTACAAAGTCAGGCCCATAGTATATGTATGAAAACAGCAGTACCTCGGTATCGGATGTTGTGGAAAAGGAATAACCGCGTAAGATCAGTTCCCTTTTCAGTTCATCTGTATTATAGATTTCTCCATTGAATACGATAGTGAACGTTCTTCCCTGTACAGTGCGGGACATGGGTTGAAGTCCGGCTTTGATATCCCGGATGGATAATCTTGTATGAGACAGTCCGCATGTATCCATCAGAAGAATACCATCATCATCCGGCCCGCGATGCTTTTGCTTTGCATTCATGGCAGACAGAATATCATGAAAATGTCCGGGCGTTTCCAGGTATCTGCCATGTACATTATAAAATCCAGAAATAGAACACATAGATAACTCGTTTCGGTTTCGTCGTATAATTGTATGAAACAGGGCAGTAAAATATGCAGAAAAAGAAATCCGAAAAATACAAAACAAAAGTGCCGAAAAATACAAAATAAAAAAGAAATATTTATGCAGATGTAAAATCAACACAAAGTGTTACAGATGTTACGCTTGCTTCATATGTCGAGAAATTAGAAGAAATGGGTTTGGATTTATTCCGGTTGAAGTTACACCGGGCTTCTATTCTGAGGATGATAACAGTACCATTGGTAACGGTGCGGTCAGTGGTTCCGATAATCAGGATTCAGAATCAGAAGATTCCAGCAGTGATCAGGACAATAATGATAATGATGATTCAACGGAGATCAATCTGTTATAGTATGTTTTATCAATATCCGAAAGAGTGTTCCATGGATCTGTATGATGTAGAAGGCAGTCTTGTGAGCGAGAATGATGTGAATTACAAGCATGTAAAAGGAAATGATATTTCAGAGATCCTTCAGATCAAGGAATATATGAAAGGTGACAGTATCAAAAATATTCATTGGAAAATGTCAGCTAAGATGGGAAAGACCATGGTAAAAGAACTGGATACACCAAATGATAATTCCGTCATGATATTCATCGGTTTGCAAAGGTGATCTTTATTACATATGATGCCAACCGGGATGCAGCCTTTGAGATCGAACGTTTAGAAAAGGGGATTGTCCTGTATGTTTGATGCAGGTGTTTTGGTGATTTTTCCCAGAAAACGCATTGACTTTTTTTCTCATTTATGCTAAAGTAACAACAGTTTATATGTCAAATGCAATGACAAGGAGGAGTACATACAGGACCGGCTCCCAGAGAGAAGATGGTGGTGAGAATCTTCAGCTAGGATGTATGGAAGTAGCCTTCGAGCAGTGGACTGAAAAGCATGACTTCATAAGAAGTGCTGAGTAGGATTCAACGGATTTCCCCGTTATAGGAATACAATATAACGCAGATAAGATTTGTAAGTATTGGATGAGAGCAGGAAGAACCTGAATTTAGGTGGTACCACGGATATGATTATTCGCCCTAAGCTGATATACGGCTTAGGGCTTTTTTAGTGGATGGGAAACGCTCTTTTTGGAAATTTATATGGATGACAATTAAAGGAGGATATAGGTTATGGAGATTAATGGAGCACAGATGTTTGTAAAAGCATTACAGGAAGAACATGTTGATACACTGTTTGCCTATCCGGGTGGAACAGCGATCGACTTATTTGACGCATTATACGATGCAGAGGGAATCGATATGATTCTTCCAAGACATGAGCAGGCACTTGTTCATGCAGCAGATGGATATGCAAGATCAACCGGAAAGGTTGGTGTATGTCTGGTTACAAGCGGGCCTGGTGCAACGAATCTGGTTACAGGAATTGCAACAGCAAATTATGACAGTGTTCCTCTGGTATGTTTTACCGGACAGGTACCGATGAATCTGATCGGTAACGACGCCTTTCAGGAGGTCGATATCGTAGGTATCACCAGAAACATCTGCAAATATGCAGTAACAGTCAGAAAGAGAGAAGATCTGGCAAGAATTATCAAGAATGCATTCTATATCGCAAGAACCGGTAAGCCGGGTCCTGTACTGGTTGATATACCAAAAGATATCCAGCTTGCAATGGGTTCGGATGAATATCCGGATGAAGTAAATATCAGAGGATATAAGCCATCAGAGGGTGTACATTCTGGTCAGCTTAAGAAGGCTCTGGCAGAATTAAACCATGCAAAGAAACCGGTATTTCTGATCGGTGGCGGTGTGAATATCGCACATGCAAGAAAAGAAATGCAGGAATTATGTGAATTAACAGGAATCCCTGTTGTTACTACGATCATGGGTAAGGGAGCAATTCCGACGGACCATCCTTTATATGTTGGTAATATCGGAATGCATGGAAATCTCGCATCCAATAAAGCAATCATGGAATGTGATGTCTTATTCTCAATCGGAACCAGATTTAACGACCGTATCACCGGTACGATTGACACATTTGCAAAGAATGCAAAGATCATACATATCGATATCGATGCAGCATCAATCTCCAGAAATATCGAGGTAGACATCCCAATCGTAGCAGATGCAAAGCTTGCGATCACGAAGATGTTAAAATATGCAAAGAAATTAGATATATCCGATTGGGTTGCTGAGATCATGGAAGTGAAGAAACAGTATCCGATCAACATGAATTCTTATAAAGGTGTTACACCTGAGAAGATCATTAAGACGATCAACGAGATGTATGACGATCTCATTATTACTACAGATGTAGGACAGAACCAGTTATGGACAACACAGTATATTGCACTTGGCGGTGAGAACCAGCTCTTAACCTCCGGCGGTCTTGGTACGATGGGATATGGACTTCCTGCTGCCATCGGGGCAAAGATCGGTAACCCGGATAAGAATGTTATCTGCATTTCCGGTGATGGTGGTGTACAGATGAATATTCAGGAGATGGCGACTGCGGTTGCACAGGAGCTTCCGATCACGATCTGTATTTTAAACAATGGTTATCTTGGAAATGTACGTCAGTGGCAGGAGCTGTTCTTCAACAAGCGTTACAGCAGTACCTGTCTGAGATACAGAAAGAGCTGTAATCATGACTGCCAGAATCCTGACAAATGCTGTCCGAAATATACACCGGATTTTGTAAAACTGGCGGAAAGCTATGAGGCGCTTGGAATCCGTGTTACAAAGGAAGAAGAGATCAAAGCAGCATTTGAGCAGGCAAAGGCAAATACAAAGGGACCTACAGTTATAGAGTTCTATATTGATCCGACTGCAAATGTATTCCCTATGGTTCCGGGTGGCAAGTCATTAAATGATATGATCATGGATTGTTAAGGAGGATAGACAGATGAGTGAAAAGAAAAGATGGATATGTTTATATGTTGAAAATGAAATAGGTGTACTTGCAAGAATCTCCGGTCTGTTTTCCGGTAAATCCTATAACCTGAACAGTCTGACTGTAGGAGAAACAGAGGATACGACGGTATCCAGAATGACGATCAGTTTTACCAGTGATGATCGTACTTTTGAACAGGTAAAGAAGCAGTTGAACCGCAGCGTGGAAGTAATCAAGGTGGTTGATTATACGGATATTCCGATCCATAATAAAGAGATCTTATTCATCAAGGTAAAAGAATGTAATACCGATGATAAGGATGAAGTATTCCGTATTGCAAATGCATTTAACTTCAAGATCACGGACTATGACAGAAAGAATATTCTGGTGGAATGTTTACAGACAGAAAATCAGAACAATGATGCGATCAAGTTATTCAAGCAGAGTTTTCCAAATCGGATCGAGGTTGTCCGTGGAGGAAGCGTTGCAGTAGAAGCAATCAGCATGTCGGAGCGCTAAAGGGGATAAAAATTATGAGATTTCTGATTCAGAGAGTGAATCATGCAAGTGTAACAGTAGATGATAAAGAGGTAGGAAAGATCGGAAAAGGTCTGTTGGTATTTGTAGGTGTATTCGAAGAAGATACAGAAGAAGCTGCAGACAAATTAATCCGTAAACTGCTGGGACTTCGTATATTTGCGGATGAAAATGGCAAGACAAATCTTTCTCTTACAGATGTAAACGGTGAGCTTCTGATCGTATCACAGTTTACCTTATGTGCAGACTGTAAGAAAGGAAACCGCCCATCTTTTACAAAGGCAGGCAACCCTGAAAAAGCAAATGCGTTATATGAATATGTCCTGTCTGCTTGCAGGGAAAAAATCGCAGTTACAGAAAGCGGTATTTTTGGTGCGGACATGAGAGTGGATCTGTCCAATGATGGACCGTTTACGATCCTGTTTGATAGCCGTGAAATGTAAAAAAATACATGGGAATGGATCCAAATTGAATATCTTGCATGAAAAATTGTAAATTTTTTTCAAAAACATACGATTATTTCTTGAAAAACATACAAAGAATTAATATAATTGAGTTTAGGTTATGTTAAATAAACACGTAAAGGAGAAGCGCTATAATGTTAACAAAGGAAAGCATTGAAGAAAAGACCTTTAAAAAGGGACTTTTTGGTTATAATAAAGATGAAGTAAATTCATTTATGAGAGAAGTATCGGATGAGTTTGCTTCATTACAGGCAAAATATGATGCCGCTGTAGCAGAAAATGAACTGGCTCAGAATTCTCTCAGAGAGAATAGTGTAAAGATCTATGAATTAGAGAAACAGTTAGAGCAGGCTGCTCCGGGTTCCAAAAAGGAACAGAATGCGGCAAACAGTGAAGCAAACAAAATCATTAACGATGCAAAGAAACGTGCAAATGAAGTTCTTTCCAATGCAAAGGCAGAACTTGCAAAGTTAAAAGCGGAGATGGAAGAGCTTAAGGCAAATGGCGGTACTGTAACAGCAACAGCCAGCACGACAGCTTCATCAATCAATGAAGATGCGTTAGAAGCTGATCCGATTACAAAGCTGAAGATGAAGTCTCAGACAACAGCAGAACCTCAGAAGCTGAAGATGAAGCCAAAGGAAGAGCCAAAAGAGGAAAGCAAGCCACAGGCATTTGCAGGGAAGAGTGCTGTAACAGAGGATGAAGAAGACGAAGTAATCGTAGGAGAAATCGAAGAAGGCGTTAAACGCAATCAGGTTCTGATCGGTGATGGCGATGAGGATGACGATTTCGAATTCTTATAAAGCAGGCTGATTTGTATGACATATAGGGAATGTCTCGATTATTTTCATAAATTATCAGTACATAGGAACATAGATGGATTACAGGATGATACCTATTTCCAGTTTGATGTTATTGGACGTGACAGTGGACATTTTTATATTCATTTGAAAGATGGTACACTTGAGGTCATTTCGGGGGAATATAAACAACGAAATGTTCAGTTTATCGTTACAATATCCAGTCTGGAACGGGTGATAAATGGAGTAATGGATCCGATTTATGCATATGCTACAGGAAAATTAAATATTGCTGGTGATGTGTCATTGGGAAGAAATTTCCTGTCACGCATCATCAAAGAGTAAAAAAGAAGAAACCTGTCAGATATTAACTGGCAGGTTTCTTTTTGCCTTTATAGCTATAAACGATGTGTTACATCTTTATTTATAAAAGAAGCTTGGATATCGTTGCATTACATCTCAACTTAAAAGATGTTTGATATCATTGCATTACATGGTATCAGATTTTTATAACAGATCAGCAACTTCCTTTAAGAGACGTTCTGTCTTATCCCATCCGAGACAAGGGTCTGTGATGGATTTGCCATAGCATCCTCCACCAACCGGCTGATTACCGTCTTCGATATAACTTTCAACCATAACACCTTTTACAAGTTCTTTGATATCAGGATCGTAATTGCGGCTGTGGATAACTTCTTTTACGATTCGTGGCTGCTCATCAAATTTTTTGCCTGAATTGTTATGATTTGCATCAACGATACATGAATGATTTACCAGATTGAACTTCTGGTATGATTCATATAAAAGACGAAGATCTTCGTAGTGGTAGTTTGAGATGGAACGACCATGTTTATTTAATGCACCTCTTAATATACAATGGGTCAGTGGGTTTCCGTCTGTGTGGGCTTCCCATCCGGAATATAAGAAAGTATGCGGATGCTGTCCAGCAAGACAAGAATTCATCATAACAGTATAATCCCCACTGGTTGGGTTCTTCATGCCAACCGGAATGTCCATTCCACTTGCCGTTAATCTGTGCTGCTGATCCTCAACGGAACGTGCACCGATCGCTACATAGGATAAGATGTCGTCAACATATTGCCAGTTCTCGGAATAGAGCATTTCGTCTGCTGCTGTGAGTCCGGTTTCTTTGATCGCGCGGATATGCATTTTACGGATTGCATATAAACCTTCTAACATATCAGAAGCCTTATTCGGATCCGGCTGATGCAACATCCCCTTGTATCCATCACCCGTTGTTCTTGGTTTGTTCGTATATATACGTGGAATTACAAGAATTTTATCTTTGACCTGTTCTGCAACCTTTGCCAGTCTGTTCTGATAGTCGCATACAGCATCTTCGTTATCAGCGGAACATGGACCAATTATAAATATAAATCGCTTGTCTTCTCCGGTAAAAATTTTTCTGATCTCTTCATCTCGTTTTGCTTTAATGTCTTTGAGTTCCTGTGAGAGAGGATATAACTCTTTGATCTCTTCACCGGTTGGTACTCGTTTGACCAATTTCATACTCATTGATTTTTCCTCCTGTTATAATTTGTCCAGTTAATAAATGACGAAAGTGTCATTATTTCTTAAATTACCGCATATTGCGCATAATTCTGTAGTATTATAGCAGAATATAATTAATTATGAAAGAAAAATATCAACACAAACATTCTTTATTCATTTTTTTAAGCATAAATTGTATAAATGAACAGATTAGAGGGATGTTATTGAAACGGGTAAAAATGGGAAAGAGGATAGGCAGAGCATTTGCAGGTACGGTTCTTGGAATAGCACTTGTAGTCGGACATATCGGCCAATCGGTAATATATAGTGTTGCTGTAACAGATGGAACAGCAACAGATGAAATAGCGACAGATCAGTCCGGACTTCAATTGGAATCACAATCATGTATCCTTATGGAATCAACGACAGGAACGGTATTATATGAGAAAAATGCAGATGAAGCAAGGAAACCTGCATCCGTCACAAAGGTAATGACGCTGCTTCTGATTTTTGAGGCAATGAAGGCAGGTGATTATCAGATGTCTGATATTGTAACTGTGAGTGAACATGCAGCTTCTATGGGTGGTTCACAATGCTTCTTTGAGACCGGGGAACAGCAGACGGTTGAAGATATGATAAAATGTATCATTATTGCATCAGGAAACGATGCGGCAGTTGCTATGGCAGAATTCACGGCAGGAAGCGAGGAAGCCTTTGTTCAGAGAATGAATGACCGGGCAAAGGAACTTGGAATGGAGCATACACATTTCGTCAATGCATGTGGACTGGATGCAGATGGACATGAGACATCGGCAAAAGACATTGCGATCATGTCCAGACAGTTAATTGACGAACATCCTGAGATCCTGAATTATTCCGGTATCTGGATGGATTCAATCGTACATAAAACCGCAAGGGGAGAGTCAAGATTTGACCTTGCTAATACAAATAAATTCCTAAATATGTATACCGGGGCAACCGGGCTAAAACCGGATATACGGCGACAGCTAAATACTGTATGTCGGCGACGGCGAACAGAAACGGCATTACATTGATCGCAGTCATCATGGGAGCTGAAACAAAGGATATCAGAAATAAAGAGGCCTGCAAGCTATTAGATTATGGATATGCAAATTGCAATCTGTATAAAGATGAAAATGTACTTGACACCCGTAGCGTTTCTATAGAAAATGGTATCAGTGACGAGCTGGCGATTGACAGTGTATCGGACTTCTCATCCGTTCTGCTTCGCGGGGAAAAGGCAGATGATGTAAAGAAGATACTGGTTCAGGATGAACCGCTTACAGCACCGATAAAAAAAGGATATGTTGTCGGTCATATAGAATATTCAATCAATGGTCGTATCCTTGGTTCAGTCGAGGTCGTTGCAGCAGAAAATATAAAGAAAATGACGTTTGGCTACAGCTTTAAAAAAGTATTATATCTTGCCTTTCGTTCCTAGAGGAAGAGAAAATGTTATTCGATATTATCAGTATCATCTGTATATTTGCGATTATCTGTCTGTGCGCAGTTCTGATCGAAAGCAGACGGGAGAATCATATGCTTTCGGTATCTCATTATACAATCACGGATAAAAGGATAAAAAAGTCTGCTACATTTGCGATGATCGCAGATCTTCATAATGCAGAATTCGGAGATAAAAATGAGGATCTCATAAAAGAGATAAAAAAGATTGCTCCTGATGCAGTTTTGATTGCAGGAGATGTTATAGTCGGAAAGAAAGATGTCAGACCGGGTGTTGCGATAGACCTTCTGCAAAAGCTTGGAAGTGAATTCCCTGTTTATATTTCAAAGGGAAATCATGAGATGCGAACCGTTTTATATACAGAGCAGTATGGAGATATATGGGAATGCCTGTATGAACAGACAAAGAATTACGTTCATTGGCTTATAAATGAGGAGCTACTCTGGCATCTGACAACATTCAGATCGTGGGGCTTGACATGGATGCAGCTTATTACAGAAGATTCCGGCTTCAGAAGATGGAGACGGACTATCTGGTGAAGCTTCTTCCAACAAGGCATCAGGATGCATATACGATTCTACTGGCGCATAACCCGGATTATTTTTCGGTTTATGCGGAATGGGGAGCAGATTTGGTGTTATCCGGTCATGTACACGGGGGCATGATCATACTTCCGTTTTTGGGGGGAGTGATATCACCGATGGTACGGCTGTTTCCGAAATATTACCGGGGTATGTATGAATATCGTAATAAAAAAATGATTTTAACAGGTGGACTTGGTGGTCATACTTTAAAGTTCCGGGTCAATAATAAACCGGAGATATGCGTGATCCATCTGGAAGGAGAATAACAGGGGAAGATTATGAGTGAGGAATACAAAGAAGTAGAGCAGACAGAGAGTGAAGCAGAGCCAACAGAAAGCGGCGCAGACAAAGAAACCGAAAACGTGGCGGACAAAGAGGCTGAGCAGACTGGGGCTGAGATGGAAGCAGTCAAAGAGACAGACCAGACAGAGACTCAAGAAATAGAAACAAAAGACCAGCCGGAGGTTGCTGCCACGGCTGCTGCCATACCATCGGATGTCTTTGTCGATAAGAGTGTCTATGAACAGATCGATAGACGGAAAAAAGGAAAAAAGATCGCTGCTATTATATCAATTTCTGTGGGCGGAGTTATTTTACTTTGTTATCTTACATTGTCGATCTGGTTTAGTTTTCATTTTAACAAGAATACATATATTGACGGACAGAATGTATCCTATCATACAGTAAAATCTGTAAAAAACACGATCGATACATATATGAGTGAATATTCTTTAAGCGTAAACGGCAGAGAACATGCATCATTTGTGATCCGTCCGGAAGATATCGATATGACGATACAGGCAGTTTCCAATGAGAAAAGCATCAAGAAGAAACAAAATGGCTTTCTGTGGTTTTTGTATCTGAATGATAATCGGAAAGATTATAAAACCAGTTACGAAGTAACATATGATAAAGAAAAGTTGTATCAGTTCTTAAAAAATCAGGACTGTATGCAGGAAAAGAATATGAATAAGCCAAAGGATGCCTATGTAGTAGTTGAAAAGAGCGAGGCGGTTATCATACCAGAGACAGAAGGCAGTTATCTGGATACAGATAAGGTGCAGGAAGTGATAGAAACGGCACTTGAACAGGTGAAAGCTACTACAGACCTTGATAAAGAAGCGTGTTATGAGAATGCAGAGATCACGGCAGACAGTACGGAGATCGCAGACCGGAAAAAAGCACTGGAAACATATCTTGCGGTTCAGATCAACTACAGCATTGATCGTGTAACATGGACGCTTGATGCATCAACATTTGGCAGCTGGCTCTATTATGATAACGGAAAATGGAAGTTCAAAAAGAAATCGGTTCAGGCATATGTGAGACAACTTGCAGAGACATATGATACTGTCGGAACAACGAGAACCTTTCAGACCTATACCGGAAGATATGTAGAAGAAACAGGCAATCGTTATGGATGGGCAATTGATGTGGAAGCGGAGACAAAGGGCTTGCGGGAAGCACTTGCAAGTGGGAAATCACAGGAGCGTACACCGGAGTTTTCCCAGGTAGGAGCGGCATATAACAAATACGGGGATATCGGTTATTCTTATGTAGAGGTCGATCTGTCGAACCAGCATGTTTATCTGATTGTAAGTGGAAAACTGGTCACAGATTCCCCTTGTGTTACCGGATGCGTGAAGAACGGTCATGGTACACCGGATGGATTATATTCGGTTACATATAAGGAATCACCATCGGTTCTCAGAGGTGAAGATTACGAGACAAAGGTGAATTTCTGGATGCCTTTTAATCGTGGAATCGGGCTTCATGATGCGACATGGCGTGATGAGTTCGGCGGAGACATTTATTATTCCGGCGGTTCGCATGGCTGCGTTAATCTGCCATATCAGAAAGCAGCGGTTATTTATGAAAATATATACGCAGGTATGCCTGTGATCTGTTATTATTAAGATGTTTATTTTATCAGAAAAAAGCAGGTTGATATTGTGAGCACAACTCATTTAATACAGGCGAAATCGTATTTTACAAATAAAAAATAGTTGTATATTTTGTGTATTAATGGTATTATAGCAAAGTCATAGGAAAAGGAGATATACCAAGTGGCTGAAGGGTCCGCTCTCGAAAAGCGGTAGGTCGGGCAACCGGCGCGAGAGTTCAAATCTCTCTATCTCCGTTTTATGAAAATAAGCTGACATTCAGATGGGTGTCAGCTTTTTTACCATATGGATATATGTGGAAAATCAGAATTATGTATTTCAGAGACTGGGTACAGGTGAGCTGCGGCACTGGGATAAGGAGATGTTATTTATGTATGATGAGGCTGTTCGTTATATCACTGGTAAAATAAAGATGAAGCCGGAGATAGGGATCGTACTTGGAAGTGGACTGGGTGATGCATTTACCATGGATGATCCGGTGTATATTAATTATAAAGAGGTTCCGGCTTCCCTGTTTCGACAGTTGCCGGCCATAAGGGACGATTTATATTTGGTTATTCCTGTGGAAAACCGATTGTTGTCATGCAGGGCAGAGTTCATTACTATGAGGGATATTCCATGCAGGATGTCGTGAAACCGATCCGGCTGATGGGGCTTCTTGGAATACGGTGGCTGATTCTTACCAATGCGGCAGGAGGAATCAGTGAAGAGCTGGTACCGGGAGATATCATGATCATTTCGGATCAGATATCAAGCTTTGTTCCATCTCCCTTGATTGGAAGGAATATAGACAAGTTTGGTGTCAGATTTCCGGATATGAGCCATATATATGACGAAGAAAAAATTCAGATAAGCAGGAAAATATTTGAGAGAATGGGATTTCATACTGTGGAAGGTACTTATCTTCAGACATCAGGACCTCAATATGAGACGCCGGCCGAGATACGGATGTTTCATATGCTTGGTGCAGATGCGGTTGGTATGAGTACAGCATGTGAGGCAATCGCGGCCTGCCATATGGGAATCCGGGTATCCGGTTTTTCGGCAATTTCAAATAAAGCGGCAGGACTTGGTGCTGAATTAAAGCATGAGGATATTCTGGATCGCAGTAAGGAGATGTCTGATAAAATGAGCAGACTCCTTACAGAATTGATCGAAAGTTATAGTGATGGCACAGAATAAAATATTCCGATCATTTGATGAAAAGTGATAATCAGTCATTTATAAGCGGATATGGATTAATTAGAATAGATATGAGGTGCGAAAAGAATGGATGTAAAGATATATACAGATGGTGCAGCGAGAGGAAATCCGGACGGACCGGGCGGATATGGTACGGTTATCCAGTTTATAGATGGAAAAGGAACGCTCCATGAACGGGAATTTTCACAGGGCTATAATAAGACGACCAATAACCGCATGGAGCTTATGGCAGCTATTGTTGGGTTAGAAGCATTGATAAAACCCTGTAATGTGGAATTATATTCAGATTCCCAGTATCTTGTAAAGGCATTTAATGAAGGCTGGATATGGGGCTGGATCAAGAAGGGCTGGAAACGTGGCAAGAATGAACCGGTAAAGAACCGGGATCTGTGGGAACGACTGTTAAAAGCAAAAGAGCCGCATACAGTAACCTTTCACTGGGTGAAGGGACATGCAGGACATCCGATGAATGAACGATGTGATATGCTTGCAACGACAGCGGCAGACGGAGATAACAAAATAGACGACGAAGGTGTGATAACGAATGAATAAACACGAATTTAGACAACTGTTCAATGAGAAAATACTGATCTTAGATGGAGCAACCGGAACAAATCTGATGAATGCAGGCATGCCACTTGGTGTATGTCCGGAAAAATACATACTGGAGCACAAAGAAGTTATGCTGGAACTTCAGACGTCGTATCTGAATGCAGGCACAGATATCTTATATGCTCCGACATTTACCTGTAATCGTTTAAAACTTCGTGAATATGGATTGGAAACTGATCTCTATCAGATGAATATGGATCTGGTAGCTCTGTCAAAGCAGGCCGTTGCCGAGTGCGGGCATGGTTATGTCGCAGGTGATCTTACCATGACAGGTGAGATGCTGTATCCGATGGGAAAACTTCAGTTTGAAGAGCTGGTTGATATCTATAAAGAACAGATCAAAGTTCTTGTTGAGGCGGGCTGTGATCTTCTTGTTGTAGAAACAATGATGAGCCTTGCCGAAACCAGAGCTGCTGTGATCGCTGCAAATGAGATCTGTGATCTCCCTATCATGGCGAGCCTTACATTTAACGAGGACGGAAGAACCTTGTATGGAACGGATCCGGTAACCGCGGTCAATGTATTACAGAATCTTGGCGTGGATGCAATAGGTGTAAACTGTTCCACAGGACCGGACAAGATGACAGAGCTTGTGGCTGCCATGAAAGAGGTAGCATTTGTCCCCGTATTTGCGAAGCCGAATGCCGGTATGCCTGAACTTGTGGATGGTAAAAGTGTATATGCCATGACACCGGAAACCTTTGCAGAAGATATGAAGATGATCATAGAAGCAGGAGCTGGTATGGTCGGCGGCTGCTGCGGAACAACTCCTGCCCATATCAAAGCACTTTCCGATATGGCAAAGACAATGGATATTCCTGAGATATCAGACAAGAAAGAACGTTTGCTATCATCAGAACGCATGACAAGACAGATCAATTTAGATGGTTCTTTTATGGTAGTTGGAGAACGAATCAATCCAACCGGTAAGAAGAAACTGCAGGCGGAGCTTCGGGAAGGAGTTCTCGATACTGTTATGACGATGGCAGAAGAACAGATGGAAAAGGGTGCATCAATTCTTGATATTAATGTCGGCATGAATGGTATTGATGAGAAAGAAATGATGGTAAGGGTTGTATATGAGGTGTCACAGGCAGTGAATCTTCCGTTATGTATTGATTCCAGTAACCCTGCTGTTATCGAAGCGGCACTTCGTATCTATCCGGGACGTGCACTTGTGAATTCTGTATCTCTGGAAAAGGTAAAAATGCAGGAGATCCTTCCGTTGGTCAGAAAATATGGTGCGATGTTCATTCTGCTTCCGCTTTCTGATGAGGGACTTCCAAAGGACAGTGATGAAAAAGAAAGTATTATACATACAGTTCTGGATGCTGCTTATAAGATGGGCTTTCAGAAAGAGGATGTTGTGGTCGATGGTCTGGTTGCAACAGTCGGAGCAGAGAAAGCTGCTGCTGTCAACTGCCTGAAAACAATCCGTTATTGTCATGATATGGGGCTTGCTACGATATGCGGACTTTCGAATATCTCATTTGGATTGCCGGAGCGTATGTTTGTAAATGCAGCTTTTCTTACGATGGCGATCCAGAATGGTCTTACGATGGCAATTGCAAATCCGTCACAGACCATGCTTATGAATATGGCATATGCATCGGATATGCTTCTTAACAAAGACGAAGGAGATATCCGGTATATCCAGAATGTAAAACCTCTCGGGATCACAACGGCTGCACCTGTACAGAATGGAGGCAGTCAGGAGGATGAAAAAGAAAAAAGTGTTATCTACACAGATGTTGTAAAAGGAAATAAAAGAAATATTACAGAAGATGTCAAAAAAGAACTGGAACAGGGGATAGATCCGCAGAAGATTATTGATGATGAGCTGATTCCGGCAATTAACCGTGTTGGAAAATTATTTGAACAGAAAAAATACTTTCTGCCACAGTTAATCGCCAGCGCAGAGACGATGGAGCTTGCGATCAATCATATCACACCACTTATCGTACGGGAGGATGATGGAAAGTCAATGCCTGCGATCGTGGTTGCTACCGTAGAGGGAGATATCCATGATATCGGAAAGAATCTGGTTGTCTTGATGCTTCGAAACTACGGATTCCCGGTTATCGATCTTGGAAAGGATGTACCTGCGGATGTGATCGTTGATGCAGCCATAGAAAATGATGCCAAGGTCATCGGACTTTCGGCACTGATGACAACAACTATGATGAAAATGGTGGATGTTGTGGAACTGGTAAAAGCAAAAAATCTGGATATTAAGGTCGTTATCGGCGGAGCTGTTATCACAGAGAGCTTTGCTGAGGAGATTCATGCAGATGGTTATTCAGAGGATGCGGCAGAATGTGTTCAGGTTGTAAAAAGATTGCTTGATATTGAGTAATTCTTCGTTGACAATAATTGACAAGATAACTATAATAAAACAAGGATTTGTGCTGTATTGATTATACAGCCGTTTCATAGGTTTGAAAGGTGGTACTTATTGATGGATAATATAGTTTTGTCACTTCTTGTAGATAATACATCAGGTGTACTGAGCAGAGTTTCAGGTTTATTCAGCCGCAGAGGTTATAATATCGACAGCGTTACGGTAGGTGTTACGGAGAATCCTGCATATTCCAGAATGACTGTAGCAGTAAGCGGAGATAATGCAAGTCTGAGCCAGATCAAGAAACAGTTGAATAAGCTCGAGGATGTCGTAGAGATCGTTGAACTGGAGCCTGGCAAATCAGTATGCAGAGAACTTGTACTCGTAAAGGTGAGAAGTGATAAGGATACCCGTCAGGATATCATGTCCATTGCAAATATATTCCGAGCAAACATCGTTGATGTTTCAAAAGGTTCCATGATCATTGAGCTAACAGGTGCAACCTCGAAGTGTGAAGCATTTCTTGGACTGTTAGATGGATTTGAGATCATTGAACTGGTTCGTACCGGTCTGACAGGACTGGTGAGAGGTCAGCGTCAGGATTAATCATGTGCACCTTAGTTAACTATAGATTGATTGATTGCAATTATGCAGTTAATTATTATAAAGAAGTCATTTATATCAGGAGGACAAAATAATGGCAGAAGCAAAAATTTATTATCAGGAAGACTGTAATTTATCATTACTGGACGGACAGACAATCGCTATTATCGGTTATGGTTCACAGGGACATGCACATGCCCTTAACTTAAAGGAATCAGGCTGTAACGTAATTATCGGTCTTTATGAAGGAAGCAAGTCTTGGGCAAAGGCTGAAGCACAGGGATTTGAAGTATATACAGCTGCAGAAGCTGCTAAGAAAGCAGACATTATCATGATTCTTATTAATGATGAGTTACAGGCTGATATGTACAAGAACGATATCGAGCCAAACCTTGAAGAAGGCAATATGTTAATGTTTGCTCATGGTTTCAATATCCACTTCGGAACAATTGTTCCACCTAAGAATGTTGATGTAACCATGATCGCTCCTAAGGCACCTGGTCACACAGTACGTTCTGAGTATCAGGCAGGAAAGGGTACACCTTGTCTTGTAGCTGTAGAGCAGGATTACACAGGAAAGGCTCTTGACAGAGCATTAGCTTATGCACTTGGTATCGGCGGAGCTCGTGCCGGCGTTCTTGAGACAACATTCAGAACAGAGACAGAGACAGACCTCTTTGGTGAGCAGGCAGTTCTTTGCGGTGGTGTATGTGCACTTATGCAGGCTGGTTTCGAGACACTTTGCGAAGCCGGTTACGATCCAAGAAATGCATACTTTGAGTGTATTCATGAGATGAAGCTGATCGTAGATCTGATCTACCAGTCAGGCTTCAAGGGAATGAGATATTCTATCTCAAATACTGCTGAGTATGGTGATTATGTAACAGGTCCTAAGATCATTACAGAAGATACAAAGAAGGCTATGAAGAAAGTTCTTTCTGATATTCAGGATGGTACATTTGCTAAGGAATTCTTACTTGATATGTCACCTGCAGGACGTCAGGTTCACTTCAAGGCTATGAGAAAGAAAGCTGCTGAGCATCCATCAGAGATCGTTGGCGAGAGCATCAGAAAGCTGTACAGCTGGAATGGTGAAGACAAGCTCATCAACAACTAATCTGAAGTAAATATATTTTATTTTATATAATAACAGGAGCAGATTTTATGTTTTCGGACGTAAGATCTGCTTTTGTTGTATCCAAAAATGTTTTGTGCTATACTGTTAGCAAAAATGTGAACAGGGTGGTTGGTTTTATGTTTAATCAGTTAACAGAATCTGACATCAAGAAGATGGAAGAAGAAATCGAATATAGAAAAGTAGTAGTTCGAAAAGAAAAGCTGGAAGCTGTAAAGGAAGCAAGAGCACAGGGCGACCTGAGTGAGAATTTCGAGTATTATGCAGCGAAGAAGGATAAGAATGCGAATGAAAAAAGAATCCGTTATCTGGATCGTATGGTAAGAACTGCTGAGATCATAAAAGATGAGTCAGCAGATGATGAAGTAGGTTTGAATAATACTGTTCGTGTTTATTTTGAAGAAGATGATGAAGAAGATACTTATCGTATCGTAACGACAGTCCGCGAAGATGTATTAAATGGTATTATCAGCAATATATCTCCGATGGGGAAAGCATTGCTTGGTCATAAAGTCGGTGACCGTGTAGAGGTTGTTCCGGGAAAGGGCGACCCTTTCCATATTGTGATACGGGAGATTGTTAAGACAACCGATGAATCCCAGGATCATATTCGATAGAAGATAAAAATATACGGACAGGATGAAGAAGGTGACAGTCAGATGACATGTTTGGAAGCACAATCAAAGATCATGGCATTCATAGAGAACAAACTCCCGGACGATGAATTGAAGGAGTTTATTAAGCATGTCAAAAATTGTGAAAACTGTTCGGAAGAATTGGAAATCTACTATACCTTGATCGTTGGTATGAAAGAATTGGACAATGAAGAAAATCTTTCCACGAACTTCAAAAAGGAACTGGATGATAAGCTGGATGAAGAAATGACACGTATGACAGCCGTTAAACGAATTGCAACCTCTACAATCGTTCTGGTTCTGGCTGCAATTGTGATCGGACTTGTATGGGTATATAGTGGAGTTCTGGAAGAAGTATATCATTATGAGCAGAATGCCAAACAGAAATCGCAGACAGAATATTATTATAGTGATACTTTTGGAGAAAAGCTGTTTTTTGACAATAAATATATGATCGAATATCTGGAGAAAATTTTATATAAAAAGGATGATCTTCCCGGAACCAGTGATAAAAACGTACAGTTTATGGATAAAATAAAGAGATATAACCAGACACACAAAAACTATCTGGAAGTCGCCGAAGAAACGGCAGAGAAGGACGATTTGGAAAATGAAGAAAATATTATTAATTGATGGACACAGTATATTAAACCGTGCATTCTATGGTCTGCCGGATCTCACAAACTATGAAGGACTGCATACAAATGCAGTTCTTGGTTTTCTTAATATTATATTTAAGATCATGGATGAGGAAAAACCGGATCATATGTGTGTAGCATTTGATGTGCATGAACCGACATTCCGTCATCTGAAATACAGCGCATATAAAGGAACCAGAAAGCCGATGCCGGAGGAACTTCGTGAACAAGTTCCACTTATGAAAGAAGTGCTTACAGCTATGCATGTCACGATTGTGGAAAAAGGCGGTTATGAGGCAGATGATATCATTGGTACGATATCAAGGATGGCAGAACGAAATGGCTATGCAACTGTGATTGTATCGGGTGACAGAGATCTTCTGCAGCTTGCAACAGATACGATCCTTGTGCGGATCCCAAAAACAAAAGCAAGCGGCACAACGATAGAAAATTATTATGCAAAGGATGTTGTTGAGGCATATGGTGTTACACCGGTTCAGTTTATAGATATGAAGGGGCTTATGGGCGATACCTCTGATAATATTCCCGGAGTTCCGGGAATCGGAGAAAAGACAGCGGCAAAGCTGATGATTGAATACGGAAGCATGGAGAATATTCTGGATCATCTGGATACGGTAAAGCCTCCGCGTGTTCAGAAGAATCTGACCGAGAACATGGATCTTGCAGTTATGTCAAAGGATCTTGCAACGATCAAACTGGACTGCGAGCTGGATGTTTCTCTGGATGAAATGACGATCGAATCATTATTCAATGATGATTCATATAAGATTTTTAAAAGATTAGGCTTTAACAGTCTGTTAAAAAAGTTTGGCACAGTGACAGAGACGGCGGAGATTGATCCGGTTATCACCTTGCTTGAAACAACGGAGCAGATAGATGGTTTTCTTGCCGATAAGATGAAAAATATAGATAAGATCGGTTTATATCCAATCTGGAAGGATGGAACCTTATTCGGGCTGTCTGCTGCCACATCTGATAATGAGGTCTATATTTTGTCGAATCTGAATGGAATGGAGCATGACAGACTGACAGAGAATATAGTATCAGCCACCAGGAACGGTATGCAGATCGATATTCTGGATTTAAAGGAAGCATTGTCAGTCTTTCCGTTTGATGAGAGTGATACAAAGGTGCATGATATCGGTGTAGCGGCATATCTCTTAAATCCGATGGAGGATGTATATTCCTATGATGCGGTCGCAAGGGATTATCTTGGTGCAACACTGCCGTCTGAAAAAGAACTGGTTGGAAAAGATGAATTGAATCTGTTCTCTTTTGCAAATGAAACTTTTCAGAAATTATTTGCATATAAGGCGTTGATCCCATATCTTATAGGTGATCTTCTGATGGAACATCTGGAAAAACAGGAGATGTTTACCCTCTATAATGAGATCGAGATGCCAACAGTATATACACTTTATGATATGGAGCACCGGGGAATCAGGGTTGACCGAAAAGCTTTGGATGATTACAGCGTAAAGCTGCAGAGCAGGATCGACGAACTGCATACTGATATCATCGGTTATGCAGGAAAAGAGTTTAATATCAATTCGCCAAAACAGTTAGGTGTTATTTTATTTGAAGATATGGGACTTTCCGGTGGCAAGAAGACCAAGACCGGATACAGCACCAGCGTTGATGTGCTGGAAAAGATAAAGAATGACCATCCAATCATACCTGCGATACTGGAATATCGTCAGCTTACAAAGCTGAATTCCACTTATGCGCAGGGATTGACGGCATATATATCAGAAGATGGCAGGATTCACGGAACTTTTAACCAGACGATCACAGCGACCGGCCGTATCAGTTCGACTGATCCGAACCTCCAGAATATTCCTATGAAACTGGAACTTGGCAGACTGATTCGAAAGGCATTTATTCCGGAGGATGGATATGTATTTTTGGATGCTGATTATTCTCAGATTGAACTTCGTGTACTTGCTCATTTATCCGGAGATCAGGTTATGCAGAATGCCTTTCTGAATCATGTAGATATCCATGCAACGACAGCTTCTGAGGTGTTCGATGTTCCGATCGATCAGGTAACATCCTTGCAGAGAAGAAATGCAAAGGCAGTTAACTTCGGTATTGTTTATGGGATCAGTGCATTTGGTTTGTCGGAGGATCTTGGAATATCCAGAAAAGAAGCGGCTGATTATATTGAGAAATATTTTGCAACCTATAAGAATATAAAGTCATTCCTTGACCGTCAGGTGGAAGAAGCAAAAGCAGATGGTGTTGTGCGGACGATGTTCGGTCGTATCCGTCCTGTACCGGAGCTTCGGTCTTCAAACTTCATGACCAGAAGCTTTGGTGAACGTGTTGCAATGAATTCGCCGATTCAGGGAACAGCGGCAGATATTATTAAGATTGCTATGTTCCGTGTGAATATGGAACTGAAAAAACGAGGACTGAAATCCCGCCTGATCTTACAGATCCATGATGAACTTCTGGTAGAGACTGCAAAGGATGAGATTGACATTGTAAAAGAGATCATGGAAAAGGAAATGATGGGTGCAGCCGACATGGCAGTACCGCTTGAGATCGGTATCAGTGAAGGAGATAACTGGTATGATGCGAAATAAAGATGAGATGCTGATCCTTGGACTAACAGGAGGCATTGGTTGCGGAAAGACAGCAGTTCTTACGATATTAAAGGAAGAATATGATGCATATATAATAGAAGCAGACCGTCTGGCACATGAGTTGATGGAACCCGGAAAAACGGTTTATCAGGGAATTGTGGATGCATTTGGTATGGAGGTTTTGATGGATACTGATATAGATATATCTGCACCTGCTGAAGGGGACGCAGTGACAGACAACGGTCAATCAACGGTTAACCGCTCGATTGACAGAAAGAAGCTTGGAGATATCGTATTCCACGATAAAGATAAGCTGGCTTTGCTGAACAGTATTTCACATCCGTTAGTGAAAGAAGAAATCCTGCGCCGGATTGAGGAACAGAAGGATGCCGGAAAAAAGCTGTTCGTGATTGAAGCTGCTTTGCTGATTCAGGATGGATATAAGAGTATCTGTGATAAGATGTGCTATGTCTATGCAGACTTGGATGTCCGGATATCCAGACTCTGCGAATATCGTGGCTTTACCCAAGAACGAGCGCAGGCGGTTATCGATTCACAGGAGTCGGAAGCTTTTTATCTGGAAGCCTGCGACTATAAGATTGATAATTCCGGGTCGCTTGAAAATACGAAAAAAGACTTGAAGCACATATTAGATGAATGTAGAATATAATGTGTTGTCTGACACATAAAGATTCAAGCAGATAACTGTATAAATAAATTATGTTATATACGACAGGCGTTGTGCCGGTCAGAACAAAATATATAAAGTGAGGATATTTAATATGAAGGTTTTAGTTATTAACTGTGGCAGTTCATCGTTGAAGTATCAGTTGATCGATTCTGATACAGAAGAACTTCTTGCAAAGGGCTTATGTGAACGTATCGCTGTAGATGGAAGACTTACCCATACAACGACAGGAAAAGAGAAATATACAAAGGATCTTCCTATGCCGGATCATAATGCAGCAGTCAGTTATGTATTAGAAGCATTAACAGATAAAGAGACAGGTGCGATCACTGATCTGTCCGAGATCGATGCGGTAGGTCACAGAATCGTACATGGTGGTGAGAAATTTGCCAAGTCTGTTGTGATTACAGATGAAGTAATTGCTGCGATTGAAGAATGTAACGATCTTGCGCCATTACATAATCCGGCAAACCTGATCGGTATTCGTGCATGCCAGAAGCTGATGCCGGGTGTCCCGAATGTCGGTGTATTTGATACAGCGTTTCATCAGACAATGCCGGATAAAGCGTATATCTATGGTATTCCTTATGAATATTATACAGACTATAAGATCAGAAGATATGGTTTCCACGGCACAAGCCACAGCTTTGTATCAAAGAGAACAGCAGAGCTTCTTGGAAAAAATATCGAAGATACAAAGATCATCGTATGTCATCTTGGCAATGGTTCCAGTATTACAGCGGTTAAGGGTGGAAAATCAGTAGATACAACCATGGGTCTGACACCGCTTGCAGGTGTGATCATGGGAACAAGATCCGGTGATATCGATCCTGCCATTATCGAATTCCTTGCAAACAAGGCAGGAAAGAATATCGAAGAGATCAATACGATCTTAAATAAAAAGTCCGGTGTTTATGGTCTCTCCGGTGGATTCAGTGATTTCAGAGATCTCGGCAAGGGTATGGAAGAAGGAAATGACAGATGTCGTCTTGCACTTGATGTATTTGCATATGGTGTCAAGAAGTATATCGGTGCATATGCCGCAGCAATGGGTGGTGTAGATGCGATTGCATTTACAGCCGGTATCGGTGAGAATAATCCATATGTCAGAAATCTTGCAATGTCAGATATGGAATACATGGGTATCACGATCGATCAGGAAGCAAACAAGGTTATGGGAGATGAAAAGCTGATCTCCACACCGGATTCCAAGGTAAAGGTATTCGTAGTCCCTACAAATGAAGAGCTTGCGATTGCAAGAGAGACTGTTGCTTTAGTGTAACGAAAAAGAAAAATATGGCAAAAAATATGTGATTTTATCGTTGACAAAGAGTATTCAAATATGTATAATAACCAATGTGCGATTTTTAGGAGATATTATGTTAATTGATTTATCAGAGATTTTATCGACAGAAGGACAGGTAAAAGACTACGATGTTATATCTGAATTGAAGGAGTTTTCTTTCAACGGAAATGTATATGTAGTCGATAATGTAAAGAATTTTCATCTTACCGCCAGAAATGAAGGTAAGAGAAAAGCAAGTCTTAAGGGCGGCTGTGTTGTCACACTTAAGATGCTATGTGACCGTTGTCTGGATGAAATTACAGAGGATTTTGAAGTGGACATAGACGAGATGATCGATATGGCTATCTTTGAAACAGATAAAGTTGATGAGATCGAGGAATTAGATTATCTGGAAGATCACATTATTAATATGGACATGCTTTTACAGAAGGAACTAATGACTTTAGTCCCGATGCAGATATTATGCAAAGATGATTGCAAAGGTCTGTGCAAAGTGTGTGGAGCAAATCTGAATCATGAAACATGTGATTGTGATGATTTTGTTCCGGATCCAAGATTATCAGTTTTTGCAAACATCTTGAAAGGTTGAGGAGGTGTGATTAATGTCAATTTGTCCAAAGAATAAGAGTTCAAAGGCCAGAAGAGATAAGCGTAGAGCTAACTGGAAGATGACTGCTCCTGCATTAGTAAAGTGCAGTAAGTGTGGCGAATTAATGGTTCCACATAGAGTATGTAAGAATTGTGGTTCATACAACAAGAAAGAGATTATCTCAGTAGGTGAGTAATTATAAATAGAGCTTTCCGAGCGATCGGAAGGCTTTATTTTTTTGCACCGATATCCCCTGTTGACTTTAAGAAAGGCAAAATATATAATAGCTTTGTGCATTTATACGGTCAGAGCAGAGTCCTATTCTGACAAACCCTGGGGTTGGTCTGCGTAGGAGTCTGGACTCCGATTCGTATAATAAGAAATATGGAAATGCCGGAATAGTTCCGGTATAGAAAGGAAGCAGGAATAAGATGAGCGAAGTAACAAGAGTAGTCGTAGATGCCATGGGTGGAGATTATGCACCGGAGTGGATCATAAGAGGTGCAGTAGAAGCGATCAATGAAGGCGCAAAGGCACAGATAATACTGACCGGTAAAGAAGATGTAATAAAGAAGGAACTTGCAAAATATACTTACGATCAGTCAAAGATCGAGGTTGTAAATGCAACAGAGGAGATCACCTGTCATGAAGCCCCGGTACAGGCTGTCAGAAGCAAGAAGGATTCTTCACTGGTGGTTGGCCTGAATATGGTAAAGAACGGAGAAGCTGATGCGATTATTTCAGCCGGAAGCTCAGGTGCGATCCTTGCAGGTGGACAGTTGGTAGTCGGACGTTCCAAAGGTGTAAAGCGTTCACCACTTGCGCCATTACTTCCTACATCAAAGGGTTATTCCCTTCTGATCGATTGTGGAGCGAATGTCGATGCGAGACCGGAGCATCTGCTACAGTTTGCCAAGATGGGTTCTATCTATATGGAGAATATCGAGCATGTAAAGAATCCAAGAGTTGCAATCGTAAATATCGGCGATGAAGAAGAAAAGGGAAATGCTCTTGTAAAAGAGACATATCCATTATTAAAAGAATGTAAGGACATTAATTTTGTTGGAAGTATCGAGGCAAGAGAGATTCCAAATGGTGCAGCAGATGTCATTGTCTGTGAAGCATTTGTCGGAAATGTTATCTTAAAGTTGTATGAAGGTCTTGCAAAGATGCTTTTAGGTGAGATCAAGAATACGATTATGTCTTCATTTAAAACCAAGATCGGAGGACTTCTGATCAAGAGTTCATTGAATGGCTTGAAGGAACGTTTTAATGCGAAGAACAAAGGTGGTGCACCGTTGCTTGGCTTAAAGGGCCTTGTTGTAAAGATCCACGGTAATTCTCATAACGAAGAGGTTAAGAGCGCTATTTTCCAGTGTATTAATTTCAAGGAAAATGGTGTAAATGAAAAAATTGCCGAGAATATTGGAAAAGAAGTGGCGAAGTAATTATGAACACAGAACGATTTCATAATATAGAAGATATCATTGGGTATACCTTTCATGATCTGGAACTGCTTGTAACAGCGTTAACACATAAGCCTATGCAAATGAGCGGAAGATCAATAAAGTAGAATCCTATGAACGATCGGAATTCCTTGGGGATGCAATCCTGGAATTCGTTGTAAGTGAATATCTTTATAAAAATTATCCGGATTACCCGGAAGGAAAATTAACAAAGCTCCGAGCAAGTCTGGTATGTGAATTTACCTTGTCTCAGATATCCAAGGAACTAAAGTTTGGACATTATGTTCTGTTAAGCAGGGGAGAAGATCTGACCGGAGGGAGAAATCGGAACTCGATCATGTGTGATCTGTTTGAGGCAGTTCTCGGTGCAATCTATCTGGATGGCGGCTTAGATGAGGCAAAGAAATTTGTCCACCGTTTTTTACTTGATGATGTTGAGACACATTCACTGTTTTATGATGCCAAGTCAACCTTGCAGGAGCTTGCGCAGAAAGAAGAAAAAACCCTTACTTATGCCTTGTTAGAGGAGAAGGGGCCGGATCATAATAAATCTTATGTATCCGAGGTGTGCATTAACGGGGAGCATGTTGCAACAGGTGAAGGAGCATCCAGAAAGGCTTCGGAGCAGACGGCAGCATATAATGCACTGTTACAAATAAAGAAAAAGCAGGGTTAATATATGTATTTAAAAAGTATTGAAGTAAACGGCTTCAAATCATTTGCAAATAAAATCGTATTCAAATTCAATCATGGAATAACCTGTATCGTTGGACCGAATGGTTCGGGAAAGAGTAACGTAGCGGATGCTGTCCGCTGGGTACTTGGTGAACAGAGTGCAAAGAGTCTCCGAGGCTCTAAGATGGAGGATGTAATCTTCTCCGGTACACAGCTTCGTAAGCCACAGGGTTCTGCTTATGTAGCGATCACGTTAGATAACAGTGATCATCATCTGCCGATTGATTATAATGAAGTAACGGTTGCCAGACGTGTGTATCGTTCGGGAGAAAGTGAATATCTTATTAATGGCACAGTCAGTCGTTTAAAGGATGTAAATTCGCTGTTCTTTGATACCGGTATCGGTAAAGAGGGATATTCCATTATCGGACAGGGTCAGATTGAGAAGATCTTAAATGGTAAACCGGAGGAACGACGGGAACTGTTCGATGAAGCGGCAGGAATCGTAAAATTTAAAAAGAACAAAGCGGCAGCCGAGAAATCATTAGAAGCAGAGCGTGACAATCTAAGTCGTGTCAATGATATTTTATATGAGTTGGAAAAGCAGGTCGGTCCATTACAGAAGCAGTCAGAAACAGCGAGAAAATATCTGTTGTTTAAGGACGAACTGAAGAAACTGGATATCAATGCTTTTTTCCTTGAAATGGAGCATTTAAAAGAGATTCTTGATAAAGATACAGAGAATCGGGAAATCTTAAATAATGATCTCACGCAGAATAAAGAAGAACTGGAGCATACAAAGGAAGAATATGAGCGTATCGAGCAGGCGTTAGAGGAGATCAATCAGGCAATCGATGCATCCAAGAATCAGGTGCATGAGCTCCGGTTAAAAAATGAACGTTTGGAAGGTGAGATCAACGTTATCAACCAGCAGATCTTGAACTCCCGACAGAATGATAAGAATATACAGGAACAGATCGACAGGATCAGCCGTCAGCGGGAAACTGATCGGAAAGAGATGGAGAATTATCAAGGACAAAAGGATGCCCTTGGAGATCAGGTTTCAACCATTTCCGGTTCTCTGGATACTGCAAAAGGAGAAAGCAGCCGCTTGGATGCCTATATCCATGAATGTCAGGATAAGATCGAAGAATGTAAATCCGACATCATCGAATATATCCATGAGAGTGGAAATCTTCAGGCGAAGGTCGGAAGATATGATGCGATGCTTGAGAACATCAACTTCCGTAAGACCCAGTTAAATCAGAGATATCTGCAATTTAAAAGTGATGATAATAACGACCGGAAGGAACATGATGAGTTACAGGCAAAGCTATCTGTATTGGATCAGAATGTATCCGGCATTATCAAGGAACTCGAAACTGCAGAAAAGGATCTGGAAGAAAATCAGAGCAGAAATAAAGTCAATCGTGAGCGGATACATAATACAAACGAAGAATTATCAGCGACCAGATCCAAGATGGAAGCACTCCGGAATATTACAGAACGCTATGATGGCTATGGCAACAGCATCCGTCGTGTTATGGAGCAGAAAAAGAACAATCCGGGCATTATTGGAGTTGTTGCTGATATAATCGATGTAGATAAGAAGTATGAGGTTGCTGTCGAGACGGCACTTGGCGGAAGCATTCAGAATATTGTTACGGAGGATGACAGCACGGCAAAGAAGATCATTCAGTTCTTAAAACAGAACAAATATGGTCGTGCAACTTTTCTTCCGTTAAATACGATCACAGACCGTGGACAGGTTCGAAATGAAGTTCTGTCAGAACAGGGGGTGATCGGTATCGCTTCTTCTCTGGTAAAGGCAGATGCAAAATTTGATCGACTCGTTAAGAATCTGCTTGGCAGGATCGTGGTTGTAGATAACATCGACCATGCACTTGCAGTTGCGAGAAAATACAATCAGTCTCTGAGACTGGTTACGATCGAAGGTGAACTGATCAATCCGGGCGGATCAATGACAGGTGGTGCTTTCCGTAATTCCAGTAATCTTCTTGGACGAAAGAGAGAATTGGATGAGATCAGGGAAAAGATCGATGAGTTAAATCTGATCGCAAAGGATGCAGCCGGACTGGATGAAGAATTAAAAACGTCAAGAGATGCACTCCGCGCGCAGATTGAGAGCTTAAACACAAGGCTTCAGCAGGCATATCTTGAGAAGAATACGTTGTCTTTAAATATGGAGCAGGTAGCATCCAAGCTTGCAGAGTCTGAGAAAGCATTTGCATCGATCCAGAAAGAAATCAATGAGTTGAACAGTCAGATAGCGGAGATTAATACAAATAAAGATCAGCTTGCTGATAATAATAAGAAGCATGAAGCTGCCAAGGTTCAGTGTGAAGAAATGATCAAGGAACTGGAAGCCAAGGCTATCGAAGCACAGAGCAAGCTTGCAGCGGCAAATACGAAGGTATCTGAATTACTGATCGAATATAACTCAGTAAAACAGAAGGATGACTTTATTCAGGAGAATATAAGACGTATCCGTCTGGATGATGAGAAATTACAGGAAGAACTGGCATCCTATATAACACAGGTACAGGCGACAGGCACAGATATCACGAAGTTAGAAGAACAGGCAGAGGCGATCCGTAAGACGATCGAGAAAGATTCCGATGAAGTATCTGATCAGGAAGAACAACTGGCAGCATATCATAAAGAACGGGATGATATGACAGCCAGTCATAAAGAATTTTTTGCGATCCGGGAAGAATTATCCGAGAAGATTGCAGGTCTGGAAAAGGCAGTATTCAAGCTTGATTCAGCGATTGAGAAGAATACGGAGAAGTCGGATGAGCTGTCAAATTATATGTGGGCAGAATATGAATTGACATTAAATATGGCGGCAGAGTTCCGGGATGAGGAATTAAACGATCTTTCATCCTTAAAGAAAGAGATCACCGCAGTAAAAGCAAAGATCAAATCACTTGGTGATGTCAATGTCAATGCGATCGAGGACTATAAAGAAGTATCAGAACGATATGAGTTCTTAAAGGGACAGCATGATGATATCGTTCTTGCAGAGAAGAATCTGTTAGATGTGATCGAGAAATTGAATGTATCCATGCAGGAACAATTTAATACGAAGTTCAAAGAGATCCAGGTTATGTTCGACAAGGTCTTTAAAGAGCTGTTCGGTGGTGGACGAGGTGCACTGGAACTGGTCGATGATACCAATCTGTTAGAGACCGGTATCCGTATCATTGCACAGCCGCCGGGAAAGAAATTACAGAACATGATGCAGCTTTCCGGTGGTGAAAAGTCACTGACTGCGATTGCACTGTTATTTGCGATCCAGAGTCTGAAACCATCACCATTCTGTTTGCTGGACGAGATTGAAGCAGCACTGGATGATTCAAATGTAAGACGATTTGCACAGTATCTGAACCGATTGACAAAGGACACACAGTTTATTGTCATTTCACATAGGAAGGGAACCATGGAAGCAGCCGATATCCTGTATGGTATTACGATGCAGGAAAAGGGTGTATCCACTCTGGTATCCGTAAATCTGATCGAGAACGATCTGGACAAATAAGGAGGTACAAGCTATGGCTGAGGAAAAAAAGGGATTTTTCAAACGATTAAAAGAAGGGCTTAGTAAGACAAGAAATAGTATCGTAGACAGTTTTTCTTCCGTGTTCGGAGCATCCCATATTGATGATGATTTTTATGAAGAACTGGAAGAGACATTCATCATGGCTGATATGGGATATGAGACAACGGAAAAGGTGATCGAAAACCTGAAAGAACGTGTCAAGGAGGCCAGGATCAAAGAACCTGCGGCATGCAAGGAACTGATCATCAATATCATAAGAGATCAGATGATGGTGGATGAAAGTGCATATGATTTTGAAAAGAAAAAATCAGTTATACTTGTGATCGGTGTAAATGGTGTTGGTAAGACAACTACGATCGGTAAGCTGGCAGCCCAGTATAAGAAGAGCGGTAAAAAGGTTCTGATCGCAGCAGCTGATACATTCCGTGCAGCCGCAATCGATCAGTTAAAGACCTGGGCGGATCGTGCAGGTGTAGAGATGATCTCTCATAATGAGGGCGCAGATCCTGCGGCAGTTGTATACGATGCGGTATCTGCTGCAAAGGCAAGAAATACCGATATTTTATTGATCGATACAGCCGGAAGACTTCATAATAAAAAGAACCTGATGGATGAGCTGGCTAAGATGCGCCGCATCATTTCCAGAGATTATCCGGATGCAAATGTAGAATCCTTGATCGTGTTAGATGGAACGACCGGACAGAATGCATTAGAGCAGGCAAGACAGTTCAGCAATGTAACGGAGATTGATGGTATCGTGATCACAAAGCTAGACGGTACAGCCAAGGGTGGTATCGCGATTGCAATTCAGGCAGAATTGAATGTTCCGGTTAAATTTATCGGAATCGGTGAGAAGATTGACGACTTACAGCGTTTTGATCCGTCCGCATATGTGGAAGCACTGTTCTCAGGCTTTGACGAAGACCGAAGCGAGCTTGACATTCTTATGGATGAAGCTGATCTATAATTATGAAAATCGTGCAGTTTATTCAAGTAACTGTTAGAAAATAAAAAAGTAATGACAATGGTGGATAATAACTGTCTGAATATGAAATACAGAAAAAGGAGACTGACAATGGCAGAAGAACTTACATTAGAAAAATTTGAAGAGGCATATAATATAATTAAAAAAGTTGTTTTACCAACAAAGCTGGTAGAGAGCGAATATTACAGCAACCTGACAGGGAATAAAGTATTTTTTAAACCGGAAAATATGCAGCTTACCGGAGCGTATAAGATCCGTGGAGCATATTATAAGATCAGTACACTGACAGACGAAGAAAGACAGAAAGGTCTGATCACTGCATCAGCCGGAAATCATGCACAGGGTGTTGCATATGCAGCAAAAGCATATGGGGTAAAAGCAACGATCGTTATGCCATCGTCAACTCCTCTGATCAAAGTAAACCGCACCAAATCATATGGTGCAGAGGTTATCTTATATGGAGATGTATACGACGAATCCTGCGCATATGCATTAGAGCTTGCAGAAGATAAGGGTTATACCTTTATTCATCCATTCGATGATCTGGATGTTGCAACCGGACAGGGCTCTGTCGCAATGGAAATCATCAAGGAGCTTCCGTTTGTAGATTATATTCTTGTTCCGATCGGTGGTGGCGGACTGGCTACCGGTGTATCTACACTGGCCAAGATGATGAATCCGAATATCAAAGTGATCGGTGTAGAACCCGCAGGCGCAAATTGTATGCAGGTTTCTTTGAAGAATAAGAAAGTAACGACACTTCCAATGGTAGACACGATCGCAGATGGTACAGCAGTTAAGACTCCGGGATCAAAGATCTTCCCATACATTCAGAAGAATCTGGACGGTATCATCACAGTAGAAGACAATGAACTGATCGTCTGCTTCCTTGATATGTTGGAAAATCATAAGATGCTGGTTGAAAATTCCGGTCTGCTTACTGTTGCAGCCTTAAAGCATCTGAATGTGAAGGGACAGAAGGTTGTCAGCATCTTAAGTGGCGGTAATATGGATATGATCACATTTGCATCCTTAGTACAGCACGGATTGATTGCCAGAAGCCGTATCTTCACAGTTTCAACCTTGCTTCCGGATAAGCCGGGCGCATTGATGAATATTTCCAAGATTATTGCAGATTTACAGGGAAATATCATCAAACTGGAGCATAACCAGTTTGTATCGATCAATCGTAATTCGGCAGTTGAACTTGTGATCACACTGGAAGCATTTGGTCCGGAACATAAGCAGCTGATCATTAATACGCTCGCAGAACATGGTTACAGACCAAAGGAAAAAATGACAACAGGAATTTATAATTAATGATAAATGTAACTGTAAACGGAACAGAACAGATCAAATGTAATAAAGGAGATAATCTGTATCAGGTACTGACTGCGGCAGGATATGTCTTCGCAGGAAACTGCGGCATGAAAGGACGCTGTAACCGGTGTCTGGTATGGAATCAGGATACTGGCAGTTTTGTAAAAAGCTGCCAGTACATTGTAGATAGGGATATCTCGATACGGCTGGAGGAAGAACAGCTTACCGGTATTACAGGGCATAAGATGAATCTGCCAACCGAACAGAGAAAGAAGCCTGTTACTTCCGCATATGGCATTGCCATTGACATCGGTACGACTACGATCGGTATGGAGCTTGTGGATCTGAATGAGAAAGCAGTTAAATGCTCATTCAGTACGCTTAACTCACAGATCGCGACAGGTGCTGATGTCGTAGCGAGGATTCAAGCGGCAGATACAAAGGAAGGTCTGGAGCATCTGCGGTCACTTTTGTTTTCGGATATTCAAAAGGGTGTTGACCATATGCTTATAAATACGCCGGAAGCTGTAGATCATATCCGCAGATATGTTCTGGCAGGAAATGCAACGATGCTTTCGATCGCAGAAGGGCTTACGACAGAGAATCTGTTTGGATATCCGTTTACACTTAAGAATTCGGATATCCGGGTGATAGAACAGAATGACTTTATCGTTTCTCCATCTTTTGAGAATGCGGCTTCGGATGTTATCTGTCTGCCGAATATTGCGGCATTTTCCGGCGCAGATATTGCAGCAGGCGCAGTTGCCGCAGAGATTGATCGTGATTTCTCATATCGTATGCTGATTGATCTTGGAACAAACGGGGAGATCATTCTCTGTAATAAGGAATACGGAGTGGCGACCTCTGCTGCCTGTGGTTCAGCGTTTGAAGGATGTTTTCGTACAGCAAATGTATTCGGTTCGAATATATTTGACATGCTGGCATTATTGTTAAAACGGGGACAGATGGATGCGGAAGGAGTGCTTGCGGAACCGTATTTTGAATCCGGTATCTCGATGGGAAGCAACATGAAGATTGACATGGAGACGATTCGGGCATTTCAGCTTGGAAAATCAGCAATTCTTTCAGGAATCATGATGCTTGTAAGAGAGATCGGTATTGAGCTTTCCGATATTGCTGAAGTCTGTATTGCAGGAGGCTTTGGATTCCATCTAAATCTGACAAATGCAGTAACACTGGGACTATTCCCGCAGAGCTTTCAGGGGAAAATGAAGGTTCTTGGCAATACTTCACTTGAGGGCGCATATTTGTCCTTGATTGAACCGGGTTTTATTGATACAATAAACAGGTTTAAAGAGAAGATCCGGTATGTGGATCTGAGTAATCGTTCGGATTTTAATACAATATATATCGAGCATCTGCCGTTTCGGACATATTAGACCGGAATAAGTATGAAAGATAGAGTAAGCTGATATTCTGGAAGCTTTTTCATACATTTTGGAGATGCAGAGTTGAGGCGTAGAATATGGAATTACTGAGTATTGCCAGTGGTAGCAGTGGAAATTGCTATTATGTAGGCAACGAAGAGACACATCTGCTTGTTGATGCAGGCGTAAGTGGTAAGAAAATTGAAACAGCATTAAATGAGATCGACCGGAAACCGTCAGATTTGGATGGAATTCTTGTAACACATGAGCATATTGATCATGTAAAAGGACTTGGTGTTATGGCGAGAAAGCATGGCATACCGATCTATACAACAGGGGGAACGATCTCTGAGATTAAGAAAATGTCGTCCGTTGGAACGATTGATGATAGCTTGTTTCATGAGATCGAACCGGATGAACCATTCATTATTAACAATCTGTCGATCGATGCATCAGCGATCTGGCACGATGCCGCTGATCCGGTATGTTACAGTATCAGTGACGGAAAAAGTAAATTTTCCATTGCAACGGATATGGGGAATTTTGATGACTATGTTGTAAATAAATTAAAGAATTCCGATATCATGGTGATCGAAGCAAATCATGATATACGGATGCTTCAGGCGGGACCATATCCATATTATCTGAAGCAGCGTATTCTGGGAAACCGCGGACATCTGTCCAACGAGCGTTCCGGACAGTTAATAAAAGCATTGTTAAACAGTCATATCAAAGCAATCCTGCTTGGTCACCTGAGTAAGGAAAACAATTTTGAGGAATTGGCATATGAGACGGTAAAGCTTGAGCTTTCAGATAATGAATATGCATCGGATGTCAGGGAATTCGGTCTTGAGGTAGCGAGACGCGATCGGCCCGGTGCTTTGCTCACAGTCGGAAATTAATGATAATGAATTGTTCATCAGTTATAAAAATACTATTTGAAGAAGATTCTTTTGCATATCAAAAGAATTTATTATAAAACCAAATAAATGGTGATATATAGGAGGATACATACATCATGAAAAAAAGAATTATTACAGTAGTTGGTAAAGACAGCATCGGAATCACAGCAAAGGTCTGTGTATACCTTGCAGAGAACAGTGTCAATATCCTTGATATTGCACAGACAATTGTAGGCGGGTACTTCAATATGATGATGGTCGTTGATATACAGGAATCTTCAAAGTCAACAGAAATTATCGCAAATGAACTGAAAGAGATCGGCGATGAGATTGGTGTACAGATTAAGGTACAGCATGAGAAAATCTTTGAAACCATGCACAGAATCTAAGATTTAGAAAAGAAATAGGCGAAAAGAGGTCACACTATGATTAGTATAAATGAAGTAATTGAAACCAATGCCATGATCAGCAAGATGAATCTGGATGTCAGAACGATCACAATGGGTATCAGCCTGTTAGACTGCGTTGGTGCGGATGTAGGAGAAACCTGTGAGAAGATCTACACCAAGATCACAACAAAGGCAAAGGATCTTGTATTTATCGGAAATGATATCGGAAGAAAATATGGTATTCCGATCGTAAATAAAAGAATCTCAATCACACCGATCGCATTGATCGGAAGTTCTGTTTGTAAGTCAACAGATGATTATGTAACGATCGCAAAGACATTGGATAAGGCTGCAGATGCCGTAGGCGTAAACTTTATCGGTGGTTATTCCGCTCTTGTATGTAAGGGCATGACTCCATCCGATGAACTTCTGATCCGTTCCATTCCGGAAGCACTTGCATGTACCGGTAAGGTATGCAGCTCTGTAAATGTCGGTTCTACAAAGACAGGTATCGATATGGATGCTGTAAAACTGATCGGTGAAATGGTAAAAGAGACAGCAGAGCTTACAAAAGAGGAAGATTCCCTTGGATGCTGCAAGTTCGTAGTATTCTGTAATGCACCGGATGATAACCCGTTTATGGCTGGTGCATTCCATGGCGTTACAGAGGGCGATTGCGTTATCAATGTCGGCGTCAGCGGTCCCGGAGTTGTTAAGAGTGCATTGGAAGAAGTTCGTGGTGAGAACTTTGAGGTTCTCTGTGAAACGATCAAGAAGACAGCATTTAAGGTTACAAGAGTTGGACAGCTTGTTGCAAAGGAAGCATCCGAACGTCTCGGTGTTCCGTTTGGTATCGTAGATTTGTCACTTGCACCTACACCCGCAATCGGAGACAGTGTTGGTGAGATTCTTGAGGAGATTGGTCTGGAATATGCCGGTGCTCCGGGAACTACAGCAGCACTTGCTTTATTAAATGATCAGGTAAAGAAGGGCGGTGTTATGGCTTCTTCTTATGTTGGTGGTTTAAGTGGTGCATTTATCCCTGTCAGTGAAGATCAGCGTATGATCGATGCGGTATCAGCAGGTGCACTTTCTCTTGAAAAATTAGAGGCAATGACCTGTGTATGTTCAGTTGGACTTGATATGATCGCAATACCCGGTGATACATCAGCAGCTACCATTTCCGGTATCATTGCAGATGAGATGGCACTCGGTATGATCAACCAGAAGACAACGGCTGTACGTCTGATCCCTGTTATCGGCAAGGGCGTTGGCGATCAGGCTGAATTTGGCGGACTGCTTGGCTATGCGCCAATTATGCCTGTCAACCAGTTTTCATGTGAAAAATTTATTAACCGTGGAGGCAGAATCCCTGCACCTATCCACAGTTTCAAGAACTAATTATATATAACGGAGAACAAAATGAGAAAGCTTGCATTATCAGATGAGATTTTAATGAGTATCGAAAAACCTGCCAGATATATCGGAGGGGAATATAACAGTGTCATGAAGGACAAGGAGCAGGTCGATGTCAGATTTTGCATGTGTTTCCCGGATGTGTATGAGATCGGAATGTCCCATCTCGGCATCCAGATTTTATATGACATGTTCAACCGGAGAGAAGATACCTGGTGTGAACGTGTCTATTCTCCGTGGCCGGATCTGCATAAAGTTATGAAAGAACAGCACATTCCGTTATTTGCACTGGAGTCTCAGGATCCTTTAAAAGAGTTTGATTTTCTTGGAATCACTCTTCAGTATGAGATGTGTTATACGAATATCTTACAGGTGCTTGATCTGGCAGAGATTCCGATCTGGTCGAAGGATCGGGAAAAGGGTGATCCGATCGTGATCGGAGGAGGTCCCTGTTCTTATAATCCGGAACCGATCGCTGATTTCTTTGATATTTTCTATATCGGAGAGGGCGAAACAGTGTATGGTGATCTGATCGAATTATATAAGATCTATAAACATTCCGATATGACAAGAGAAGAATTCCTGATCAAGGTGTCACAGATTCCGGGGCTTTATGTGCCGGCTCTTTATGATGTCACTTATCATGAGGATGGAACGATCGCATCCTTTGGACCGAAATATGAAGGCGTTCCAAAGACGATTCTGAAGCAGGTGGTTACGGATATGTCATCCGCTGTCTATCCTGAGAAGCCGGTTGTCTCTTATATGAAGGTCACACAGGACCGTGTTGTATTAGAGATCATGCGGGGATGTATCCGTGGATGCCGGTTCTGTCAGGCAGGGATGATCTATCGTCCGACCAGACCAAAGGATGTAAACGTACTGAAACATTATGCAGAGGCTATGTTAGATAATACCGGTCAGGAGGAGATTACCTTCAGTTCGTTAAGCTCCAGTGATTATCAGTCACTTCCGGAGCTTACGGACTGCTTGATCGAGAAGATGGACAACAATCATGTCAATATCTCCCTTCCATCCCTCAGAATCGATGCATTTTCCCTTGATGTTATGCAGAAGATTCAGGATATCAAGAAGAATTCCCTGACATTTGCACCGGAAGCCGGAACACAGCGATTAAGAAATGTTATAAATAAAGGTCTGACAAAAGAGAATATATTAAACGGTTCGTTACAGGCGTTCCTTGGCGGCTGGAATAAGGTCAAGCTGTACTTTATGATGGGACTTCCGACAGAGACTTATGATGATATTACAGGTATTGCAGACCTCTCAGAGGAGATCAGTGAACTGTATTTTGCAAATATACCAAAAGAGAAACGGGATGGTCGTGTCATGGTATCGGCTTCCGCATCTTATTTCGTACCAAAGCCATTTACACCATTCCAGTGGGCGCCGATGATAACACCGGAGGAATTCCAGAAGCGTGCGTATTTTGTTAAAGATAAATTCCGTGAAGCAAAGAACCACAAGAGTCTGAAATTCGCATACCATGAAGCGGATATCACCATCTTAGAAGGTTTGCTTGCCAGAGGTGACCGTAAGCTCTGTCAGGTAATCTATGATGTCTATCAGTCCGGACAGATTTTTGATGCGTGGACGGAATATTTTGATAAATCAAACTGGGACAATGCGCTTGAAAAGAATCATATTGATATCGGCTTCTATACCTATCGTGACAGATGTGTAGATGAGATCCTCCCGTGGGATTTCATAGATATCGGAGTGACAAGAAAGTTTATGGAAAAGGAATGGGAGCGCGCACAGGCAGAGGTCGTTACACCAAACTGCCGGATGAAGTGTTCCGGCTGCGGCGCAGCGAAGTTTGGAGGAGGTGTTTGTTTTGAAAATAAGAATTAAATACTCCAAACTTGGAAATCTGAAATTTATCGGTCATCTGGATGTCATGCGTTATTTCCAGAAGGAGATCCGCCGGGCAAAGCTGGATATCAGTTATTCCAAAGGTTATTCTCCACACCAGATCATTTCATTTGCAGCACCGCTTGCACTTGGGATTACATCGGATGGTGAATATTTTGATGCAGAATTTAATTCTGTGACAACTTCGGCTGAGATGATCGAAGCTTTAAATGCGGTATCCGTTGATGAGATACATGTTACGAAATGTGTGCAGATCCCGGAGAATGCAAAGAATGCTATGTCGATCGTTGCTGCATCGGATTATGAGATCACATTCCGGGAGCAGAATGATCTCAGTGAAAAACTGCTTGCTTCCGTTGAAGAGTTGAATAAACAGGACGAGATCATTGTATTAAAGAAAACAAAAAAGAGTGAAAAAGAAGAAAATATCCGTCCGGGTATTTTAAAGCTGGAACGGAGAGGTGACAGTATCTACATGCTGTTACAGACCGGAAGTGTCTATAATCTGAAACCGGAATTAGTGGTAAAGGCATTATATGACCTTTGCGGTGAGACCTATGATTTCTTCCAGATCTATATTCACCGACTGGAAACGTATTATGACAAAGACGGCTCGTTACAGCCGCTTTATATGGCAGGTGAAGAATTCTGATGAATAAGCTTGTAATAACAAATTATGAAGATCATATACTGGAAGCTCTTTATTCGGATGGAAAGCTGTCAGATCTGATGTTATTTGATCGACAGTCCATCTTATCGAATATCTATGTCGGCAAGGTGGAAAATATCGTGTCCAATATAGACGCAGCCTTTGTCGATATCGGTACAGGGCTTCCGTGCTATTATAGTATCACTGATAATAAACATATATTTTTAAATGCAAAAAAAGATTCTGTGTTAAAAGCCGGAGACGAGATTCTCATACAGGTAAGCAAGGATGCGATCAAGACAAAGAATCCGGTCGCTACGTCGGAAATTGAATTGAAGACAGAAAATCTTCTTGTGAATACATCAGGCAGGATTGGTATATCCGGGAAGATCCGAAAGAAAGAGACAAGAGATCATCTGCACCAACTGGCGAAGAGAGTATTGCCGGATGGATTTGGCTGTATCTTACGAACTGTCTGTCAGGAGCTGCCGGATAAAGTTATATTGTCGGATTTAAACGAACTATCTGAAAAATTAGAACAGATCATACAGACAGCAAAGACCAGAACCTGTTATCCTGTCTGTATAAAAATGATGCGGAATATCTCGATTATTTTATATTAAAGCATAATGCAGGGCTTCAAGAGATCGTAACGGATCAGAAGGCGGTATTTGATGAATTCGAGACCTATCTGTCAGAGAAACAGATTACGGATGTGAAGCTTACCATGTATAATGATAAGAACTGTAATCTGCTGACTTTATATAATCTGCCAAGAGATCTGGAAAATCTGAAAAAGGAACGGGTCTGGATGAAGTCGGGCGCATATCTGGTGATTGAACAGACAGAAGCGATGGTCGTGATCGATGTAAATACCGGTAAATCGGTCGATAAACATTCTTTTGAGGAACATTTGCTCCGTATCAATTCTGAAGCGGCAGTCGAGGTATGCAGACAGTTAAGACTGCGGAATCTGTCGGGGATCATCGTAGTTGATTTTATAAATATGAAGCAATCGGGCTCAATGGATATTATAAAAGATATCCTTGAACAGGAGCTGGCAAAGGATTCTGTTCCGGCAGCATTTGTGGATGTTACTAAGCTTTCTCTGGTAGAATTGACCCGAAAAAAAATTCGCAAATCGTTGAAAGAACAGTTGACAAAATAAAACCAAAATGGTAGAGTGTACTAGTGTGCCGCACAGTGAGGTATAAGTTCGCATATTTTTATGCGACACCACAACTGGCGAGTTTGATTAAGGAGGTAAACCCTATGTACGCAATTATAGCAACAGGCGGTAAGCAGTACAAGGTAGCTGAAGGAGACGTAATCAGAGTTGAGAAGCTTGGAGCAGAAGCTGGCAGCGAAGTAACATTTGACGACGTTATTTTAGTAAGTACTGATTCAGACGTTAAATGTGGTGATGCAGTTGCAAACGCAACCGTTACAGCATCTGTAATTGGTGATGGCAAGGCTAAGAAGGTAGTTGTTTACAAGTACAAGAGAAAGACTGGCTATCATAAGAAGAATGGTCACAGACAGGCTTATACACAGGTTGAAATCAAGTCAATCAACGCATAATCTGTTATGATAAAGGTAACCATTTATAAAAACGCTAATTCAGACACAATGGGATTTTATGTATCCGGTCATGCAGGATATGCAGATTCAGGATCTGATATCGTATGTAGTGCTGTATCGGCACTTGCGATCACGGTTGTGAATTCTGTTGAACGCTTTTGTGAGGAAGCATTTCATGTAGACAGCGATCAGAAAAACGGAGATATGAAGTTTCTGTTTGATGAACAGCCGGGACATGATGCCTTACTGATCATGGGAGTGTTTGAGACAGGTATTACGGATATCAGTGAATCCTATAGTGATTTTGTTTGTATAACCTTTAAGGAGGTGTAATTGAAATGATGAAGATGGAACTTCAGTTTTTTGCTCATAAAAAAGGTGTGGGTTCTACTAAGAACGGCAGAGATTCCGAGTCTAAGAGATTAGGAGCTAAGCGCGCTGACGGTCAGTTCGTTAAGGCTGGAAACATCCTTTACAGACAGCGTGGAACAAAGATTCATCCAGGTCTTAACGTTGGTATCGGCGGAGATGATACATTATTCGCTACTGCTGATGGTATCGTTAGATTTGAGAGAAAGGGTAGAGATAAGAAGCAGGTTTCTATTTACCCTGTAGTAAATGAGTAATATTACTTAGTTTATGCATGTTATTAGCCGGAGTAAATATAGTTTATTCCGGCTTTTTCTTTACATACGGATGTATGTATAAAGGAGGAAAGCAATGTTTGCAGACAGAGCCAGAATATTTATCAGAGCAGGAAAAGGCGGAGACGGACATGTATCCTTCCGTCGTGAGAAATACGTGCCGGACGGAGGTCCGGATGGCGGAGATGGCGGCAAAGGTGGAGACGTGATCTTTGTAGTAGATGAAGGTTTGAACACCCTGACTGATTTCAGACATATAACAAAGTACAGAGCACAGGATGGCGAACCGGGCGGTAAGAGAAACTGTCATGGCGCAAATGGTGCAGATGTTGTATTAAAAGTTCCGCCAGGAACTGTCATTAAGGATTCTGAGACAGGAAAAGTGATCCTTGATATGGCAGATAAGAAAGAACCGGTCGTACTGTTAAAGGGTGGACGAGGTGGACGAGGTAACCGTAATTATGTTACGTCAACCATGCAGGCTCCAAAGTACGCACAGCCGGGACAGCCGGCAAAAGAATTGATCGTCGATCTGGAACTTAAGTGTATCGCAGATGTCGGTCTTGTTGGTTTCCCAAGCGTAGGTAAATCAACCTTCCTTGCAAGAGTTACAAATGCAAGACCAAAGATTGCAGAATATCATTTTACGACACTGACACCAAATCTTGGCGTAGTAGATCTTGGTGAACATAACGGATTTGTTATCGCGGATATTCCGGGAATTATCGAAGGTGCGGCAGAAGGTGTCGGACTAGGTCTGGAATTTCTGAGACATATTGAGCGTACAAAGGTCATCATCCACATTGTAGATGCAGCTTCCATCGATGGCAGAGATCCGGTCAATGATGTAAAGATCATTAATGAAGAATTGAAAAAATACAACAAGGATATCGAAAGCCGTCCAACGGTTATAGCGGCAAATAAGATCGATGCCTTAGATGAGATCGGTTACGAGACTGTGATCGAGATGTTAAAGGAAGAATTCGAAAAAGACGGTGTGAAGATATTCCCAATCTCAGCAGTATCCGGTAAGGGTATTTCCGAGCTTTTATGGTATGTCAACGACCTTGTAAAGAATGCACCGGATGATGTAGTCGAATTCGAACCGGAGGTTGATCTCGATTTCCATGATAATCCGGATCTTCCTTTTGAGGTCAGCTACAATGAAGAAGATGACGTATATGTGATCGAGGGACCTCGTATTGAACGTATGCTTGGATATACGAATCTGGAATCAGAAAAAGGATTTGAGTTCTTCCAGAAATTCTTAAAGACAAACGGTATCTTAGACCAGCTGGAAGCGCTTGGAATCGGCGAAGGCGATACCGTTCGTATGTATGGACTGGAATTTGATTATTATAAATAAAGATAAATGTGATAACAAACCGGCAGGTGATTCTGCCGGTTACAGGATATAAGTTAGGAGTATACTATGACAAGTAAGCAGAGAGCATATTTAAAAGGACTGGCAATGAATATCGATCCGATCTTAAACATCGGCAAGAGTTCCCTGACACCGGAATTTACACAGTCTGTAAATGAAGCGTTAGAGGCAAGAGAGCTGGTTAAGATCTCAGTATTAAAGAATTGTCTGGATGATCCGAGAGAAATGGCTTCCATGATCGCAGAACGTACCAAATCAGAAGTCGTTCAGGTCATCGGCCGTAAGATCGTATTCTATCGTCCATCCAAAGAGCATAAGAAGATCGAGCTTCCAAAATAATATGAAAGATCAGAACATGAAGATTGGTATTTTAGGAGGCAGCTTTAATCCGGTTCATAACGGCCATCTGGAGCTTGCAAAACAGGCTCTGGCGCAGTTTGCACTGGATCAGATCTGGCTGATGCCGAATCATATCCCGGCATACAAGAAGTGGGACAGATCGGTTACAAATGAAGACAGACTCCATATGGTAGAGCTTGCAGTAAAGGATCATGACAGACTTCGTTGTTCGGATCTGGAATTACAGCGTGGCGGAGTTACCTATACCGTTGATACACTGGCACAGCTACATGAACAGTATCCGGATACGGAATGGTATTTCATCATGGGTGGGGATTCGATCCTTGCATTTGACAGCTGGAGAGAACCGGACAGGATACTTTCTCTTTCTAAATTGATCGTTACAACGAGAGATCAGATCCAGGCGGAAGATATCGATGCCAAGATCCGGCATTTAAAGAAAATATATGCAGATGCGGATATCAGACAGATGCAGATCCATCCGGTTGATGTGTCATCGTCCGGCATCCGGGAAGCTGTTAAAAACGGACAGGATATATCAGGAGCCGTACCAATGGCAGTATGCCGCTATATTAAGAAATATGGGCTATATCAGACGGATGAAAACCTTGATCAAAACCTTGATCAACAGACAAATAATTGACGCAGATTGGTAAAACAGTATAATATAGTTCAGGAACAATTTACAGGAGAAGGGGCAGAACAATGAACAGACAGGAAATGAGAGAGAAACTTCAGAAGAAACTGACAGATCGAAGATTTGAGCATTCGTTAGGGGTAGAATATGTATCAGGCTGTCTGGCTATGGTACATGGTGTAAATGTAGAAAAAGCACTGACTGCAGGACTGTTACATGATTGTGCAAAGTGCCTTTCACCGGAAGAAAAGATCGAGCGTTGTACGAAGAATAATCTTCCGATCAGCGAATGTGAATATAATAATCCGGAACTCTTACATGCCAAGCTTGGGGCATTCTACGCAAGAGAAAAGTACGATGTAAAGGATCCGGATATCCTGTCTGCGATCGCATGTCATACCACCGGAAAACCGGCAATGAATATGCTTGAGAAGATCCTGTTTGTTGCAGACTATATCGAGCCGAACCGGAAACCATTAAAGGAGATCGAGGAGATCCGGAAGGAAGCATTTACCGATATTGACAAATGCATCGTTCATATACTGAAAAATACTTTATCGTATCTTGAGACCACAACGGATGATACTGATCCGATGTCAATCGATACCTATAATTATTATGTTGCTCATCAATCGGTAGCGGATAAGCTGAAAGAAGACGATATTTAAACAGGCAACATAAATAAACGGATGGGGTACAATATTAAAATCAATATACAGAGCAGGAGGAGCGTCATATATGAATACAGCACAGGAAATGGCAGCAATTGTTTATAAAGCCCTGGATGATAAAAAAGCCTTTGATATTAAGATACTTGATATTAAAAAGATCTCTGCTGTAGCTGATTATTTTGTTATTGCAGACGGAACAAACAAGAATCAGGTACAGGCAATGTGCGACAGTGTGGAAGAAGAAATGCACAAAGCCGGATATTCTTTAAAAAGTGTGGAAGGATATTCACAGGGAGGATGGATTTTGTTAGATTATTATGATATAATTGTTCATATCTTTTCGGATGAGGCACGCAGATTCTATGATATCGAACGCATCTGGAATGATGCAGCCGATGTAACAAAGGATTTACTTTCATAGATATGTTTTTGGGGTAGGTATGAACGATAACAGATTATTAAAAGACAATTATATAAAGATCAATCATATAGCAGCGAAGTGTATGCGTTTTTTTGTTGCACTGATAGTTGCGTTATGGGCATTTGCATTTTTCAGCAGAGAATGTACCTTGTAGTGGTTACGATATGTATGGTTCTCTGCTGTATTTTTTCGCTTATTCCGACACTTGTTATTGACTTTTTCAAGCATGACAGGAATGAAGCAATCAAATATGTAGTCATATGTATCGCAGTTTTTAACTGTATGATATTGAGCTCTGTATTTTCCCATATGGCACTGGTTGTCTGGATCTTCCCGATCCTGCTGACATCGTTATATTATAATAAGACGCTGGTCGTATTTACTGCGCTGATGTCTACTGTCGGTGTTATCCTTGCAGATTTTATCAATCTTACATACTGTGATTTCATGGTTGCGCCGATTTATCTGGACTATACAGACAGCATGGTCTTATCGGTATTTCCATGTGTGATCACGATTCTGATCCTGTCACTCGTTGCATATTTCATTGTATCCAGAAACTCTACGATGCTGAATTCCGTAATTGATAACGCAGAAGAAGTAAAGAGCAATCAGAAAGAGCTGATATTTGCATTTGCTGAATTATCCGAGAGTAAATCCAAATATACAGGAGAACACATCAAACGTGTAGCAGATTACATGCGGGTGCTCGGAAAGGCATCCGGTTTTGATGATGATTACGTTGATAAGCTGTCAACGGCTGCCATGATGCATGACATCGGAAAGCTTATGATCAGTGAGGAGATCCTGGATAAGCCCGGTAAACTGACAGATGAAGAATTTGCGATCATGAAAAGTCATGTTCTCTATGGTGATGCACTCCTGGAGCATTGTCCGGGTGAGATCATGCAGATTGCAAGAACGATTGCAAAGGAGCATCATGAACGCTGGGACGGAACAGGATATCTAGGTATGAAAGGTGAGGAGATTGCCTATATCAGCCGTTTAATGGCGGTATGTGACGTTTTCGATGCACTTACCTCTGAACGGTACTACAAGCGCGGATGGTCCGTAGAAGAGACGTATAATGAGATCGTAAGCCTGTCCGGAAAGCATTTTGATCCACAGGTTGTAGAGCTGTTCAAGCAGAACTTTGATGCATTCAAGGAGATCGCAGAGAGACAGCCGGATAAACAGGTATATTAATTAAAGATGATATAAATGTCAGACACAAATAGAATTTAATGTGAGCTATGCTCACGATATAATAAAATGCACCTCTTAATTGATATTCCTCTTGTCGAGTAGACAGGTGGAATATCGGTTTGTCAGGTATTTGTTATGCCTGATATCGTTTGAGGTGCATTTTTATAAAAAATTTGAACAAATTAAGTATGATTAGATAAAATTGCGGAACAGACCTATCACACGACCTAGGATCTCGCAATGTTCTACAAGGATCGGATCCATATAATCATTTTCCGGCTGTAACCGGATATAACCATTTTCTTTATAAAATGTCTTAACTGTTGCAGAATCCTCGATCAATGCAACGACGATTTCGCCATTTCTGGCAGAAGAGCACTGCTCAACAATTACAAGATCCTTTTCATAAATACCTACATTGATCATACTGTCACCCTTTACACGAAGCATAAAGGTCTGGTTATTCGTATTATGAATATATTCCGGTGGAACAGGGAAATAGTCTTCGATGTTCTGTTCAGCAAGGATAGGCTGACCACAGGAAACCGTTCCAACGATAGGGATGTTTACCAGTTCCCGTTTGGTAAGTGAAAAATCATCGTCTATGATCTCAATTGAGCGGGACTTTGTCAGATCCCTTCTGATATAGCCCTTTGCCTCTAATGATGATAACTGAGCATGTACAGAAGAAGTAGACTTCAGATCAACAGCCTGACAGATTTCTCTGATTGATGGCGGATACCCCTTTGCAAGAATCTCATGACGTATATATTCAAGGATCTGCGTTTGCTTATCCGTGAGCTTTTCTTTACCCATATGTAAATCCTCCTAAATGTATTTAAAAACTTATATAAATAATAGTAGCACACAATTGTTTGTTTTGCAAACAAATGTTCTTTTTCTTGTGTGTGTTTTTTTCCCCATCCATATTGGTATTATAAAGGAGTCATCGGGATATGACGAATGTATTTTCGAGTAATCCATACAAATGTTCGAAAATATATTGACAAATGAACAACTGTTCGATATAATTTATTCAAACATTTGTTCAGAAGATTATATTATATATAGAATTGAGTTTTAAGGAGGAAAAGAACATGAAGAACGTAGTAAGATTTATCAGTACAAAGAAGATTTTCATTATAGCAGGTATTATTCTGGTTACAGTATTGTATATCCTTATATCACATAAGGATTCACCGGCAACCAGCGCATCGAACGCAAGTAAGAAATATTATAAATGTATCACCATAGAAGAAGGAGATACCCTTTGGGACATCGCAAATGAATACAAGACGGAAGAGTATGCTTCCACACAGGATTATATCGATGAAGTGCTTGCGATGAATAATCTGAATACAGATGTCATCGTAGATGGAACTAATTTACTGATTCCATATTATAAAGTAAATGATTACGAATAAATAATAAAAAGTATCTGTTATGCAATGTTATATTGACTGTCTGTTTGAATTAAGATTTACCATATAACATAAAAACAGATACTTTTTATTTTTAAAAACAGGAGTATATATAATCATAAAACAAGTATAGAATACAGAATAAATTCTATACTTAAATCCGATTATCTGGCATCTTTATTGTAAAGTCTTGGATTGTCAATCTTTACAGGCCAGCCATCCAGAGTTCCTCGTTCAATAGCGGAAAAAATCCGTTGTTTGCAACCGGGAGTTTCCTTTTCCAGCTCCGCCAGTGCCTGTTTTGCATATTCACGTTTCGTATATCCATCGGCAGGACATGGACTTTTAATCACAGGAAGCTGCATATCATTTTTAAAAGAGATAATTTCACCTTCGTTTATATACATAAGAGGGCGAATAACCATCAATTTGCTTTTATCCAGATATGTTTTTGGTGAGAAAGTATGGATTCTGCCTTCGAATAATAAGGACATTAAAAAGGTTTCAATAAAATCATCCTTATGATGCGCATAAGCGATCTTATTACATCTGAGATCATTTAGTTTCTGATTTAATGCACCTTTTCGCATTTTCGCGCATAGAGAACATGGATTTTTCTCTTTACGGATATTAAATACTATATCATATATTTCTGTATCTACAATATAATAAGGAACATAAAGTTCTTTGCATAATTGTTCGATCTTTGTAGTATCAAAATTATCAAAACCGAGATTAACTGTAATAGCGATCAGATCAAATTTTTTTGGATAGAATCGTCGTAATTCAGCCAGAGCATAGAGTAAAGTCAGGCTGTCCTTACCACCAGAAATTCCAACTGCAATTTTATCACCATTATCGATCATTTCATATGAATCGATGGCACGTCTAGTATAACTTAATAACTTTTGTAATTTCATATAATTACCTCAAAATGATAAGATTTGTTTCATAACCGTGTATATTATACTTATAAATGAAATTTGTTTCAAGGAGATATCTATACAATTCTTCGAAAGACAATCTTAACAACATATGAAGGAAATTCTACAAGAATAAAACGGATTTTTGTTTGATATGAAATAAAGAATTGCATTTGGAGTCAGAGTGTGATATAACTAATTTAACAGATGCAACTATTCGCTAAACTCAGGTTTTACGAAAAGTTGTGTCGGAATAATAGGAAGGTAAATCTATTATGGCAAATGAATATACAAATGACATCAATATAAAAAATACAATTTCACTAAGAGATATTCTTGCAGAGCTTCCTTCATATGTCAAGGTTGTCTTTCGAGGAATTGAAAATAAGGCTTCATCCAGAACGCGACTTGGTTATGCCATCGACATAAAGACATTTTATAACTTTTTATGCAGCGAATGTCCACAGTTTCGTGGACGTAAGCCGATCGATATCACCTTGGATGATATTTCAAGGCTTGAGGCTGAAGACATCGAGGAATATCTGGAATATTTGAAATATTATGAAAAAAACGGAAAGATCTATACGAACGGTGAACAGGCAATTAAACGTAAATTATCGGCTTTACGTGTATTCTATGCATATCTCTATAAAAATAACCGTATAAGTTCAAATCCGGCTGAAAAAGTAGATATGCCAAAGATTCATGGAAAAACAATAACCAGATTAGACATAAATGAGATTGCGGATTTTTTAGATGCTGTTGAATATGGTGATCATTTAACCGAGCACCAACAGGCATATCATGCAAAAACAAAGGTTCGTGATCTTGCAATTCTAACCCTTATGCTGGGAACCGGCATAAGGGTATCGGAATGCGTCGGCATCGATCTGAATGATGTGGATTTTAATAATGGTCGAGTGAAGGTAACCAGAAAAGGCGGTTATGAATCTTATGTCTATTTCGGTGATGAAGTTACAGATGCTTTAACGGATTATTTTGAGGAACGCAAACATATAGAGCCTGTATCCGGACATGAAAATGCTCTATTCTTATCCAGTCAGAGAAAACGAATGTCTGTTCGTTCTGTTGAAATGTTGGTGAAGAAATATTCTGAAGGTGTTATCCCTATGAAGCATATCACTCCACATAAATTAAGAAGTACCTATGGTACAGAATTATACAGGGAAACCGGTGATATCTATCTGGTTGCTGATGTCCTTGGACACAGTGATGTAAATACGACAAGAAAACATTATGCAGATATGGATGAGGACAGACGACGAAGTGCAAGAAATCGTGTTCAGTTGCGGGAAAAACGCGACAATTAAAAAATGCGCTGAGTTTTTCTCAGCGCATTTTTCATTATGTAAAATCATTTGTCATTTATCCGAGTCATAAAGTATTATCAAGAATACCTGTATGAATGGTTATTAATTATATGTATTATATATTGCATTAATATTTGGTAACGGCATCGTATAACATATCTACACAATTATCAATTCCAAACTGGCTGGAATTCAGGCAGATATCGTAGCCTTTCATCTCGCCCCAACGCTTGGATGTGTAATAGTTGTAGTAAGATGCACGCGACTTATCTTCTTTACGGATCAGATCCTTAGCTTTCGCATCAGTCAGTTCATATTTCTGCGCAATACGTTTTATACGATCATCGATATCTGCATATATAAATGCATTTACAATATTGGAATAATCTCTTAAAGCATAATCGGCACAACGACCTACAAATACGCAGGAACCATCTTTTTCCGCAATAGATTTGATCGTGTCAAATGCAGCCAGGAATACCTTATGATTCAGTGGTAGCTCGCCGGATGTTCCGAATCCCAATGAATACGGATCCATTACCAATGTATAGAGAAAACTGTTTGTTGGTTTCTCGTCAAAATTCTCAAATAATTCTTCGCAGATGCCACTATCTCTTGCCGCGATCTTTAAAAGTTCCTTATCATAAAATGGAATACCAAGCTTTTCAGCAAGTTTCTGTCCGACTTCTCTTCCGCCACTTCCGAACTGTCGTCCTATTGTAATGATTTTGTTGCAAGCCATAATAAAAGCCCCCTTTGCAAGTATGATTTTAATTTGCTATAAAGAATAAACAACTGTTTTCTGTATAAAAACTATAAATTTGTTTACTTTTTATAGTAAAAATTATAACATTTCCACAAAAAAATGTAAATCAAAAAATTCGTTTTATATTAATTTTAATATAAAACGAATTTTAAAGCTCCAGTTGTTTTAACAGTTTCTGGAAATACTCAGGGAGTTCACTTGAAAATTCCACATATTCTTTTGTAGACGGATGAATAAAACCAAGTACACCGGCATGAAGTGTCTGCCCCTGCAGGTGATATGCTGATTTTTAGGTCCATATACGGCATCTCCTAAAAGCGGATGCTTGATATGTGCCATATGGACACGGATCTGATGTGTCCGTCCGGTTTCCAACTGACATTCGATCAGACAGAAATTGTTTTTCAGTTTTTTCAGAACTTTATAATGGGTGACTGCATGTCTGCCATTCTTATAATTAACCGCCATTTTTTTACGGTCGGTTGGATGTCTTCCAATCGGAAGATCTACCATACCTTCATCTTCTGTAAAATAATTATAGCAGATCGCATAGTATTTTCTTGTAATCGAATGAACGGCAAGCTGCTCCGACAGAAAATTATGTGCAGCATCATTTTTGCAGACAACAAGAAGCCCGGTTGTGTCCATATCAATTCGATGCACGATACCGGGACGAAGTTCTCCGTTAATGCCAGATAAAGAATCCTTGAAATGATACATCAGACCATTTACCAGTGTTCCGGAATAATGTCCGGGAGCCGGGTGAACGACCATGCCCTTTGGTTTGTTTACAATGATGATATCATCATCTTCATATACGATATCAAGCGGAATATCTTCCGGTTCAATTTCTACAGGTAAAATATCCGGGATCGTAATATCTATTTTGTCACCAGACGCGATTTTCAAGCTTGGTTTTGCCTTTTTATCATTTACCAGTACATTTCCATCATCTAACAGTTTTTTCAGAAATGAGCGCGAATAATCGTCAAAGTAATCGGCTAAACTTTTATCAACCCGTTTGCCTTTCCAGTTTTCATCTGCTTCAATATTATAAGTTTCCATATATTATTCCTGCTCTGAATCTTTCTTTGACTTTCCAAATAGATCGTCCAGTTCATTATCCTTGTATTTGAACAGGATAAAAACCAACAGGATGATCATACTACAGGTTACATAGATATCTGCAACATTAAAGACCGGAAAATTGATCAGACGGAAATCAAACATATCTATTACATAACCAAGACGGATACGATCGATCATATTTCCGACAGCTCCGGAAAAAACAAAAATAAATAAAATCCGAAGATCTTTGTACCTATTCAGCTTTAACATCCGAACATAAAAATATACAAGAAATGCCAGAACAAGAATGGTTATTGCCAGTAGAAAATAACGCTTTCCCTGCAAGCTGCCCCATGCAGCTCCTTTATTTTGAATATATGTAATATGAAAAACCTGTTTGATAACAGGTATTGTGTCATATAAAGCCATATGACTTGTGATCAGAAATTTCACAATCTGATCCAGTCCGATCAAAAGAAGTATACTTATACATGCAAGAATACTGTTTTTTTTCATTATCGTTACCTTTCTGGAGTATATCTTTTATTAGCAATTCCCTGTCCGACATTCATTCAGACAGGGAATTAAAGAAAAATTCTATTATATTATTCGTTTCTGAATTTGAATGGATCAACAAATGATCCACCACCTAAATTTTTTGTGTAAACAGAAGAATCACTGGCAACATTGCTGCTGTCTGCACTTCCACCAAGTGTGGAATCGCCCATTCCTGAGCCTCCGCCACCGCCGAGTGTAGATTCTTCTCTGCCCTGAGGATCTCCTCCAAAGGATGCAAAGGAACCTGATCCGGCGTTTTCACTGCCAGATGAACCTGGTGTATAGACGGCAGCATTTCCGTTGAAATACTTGGCATCCTTCATGATCTCATCAAAGTCTACTCCCAATTCTTCATTAATTGGATTGGTAGCAAGAAACTGAAGATGAGAATCCATCAGATTTTTAAATGCCATTGTATAATCACGATACTGCTGTTTGATTCCTTCAATGCTGTCTTCAATCCGATCCAGCTCTTCCCGTGCCTGATGAACTATGTTATTTGCCTTGATTTTGGCATCATTTTCAATGATCTTAGCCTTGTCATTTGCATTCTTCGTAGCTTCTTCTGCATTCTTCTCTGCAAGCATAAGTGATTTCTGAAGCTTCGATTCTGTTGTTCTGTAATGAACCAGACTATCGGTAAGTGTTTTTACCTGATTTGTTAATTCAGCATTAGACTTATATAATTCCGTATAACTCATGACAACAATGTCAAAAAATGAGTCAACATCTTTTTTTGTATACCCCATGCCATGCTGAAATTTCTTTTGTTGTAAATCAACAGGTGTAAGCATTTGTAATCCTCCCTATCATACCTTCAGAATATGTTGATACAGACTGATATCAAAATTGACTTAATATTTTCCTAATTCAGGAGAAAGAAAAGCATCATTTAATAACTCTTCTCTGAGATCGCCTGATACATAGATGTCAGCAGGTGCTGCAATAAATATATTACCGGATATCGCCTGTAATGAACCATCTAAGGAATAACATGCGCCGGCAATGAAATCAATGATACGCTGGGCTGTTGATAACTCCATACCTTCCATATTGATCACAATCGCCTGACCACCCTTTAAATGGTCAATGATCATCTGGGCATCATCAAATTCATCTGGTTTAATAACAAATACCTGCTGGGAACCTCCCTGGCTTCTGTTGTTAAAAGATACAAGTTTTGAATTACCTGATGATGCTGGAGCTGATGTTCTGGCAGTTTTTGTAAATTTCTGCTTTTTTGCAGGCTGGGCTGCTGTCTGTGATGCAGCGGTAAAGGAAGATGCACGTCCGTTTACAGCTTTGGTCTTTGGAACATAATCCTCTTCGAAATCCTCTTCGTCATCGTCATCATATTCATCATCTTCAAATAAATCATCTTCATATTCATCACTGGACTCATCTACTTTGAAAAAATCCAGAAAGCTTTTTTTTCCATTCTTTGCCATAATGGTTCTCCTTTAAATATTATAATTTCTTTCACCGAAGATACCGGTTCCAACTCGGACCATGGTAGCACCCTCCTCGACAGCTACTTCATAGTCATTTGTCATACCCATTGATAAGACATTCATATGAACATTATCAATGTTTTTAGAATTGATGTCAAGTAATAATTCCTTAAGGCGACGGAAGTGCACGCGATTCTCTTCCGGATTGGCTACAAATGGTGCAATCGTCATCAGTCCATCAATATGTATATGAGGAAAGTCTTTGATCTGCCGGATCAGGTCTTCCGTTTCCTCAACGGATACACCAAACTTGCTTTCTTCCCCTGCAACATTTACTTCTATTAAAACAGGAACAACAACATTATGCTTTGCTGCTTCTTTTTCAATCGTTTTTGCAAGATTCACGGAATCAACAGAATGTATCAGGCAAACCTTATCAACGATATATTTGACTTTGTTCGTCTGCAGATGCCCGATCATATGCCATTTGACCGGTCTGGATATATGTTCATATTTATCGACCAGTTCCTGAACCTTGTTCTCTCCAAAATTTTCCGCATCTGTATTCTGTAATAATTCTTCAATATCACTTAACGGTTTGGTCTTGCTGACAGCGATCAGAGTAACCGCATCCCTGTTCCGACCAGCCCGTTTGCATGCTTCTGTGATCTTTTTATCTACGCTTTCATAATTTTCCTGTAACATCATTCATCACTCCTAATATATGATCTGTTTTTCCTTTACGGAGGTGGCATCCAATGCGATCCTGTCGTAAGCAGAGATACCATATGCGGTATTTGGATCAATGATCGAATAATCATCACCATCTACAATAACATTGATCTGCTTAAATACTGCAGTACCTTGTGTAACGCAGAAAACACCTTTTAATTTGTATGTGCCGGCGGTAGATGTGTTAAATGTAATATCTGATTCGTTTGCTGCAAGAACGGTATTATCATCTATATCTGCCGGGTCCACATAACAGAAATGATCATCTGTAAAATATATAGTAGGGGATATCTGTTCAACCGAAGTCGTTCCATCCGCTGTTAATACGATCTTATTAAAATATTTTTTCTCGGTTGTTCCGCTTCCTCCAGTCAGATAGCTGACTGGGATCATCAGAACATCCTTTTCGGTAATCGCTGAATTCGGAATCTTTAGTCCTTTTGTTTCTGAGAATACAAATGTGATATTCAGATAACGATCAGCGACATATTCTGCCAGATAACGGTGCATATTTATAATAATGAAATAATTTCCATCCTGTTCAACTGTTTCATACTTTGCAGATAACCGTCTGGATGAATCATTGATTGTAAACCGGATTGTTTCGTTCTTTTTGATTTTTGCATATTCTTCTTTCGTAAGCATGACTGCAATCTTCCAGTTTTCATCATCTATGATCTTATATATAGGTTTCCCGGACTCAACCACATCGCTTTTTTTCAGCATTTCTTTGGTATATTTTGTTTTATCAAAATCATCTGCTGAAAGATTGTTGATATCATAACCTTCAAAGCCATCCATGTAATAGGTTACAATACCGCTGACATTTGATTTCGAAGCTGAAAAAGTTGAATCAAATGACTGGTTTGAAGATAACTGCTCAAGCGCCATATCTTCATACATTTCCAGAACCTTATTGTCCATGGAATTTTTAAATTCATATACTTCTGAAAAATCTGACGGTGAAAATCCTGCTTTAAAAATCTGAATCTGTTTGCTCAGATCTTTATAATCATTATCGGATAACACACTGCTTCCGCTATTTTGAACATCAAACAATGCATCCTGCATGGAACCGGTTTCATCAACAGAATATACACTGGCACCCTTTGCAACTTTTTCGCCATCCCGGATATAATAGCAGACATATCCGGAGGTAGAGCTGTAATTCAAAGTTTCTTTTCTCACAGCAAGTCCGGTGGCAGTAAAATTCGTATCATAATTGCTCTCTTCCACCTGAAATACACTCAGATCATGGTCACCAAGCGACATAATGATACGAATCAACATGTATACAAACATAATTGCAAATATGATAAATCCAAAACTGATCTTCACCGGCTGCCATTTTCTCTTCTTTCTTCTTATGGAAGCCATATATATCTCCTTTTACTCCATATAATATGTGCGTATAAGACAGTTGATATGGAACTATAAAGCAGCAATGATATTATCTTTATATTCGTCCGGAACATCGGAACTGTCCGTTGCAAAACATATTATAATACTGATATTAAATTTCTCACTGATATTATTAATGATATCCAGTGCTACTTTTACCTGCTCTTTATTGACATAAGCAACAGATGTAAAATTATCAATGTAAATCTTCTCTATATCTTTTGTCTGGGAAATTATTCCGAGAACAAACCCTGCAAACATCTCCAGATTATTAACTTCATAATTAGTGCAGTTGATCATACGGACACGATTACTCAGCTCATATAAGTGCTTGTTATTATTGTCGATAAATACAACAGAACCTGCTACAACTTTTACTTCATTATTGACCTTGTCAATTAAAACCTTTGTCTTTCCTTTTCCTTTATCACCTGTAATAATCTGAATCATAATAAACCTCCTGAATGATTTAAAATATATTAAAACAGTTATTTGATTAACTGTTTATTTTGCAGTATTGATCAACATTGTCATATCATTATATAACGTACTACGGTCTTCTGCACCTGCGATAACAGCGATATATTTGTCGCCGGTATCATCCTTTACAAATTCAAGGATCAGACAATTACCCGCAGCCGTCGTCGTTCCCGATTTCCAGGATCCCAAAGAATATCCTCCCGGGAACTGAAATTCACCTGAAATATATCCATTCGTCGCTTCTAATGTAACGCTTCTTGTTTCACCATTTGCATCTGTATATGTAAAATCATAAGATGTCAGGGAATCAATCAGATATGCCAGATCATGTTTGATAAATTCTGAAAAGATCAGATAAAGATCATATGCAGTTGTATAATGGTCATCCGAATGCAGACCGTGGCAGTTCACAAAATGCGTATTCGTAGCTCCAAGCTCATATGCCCGTTCATTCATTTTTTCAACAAAGGCATCTTCGCTGCCGGCAATCCGTTCTGCCAGAAGAACACCACAATCATTATAGGAACGGATCAGCAATCCGTATAACAGGTTCTTAACTGTAACTTTACATCCTTTTGTCAGGTCACTAGCTCCGACGTTATTTTCCTGAAAGGTAACGGTATGACTTAAAGTAATGGTTTCATCAAGCGATAAGGAACCATCTTCAATCGCTTCAATCACAAGAAGTCCTGTCATTAATTTTGTCATACTGGCAGGATATATTTTATCATGTGCATTATGGACGACCAACGCTTCCTGTGTTGTATCGTTCAACAGTACCGCAGCTTTTGTATCTTTATAATTATCATCCGCCAGGCTTTCACCATCCGGAATGACCGTATGTTTTTCTCCGAAACTGTCTGTACTGTACAGCGGCAGATTTTCTGATATTCCAAGCACAAGCTGATCACTGGTATCATAGCTTCGTCTGGCACATCCGGTAAACAGGATGCCGATTGTCAGGATGGAAATCAGCAGTTTTATCTGATATTTCATATCAAACTCTCCATTGTTTATTTGTAAAATTCTCTCCAGTCCAAATCGCCCCGATCAAGCGCCTTGATCAGAAGCTCTGCAGTCGCAAGATTGGTTGCTAATGGAATATTGTGCATATCACAAAGTAAAAATATATTATTGATATCCGGCTCATGAGCCTTTGGATGTAATGGATCTCTCAGAAAAATAACCATATCAATATCATTATTTTCAATCTGGGAACCTAACTGCTGTTCCCCTCCGAGATGTCCAGCGATATATTTATGAACATTAAGGTTTGTGACCTCTTCGATCAAACGTCCTGTCGTTCCTGTTGCATATAATTCATTTTTGCTTAAGATTCCTCTGTATGCAATGCAAAAATTCTGCATCAGTTTTTTCTTTGCGTCATGTGCTATTAACCCTATATTCATAGCTCTCCTCCTAATACTTTTTCTTTTGCAGGTTTATGTTCAAAACGAGTCCGATTCCGGCACTCATACTGACAAGCGAACTTAGTCCGTAACTGATGAACGGGAGCGGCAGTCCTGTATTCGGCAAAAGTGCTGTTGCAACTCCGATGTTGATAAATGTCTGGAATGCAACAAGCGCCCCAATACCTGTCGCAATATACATTCCTTTTTTATCTTTTGCATGCCTGGCAACCCGAATACATTGTAACACTATCAGGCATAAAATTGCAATAATAATAACACTTCCAATGAATCCTAATTCTTCTCCGACCGCCGAAAAAATGAAATCTGTCTGCTGCTCAGAAATCAGATTGGTATCTTTTACGGTAGCTACCGTTGAATTGTTGATCCCTTTTCCGGATAGCTGACCGGAACCGATTGCCATAACTGAATTATCCTGCTGGTCAGACGAAGCACCATATTCACTTCCGTATATATGTCCCAGAATACGATTAATCTGATAAGTTTTCAAAAACTGAGGCAGATTATCCTGCTGAATATACCAGATAAATCCTCCAAATGCGGGAACCAGGACCAGAATCATGATACCGATCAGCTTCAGACTCAGCCCTCCGACAAATATAATGATAAAAAGCGTTGCCATAACACAGATTGAGGTTGAAAGGTCTGGTTCGGCCACAATCAGTCCAACAGGAACAGCCAAAAATACTGCAAGCTTTGCAAGTACTTTTGGCGTGTTAAGATTTTCATAATTTTTTTCCAGAAATACAGCCGTACACAGGATCAGAATGATTTTTGCAAATTCTGATGGCTGAATGGTGAACGAATCTGATATATAAAACCATCGATGAACTCCTGTATCTCCGCCACCGGAACCTGCGACAAGAACCAGAAACAACAGACCGATATTGATGACATAGAGTACCATATAATATTTGCAAATAAAATTATAATCGATCAGTGATACAACGATCATACCGATGATACATGCACTGACACCGATCAATTGTTTCGTCAGGAAGTCCGGACGAACGCTGCAGATCGTAATGCTTCCCATGATCATGGCTGCGATCACGAACAGGATCAGCTTAAAATTATAATTGATCAGTCTGTACTTTTTCTCCGTTGATATGTCCATCTGTTTGAAGTGTTTCATCTTTTTCTTTTTCCTTTTTCATATGTATTCCTTTAACCGGGATCTTGGCGATCAGGAAGGATTCTGAAAGCTGTACGGTTGTATTTGGCGAATCAATATTAACATAATTAGAAACGCATTTACACAGATCATCCCGGATCCTTGTGATGACATCTGGCGTACATCCGATCCGGTCGGCCATCAGGATATATTTTAAACGTTCTCTGGCATAATGACCAGAATTATAACTTACAACATTGTTGATTACCTTGATATCTTTCATTCCTACCACTCACCCCTTTTATGCATGTTTTTTTCGAAATAACCGTTTGAAAGGGTTTCGCCGGATCGATGTATTGTAATCAGTCAAGGGAATACTGTCACCAAGAATCCGTTTACAGATATCGATATAGGCATTGCCGGATGTTGTATTGCTTCCAGCAAGTGGTTCTCCTTTATTTGTTGATATAACGATCTGTTCATCATCCGGTATTACACCCAGAAGGTTGACGGCTAGAATATCAACAACATCATCGACAGACATCATGTCACCTTTTTTTACCATATCATATCGTACCCGGTTGATGATAAGGTCAATCGACGTAATCTCATTTGCTTCTAACAGCCCGATAACACGGTCTGCATCCCGGATCGCAGATACCTCTGGTGTTGTAACAACAATTGCTCTGTCTGCGGCTGCAATAGCATTTTTAAATCCCTGTTCGATTCCGGCAGGACAATCAATGATATATAATCAAAATCCGAACGCATTTCATCGATCAATTTTATGATCTGTTCCGGAGAAACAGCGGTTTTGTCCCTGGTCTGTGCACATGGCATTAGAAAAAGCTCCGGATTGTTCCTGTCTTTTATCAATGCCTGCTTATAGCGGCAGTTTCCTTCTACTACATCAACCAGATTATAAACAATACGGTTTTCCAGTCCGAGGACGATATCCAGATTTCGCAGTCCGATATCTGTATCGATCATGACCACTCTTTTTTTCAGACCTGCAAGACCTGTGCCGATATTGGCTGAAGTTGTGGTTTTACCAACGCCTCCCTTTCCTGATGTAACAACAATTACTTCACTCATAAAACACCTCCGTAAATTATCTTTTCATACTGATTTTTAGAATTTTTATCTTATAGTGAAGCTTGCGACAGCGGCTGAAAGATCAGTTGGTCATTTTCACAGTATGCTATCACTGCATCCTTTGTATTTAATTTATCATGAACTGGCGTTTTGCTACATAGCTGACAGTTCCGATCTTTATATGAACCGGTTCCATGGTAAGAGCCAGTACAAAGCGTTTTTTCTGCAAATCTTTTCCGGCGACTGCACTTCCATGCAAGTTGCCGAGGATAATGATATTTCCACCGGAAATAACTTTTGCTCTTTTTTCAACATTACCAATTATTATAATACTTTTTTTACTTCAAGTGTTTGGCCACTCCGAATGTTTCCGTAAAAAAACAGGTTGTTATCTTCTGAAGATGAAACATTCTGACCTGCGGTATTATCTGGTGATACTTTTTTATTTGAAGCGGCCGTATCTGTAGCAGGATCTTCATGCCTAATAACATGATCCACATGTGCTGTATGTCCGACAGCGGCGGGCTGCCAGTGTTTTGACCTGTGCGGAGGAATATCAATCTGATTGCAGAGATCCTCTGTTCTCCCTTTATCAGGAATATCACAAATAAATTCCACCTCAGTCTCCGGCAGATGATTTAATGCAAACAGAATCTGCGCAATCTCCTCTCGGCTCAACTCCCGTCCTTCAAAAGAAACAGAAATTTTTCCTTCTTTTTTTAAAAAAGCATTTTGATGCTGTAATTTTTCTTTTATATCCATCAGGAGCTGCTCCAATGGATCATCATTATGAAATATAATTCTGATCCCGTGGCTGTTCGCCTTAATAATAACGTCGGTATTCATGTTTCTTACCTCGTTTTCATAAATATAACTGTTCAAAAATGAATTTATCCGACGTATCTTATCTTTTAATCTGAAAGTGCGTTGTTACCGGTGATCGTTGTATTTTCAAGTACATCCGGATCGTATAAATAGGCATATACAAGTCCGGTCAATTCGACTGCATTACCGGAAGAATATCCAAACGGGATTACACTTGTAACCGTAACTTCAGGATTTTTATATGGTGCAAATGATACAAATAACGCATGGTTCGGTCTGGCATCACTCTGCTGGGCCGTACCTGTTTTGCCGGCTACTGCAACATTGATCTGATTAATCAAAGCACTGCTGCTCGTATGGACGGAAACAACCTGACGCATGCCCTGTCTGACAACATTCCATTGCTCGGCAGGAAAATCGAGCTGGTTGTGAACCTTGTGCTCATTTTTATATACAACATTACCGTTAATATCCTTGATCTCTGAAACAAGACTCAGGTCATAGCATGTACCACTGTTTGCTAGTGTTGTAACATATCGGGCAAGCTGTGTTGCTGTAAAGTTATTTGTACCTTGTCCAATCGCAGTACGGATCGCATCCGCATCTGATATCTGCGGTTTACTTTCCGGCAGTTCAATGCCGGAGGTGCTGTCAAATCCAAACATACCTGCATACTTCTGAAGCCGCTCTACACCAGTGATATCGCTATAGGTTCCGGTATCTTGTGTTGCCATACGGTAACCCAGTTCATAGAAGAAATAGTTACAGGATTCTTCGATTGCCTTGGATATACCGATTGTCCCATGTGCTGATGGATAAATCCAGCATTTTGCAGGTGTTTCTGTTTTATCAAAATATCCTTTGGTCTGGATCACGTCGTTGATACCGATTGCGCCTTCATTCATTGCTGCAAATGCAGTTATCATCTTGAAGGTGGATCCGGGAGCTGTCTGCTGCATCGTTGCTCTACTGTACATTGGTGTTGTCTTGTCCGACGTAATCTTTGCATAATAATCTGCATCAATGGAATTTGTGAGCTGATTATTATCATAACTTGGATAACTTGTCATTGCTTTTACAGCTCCGGAATTTGGATCAGTCACAACAATCGAGCCGGAACATGGATCCAGTGCCAGCATGGCAGGAGTTATCTCATATTGTTCTATTTTTTTACACATAAAGTCAAAGCTGCTGATGGATCCTGCCTTATAATCGGAATAGTCCTCATCTGTTGCCATATTTAAGATACCCTGGTCATATAACAGGTTAATAACCTGACTTCCTGTAAGTTCTCCTGATATTATCATATATTTGAAAACAAGTTTGTCGAAACTGGTATTATTTTCAAATTCTTTTAAAATATATTCCGTCAGCACATTGTAGATTTCATCTGTATCATAATAATCACTTTTCGTTGAAATACCGGAAATGTCGATTGCGCCCTGGCTGATCGCATATTTCAGATACTCACACAGCGAAATATTATTATTGATATAAGATACATAGGTATCATCTGTTTTTGATATCTTGCTTGGACTGTAAATGCCTGCATCACTTAATTGTTCGCAGATAAATTCCATATAATCCTGATACTGGTCTGTCAGATTATATAATGGTATATGACTTGAATTCAGGATATCATCCAGTCTTCCAAGTGTATAGCTTTTGGAACTCTGAAATGTATCATTTACTGAACGCTCAAGATCTGTGGCATCCTTTGCTGCCAGATCGTCAATGCTGATAATGTTATTATCAAATAATGCAAAATAAACGTCAGTGATCGGGATATCATCTTTGTCATTTGATGTTGTTACATTTTTAATATGTGCAAGCAGGATGGAAGTAATTTCCTTTTCCAGAGCATTATAACAGTATTTTTGAAGATCCGAGTCAATCGTCAGATAAATGTCATTTCCTGCTACAGAATCCTGCGAATCAATAACCTCGATCACCTTCCCCAGATTATCTACATACATTTTCTGATATCCGTCTTTACCACGCAGATAAGATTCAAATTCACTTTCCAACCCGGCCTTTCCGATCATGTCATCAGCCGTATATTTTTCGGAATCATCCAGATTCTCGTTATATTTGTCCATCTCTTCATTTGAGATATTTCCGATATATCCGATAATATGTGCGTAATAAATAGCATCATTATAGACACGGTGGGATTCTACGTTTACTTCCATGCCTGGTAGTTCATTTGAATTTTCTTTGATCGTTGCATAGCTTTCCTCGCTGATACCATCCGCAAGCTGGACAGACATGTATTGCTGGTAACGGTTCAGCCAGATCTCATACCGGACGGCAAGAATCTTTAATGCTGCTTCATCCGAATAAGTATCTGAAATATTGAAGAGATCCTTTCCTCTCATATAACGGAATACATCTTCTGCTGTTGAGGATGCCTGCTGATCTGTCAGTTTATCGACAGAGCTGGCACTGTATACATTCATAAGAAAAGTATTTAATGATGTTCCTGATACTGTAAACTCAAATCCTTTTCCTGTCAGCTTGATTGGCAGACTGACTGATATTTTATCTCCATTCTGCTCCAGAATCAGGATTGTTTTATATACTATATCATTTCGCAGTTCGTTGGATGTTGTTCCCTGTGCAGCAGCAATCTCTGACAGATCGGTAGCACTGTTATATGACAATGTATAGGAAGCTTCATTATAAGCAATCAGTTTTCCGTTACAATCGTATATATTTCCACGGGTTGCTTTCACCGAGACTGTTTTCACTGATTTATAGGTAAAGCTTTCCTGATACTTTTCTCCGTTTACGATCTGTAGATCAAACAGACGGTAAACCAGTACACCAAAGAGAACCAGAACGATCAATGTCACAACAAACAACCGGTGTTTTACATGTTCTACAATATTTTCTTTTATCAGATCCAAAAATTCTTTTATCATTGTATTTTCCTTCCAGTTCTTATTCGTTTGCTTTTTCCAGACGCTTCAGTGTCTTGTTCACAAATACAAAAAACTTGAATGTAAAGAGTGTGATCAATGCTGTATAGATCATTTCCGGAAGAATGATATCCTTCAGATAGGTTGAAAATTCCAGCCTGTTCCGCAACAAGAAAAAGATAATATATGTTGCAAAATTAAAAAACAGATCGTCGATCAGAATGATCAGCATTGGTAAAAGAACATCTTCCACCAGATATAAACGGTGGAAAAATCCATTGCAATATCCAAGAATCATATAAAGTATCATAAACGGTCCGATCGCATATCCAAAATACAGATCATACAGAAAACCGCAGAAAAAACCAACCAGCATTCCTTCTTTTCTACCGCGCATAAGACCAAAAGAAACTGTCAGTATCAGCATCAGATCCGGTGCTGTTCCGGCAATTTCTATATAGGGAAATAATGCAGTCTGTAATACAAAACATATAATGATCAAAATTCCTAATGTAAATACTCGTTTCAATTCTATTTCAACCTTCTCTACCATTTAGTTCTGTCAATTGTTTTTAATCTGTAACATTTTTCTTTGTCTGGCGGATCACCAGAACCTCTTCAATATTAGAAAAATCAGCAGCCGGCGTAATATACGCTGTCTTGGTCAGATTGTTGGAATCATTTTCTATCTTTGCAATATAGCCTATATTGATTCCAGAAAGATATTTGCTCGAAACATGTGAGGTCACAACCTGATCTCCTTCTGATATATCTGCATCTTTATCTATATTTTCCGCAAGCAGGTAGCCGTCTGCATAATTCGTTAGGCTTCCGGATACATTACAGATTGCCTGAGCCGGCAGGATTGTTGCATTTACATTTGTTGTATCATCGATGATCGAACGGACCTTTGCATAATCCGCTCCAATCTCTGTGATAATTCCGCACAGACCATTTCCATATAATACATTACAACCAATAGACAGTCCATCATCGGTTCCTTTGTCAATATAAAAGACATCAAACCAGTTTCCGGTATCCTTAGATATAACTCTTGCTCCTGTTTTATCATAATCAGTATACTGTGCATCCAGCTCATACAGCTTCTGCAGCCGGTCCAGCTCATAAGAGTTCTGTTCATATTGGGCAAGTGTGGATCTATAGGTATCCAGTTGTTCCTTTAACTTATCGTTTTCCGCCACGATATCTTCGTAATTTTTCAGTGCTTCTGCCTTGGATTCTACCCAGCTTCCTACTGTATTTACTCCTTTTTGCATTGGAAGAATAAACGTGTTTGTTGCATTACGGACTGACGGCATTATACTGTCAAAAAACAGTGATGCGATCATTAAAACTACACATACTATCGTTAATGCAAGCAAAAAATATTTTGGAGTTATTTCTATTCTTTTTCTGTTACGACGTCTCATTCAACATTCCTCTTTCTGCCAGACTGACAAAACAATTATTCCCTATAATAATATGATCAGATAACAGGATTCCAAGCATTCTGCCTGCTTCTGCTACTCTCTTTGTCAAGCAGATATCCTGTCTGCTTGGTTCCGGATTCCCGGATGGATGATTATGCAGCAAAACAACATATGCTGCGTGATAGCTTAAGGCATCTATAAAGATATCTCTTGGAGATATAACTGCATGATCGATCGTTCCCTCTGATATACAGTTTTCTCCCAACAAACAATGTCTGGAATCAAACAGCAGGCTGTAAACCCGCTCTTTATCCAGATATTTGGTACGTTCCATAAAATAATCTGCTATACTCTGCGGATTGCCAAATGTCAGAAATGGCTTATATTCCGCTTCCGCTATCCGTCTTGATAATTCACCGATACATTGCATCTGGATCGCTTTTACATGTCCGATCCCATCAATCGACATCAGTTCTTCCAATGTCAGATGCTTCAACCCGACTAAGCCTTTATGAACCGAATGACGGTTCAGAATACGCTGGGCTGTAACCAGTGCATTTTCTTTTCGGCTTCCGCTTCGAAGTATGACTGCAAGCAGTTCGGCATCATTCAAAGCGGAAGGACCACTCTGCTGACATTTTTCATATGGTCGCTCTGTAACAGCCATATCCCGCATTGTAAAATTAGAATTCATATGTCCTCCTTTTCTCTCCGCCTCTCCAATGCCTGAAAGAAAGGTGACATTCGAACTAAATCTACCACACTATAAGATTATTTTCTACCATTTTTTGCAATGTCATTACAATTCCAAATTTTGCATGCTGATAGGTAAGTCCTCCCTGAAAATATACAGCATACGGTTCTCTCATAGGGGCATCCGCACTAAGTTCAATTGAAGAACCGGATACAAATGCACCGGCCGCCATGATGACAGGAGAATCATATCCCGGCATATCCCATGGTACAGGCTTTACATAGCTGTCAACAGGTGCAGCCGCCTGAATCCCTTCACAGAAAGCAACCACACGTTCCGGTGTCTGAAGTTCAACTGCCTGTATGATATCAAAACGATCCTCTGTCTTATTCGGAACTGTCTTAAAACCAAGATTTTCATATACATTTGCAGCAAAGATCGCACCCTTTAAAGCACTTGCCGTAACCGATGGAGCCATGAATAAGCCCTGTGTAAAAGCCTTTGTATTATTTAAAGATGCACCAACCTCTTTGCCAAGTCCCGGAGTTGTAAGACGGTATGCGGCATTTTCCACATATTCCTTCTTACCACAGATATAACCACCGATCGGAGCCAGTCCGCCACCCGGATTCTTGATCAGGGAACCTGCGATCAGATCTGCGCCATAGTCTGTTGGTTCTTTATCCTGAACAAATTCACCATAACAGTTATCTACCATACAGATGATGTCCGGACGGATACTCTTTACAAATGTGATCACTTCTCCGATCTTCTCACAGGATAAAGTCGGACGTACGGCATAACCCTTGGAACGCTGGATCTCCACAAGCTTTGTGTGTTCATTGATCGCATTTCGGATTCCTTCAAAATCAAACTCTCCTTCCGGTGTCAGATCTACCTGGGCGTATGTAACACCATATTCTGCCAAAGAACCCGGTGAAGGGCGAAGTCCGATGATCTCATCCATCGTATCATATGGTTTTCCTGAGATTGCAAGCAGTTCATCTCCCGGTCTTAAGTTACCAAATAACGCTGTACAGATCGCATGTGTTCCACAGGTGATCTGAGAACGGACCAGCGCATCTTCCGTGTGGAATACATCTGCATAGATCCGTTCGAGTGCATCTCGTCCGTCATCGGTATAACCATATCCGGAGGAACCTGCAAAATGCGCTTCCGCCAGACGATTATCCTGCATGGCTTTGATGACCTTCATCTGGTTGATCTCACAGATGGCATCGATCGCTGCAAAACGGTCCTTTAAGCTGTCTTCAATCTTCTGACAGTAATCAAATACCCGTTCATCAATGTGTAAGGATGTATAATAATCTTTTAATAATGTGTTCATTTTATCTGCTCCATTTTATTTTATGAAATAATTCCCTTTGACCGCAACTGTTCAAGCATGAAATCCATAATGGTATCTTCTGATGTGAATTCACTCTTATCCACCCAGGTGACTTCTTTTTCCCTCTTAAACCATGTGATCTGACGCTTGGCGAAATGTCTGGTATCACGTTTTAAGATATAGAGGCTTCATCCAGAGATGTTACACCATCCAGATAATCGAGGATCTCTTTATATCCAAGCCCCTGCATGGATATCAGATCTTTTGTATATCCCTGATCCTTTAATGCCTTTACCTCTTCGATCAATCCCTGTTCTACCATGATGTCAATTCGCCTGTCTATTCTATCATATAATTTTGATCTTGCATCATTTAACACAAAATATTCAAAATTATATGGAGAAATCCGTTTGGATTCTTTCTCGTTATGTTCGGAGATCGGGATTCCTGTCTCTTTATAGAATTCCAATGCCCGGATCACACGTTTGCGGTTGTTATAATGAATGGCTGCGGCTGACGCTGGATCCACTTTTTCAAGCATCTGATGAAGGTAGAGATTTCCATGTTTTTCCGCAAGCTGTTCCAGATAAGTACGGTAGCTTTTATCATCGTCATTTTCATCGAAATGAATATCGTATAAAACTGCCTGAATATAAAAGCCGGTTCCGCCGACAATGACAGGTATCCGTCCTCTGGCATAGATATCATCCATCGCGTTTGTTGCAAGTTCTTTAAATAATACAACATTAAACGGCTGCTTCGGATCTAATACATCGATCAGATGATGGGGAATGCCATCCATTTCCTCCGGCATGATCTTGGCAGTTCCGATATCCATCTTTCGATAGACCTGCATGGAATCTGCAGAAATGATCTCACCGTTTATTCTTTTTGCAAGACCGATCGACAGATTTGTTTTACCTACGGCTGTCGGTCCGGTTAATATAACAAGAGGCTTCATTTGCTGCTCCGTTTCTATATAAGTTTAATTACTAAACAATTCGTTTGAATTTCTTTTCCAGTTCTGTTTCTGTCATGGAGATCAGGGTTGGTCTGCCATGCGGACAGGTATATGGATTTTCAAGCTTCATCAACTGGTCGATCAGGATGTCTGCTTCCTTAAAGCTAATGGAAGTATTCCCCTTTATCGCAGCTTTACACGCCATTGTGGAAAGTTTACTGATAAATGTATCAATCGTCTGCTTCTGTCCGTTTTCGGATAACTCTCCGATAAATTCCAGAAATAATTCTCTGCCGTCTAATCCGAACAGATTTGCCGGAACGGCTGACAGCTTGTATTCTTTTCCACCGAAACCTTCGATCTGAAATCCCAGATTCTGGAAAAATTCCAGATTTTCCCGTAAGAACTCTGATTCTGTTCCGCTCAAGGATACGATCGCAGGTGGCATCAGATACTGAGGAATGGCAGTCTTATTCTTATAGTTTGCCATTAATTCCTCAAATTTTACCTTTTCATGTGCGGCATGCTGATCCATGATAAAGAACTTATCTTCGTACTCGATCAGCCAGTATGTCTTAAATAACTGCCCGATGATCCGGTGCTTTTTCTTAGCTTCCGGTGTCAGAAATTTATCTTCAAACATATCCATCTGCTCGTATTTAATCTTAGCTTCCGATGTGATCGGTTCCTGTTTCTTCTGTTCTGATGTTTCGTTAGTCTGTACACTCGTTTCAGCAGGATTTAATGCTGTCTTTTCCGGTTGTGTCAAATACGGAACAATATTTTCAGCAACCATATTATTTGTGATATTTTTACCAGACTGATTATCTCCTTTCAAATATTGGATTTCAACCGGCGAGCTGCTTCTGTTTTCCATCGTAACAGATGGTGTCGGTGTTGGTTGAGCAGATATACCTGAATTTGCCGGTTGCATTGGCATGCCTGGCTTTTTCTGCTGCGCTGGCCTTGCCGGCTGCGGAGAAAGCTCTGTGGCCCTCCGGTTTGTTTCGAATGGCTCCGGGCGCTTCTCCACCTTTCGTTCTGCCAGTGTCTCCGGCCGCTTATCCTTTCCCGGTGTAACAGTCGGGATAAGTTCTTTAAATAACAGCGCCTTTCTGACACTGATATAAGTAAAATCATACATATCCGGTTCATTTATGAACTTCAATTCCCGTTTTGCAGGATGGATATTTACATCGATCAGAGATGGATCAATCTCAAAATTGATAACTGTAAATGGAAATTTATGAACCATAACAAAGGTACGATATGCATCTTCGATTGCCTTTGTTAATATATTGCTCTTTATATACCTTTGGTTTACATAATAATCTTCAAATGAACGGTTACCTCTGGATATACTCGGTTTTGCAAGATATCCTGTGATCTTTACCTGATCATTTGCTGCATGGATTTCCAGAAGGTTATTCGTAATATCTCTACCATATATATGATAGATGATCTCTTTTAGTCTGCCGTTGCCGGATGTAAATAGCTTATCTGTTCCATTCATAATAAACTTAAATGAAACATCCGGATGTGACATTGCCATACGACAGACAAGATCGTAGATATACGAGCCCTCTGTTGCAGGCGTCTTCATGAATTTCTTTCTGGCAGGTGTATTATAAAACAGATTTCTTACAACAATCGTTGTACCAAGCGGTGCGCCGATTTCCTCATTTGAGATCTCTTTTCCGCCGTGGATCTGGTATCTGGTTCCGGTAAGCGCATCTTCCTGCTTGGTGATCAGCTCTACCTGGCAACTGCGGCTATACTAGATAACGCCTCGCCACGGAAGCCTAAGGATGCGATCTTTAACAGATCATCCGCCGTCTGAAGCTTACTGGTTGCATGACGAAGGAAGGCAACCGGAACTTCCTCCTTTGAGATACCACATCCATTGTCTGTGATACGGATAAAGCTCATACCGCCTTCTTTGATCTCGATGGTGATCGCAGTTGCACCCGCATCGATGGAATTCTCTACTAATTCTTTAATAACCGAGCCGGGACGTTCGATCACTTCACCGGCTGCGATCTTATCAATTGTATATTGATCCAGTAATTTTATCATAAATTCTCCTTAACGGATTCGCTCCTGTAATTCATTCAGATATAACAATGCTTTCATCGGTGTCATGTTGGACAGATCTACATTCTTGATCTCCTCCAGAATGGCACTCTCTTCCGGATTTGCCAGAAATGACATCTGGGTATCGGAAGCACTTTTATGAAAATCATTTGTTATCTTGATATCTTTTAATTTCGTCGTTATATCCGTATCGATAAGCTGGTTGCAGATCTCATTTGCACGATTGATCACGATATCCGGTACTCCAGCAAGCTTGGCTACCTGAATACCATAGCTTCGATCCGCTCCGCCTTTTACGATCTTTCGTAAGAATACGATATCATCACCGTCTTCTTTTACTGCTATACAGTAGTTGTTTACAGAGGATAACTTACCCTCTAATTCTGTCAGTTCATGATAGTGGGTGGCAAATAACGTTTTTGCTCCAAGCAGTTCACTGTTACTAATATATTCCACAACTGCCCATGCAATACTAAGTCCGTCATATGTACTGGTTCCTCGTCCGATCTCATCTAAGATCAGCAGACTGTTCTTCGTGGCATTTCGAAGATATTTGCGACCTCACTCATCTCTACCATGAAAGTGCTTTGACCGCTTGCAAGATCATCGGATGCCCCTACTCTGGTGAAGATACGGTCACAGATACCGATATTTGCTGAAGCAGCAGGAACAAAGCTTCCGATCTGCGCCATTAAAACGATCAGTGCCGTCTGACGCATATAGGTGGATTTACCAGCCATATTCGGTCCGGTTATGATTGATATCCTGCTCTCAAAATTATTCAGATAGGTGTCATTTGATATGAACATACCGTTGTTCATCATCTTCTCAACGACAGGATGGCGACCTTCTTTGATATCAATTACACCATCTTCGTTAATCTCCGGACGAACAAACTGATTGGCAGATGCCACATATGACAGCGAACAGAGACAGTCTAATAAAGCGATCTGTCTTGCTGTATTCTGCACACGCAGGATCTCACCCGCAATCTTATCTCTGAGCGCAACATAGGTTTCATATTCCAGTGCATATAATTTATCTTCAGAACCAAGAATCGAACCTGCAAGATTGTCCAATTCTTCTGTTGTATATCGTTCTGAATTTGCAAGTGTCTGTTTTCTTATAAAATATTCAGGTACCAGATCCTTATAGGAATTAGTCACCTCAAAATAATAGCCAAATACTTTATTGAACTTGATGCGAAGATTCTTTATTCCTGTCTTCTGCTTTTCCCGTTCCTCCAATTCTGCAAGCCATGTCTTGCCATCTGTCTTTGCCGATTTTAAAGTATCGATTTCTTCCAGATAACCATCCTTGAAAATACCGCCTTCTCGAATCAGTATCGGAGGATCGTCGTTGATTGAACGCTCTAACAGGTCATAAATATCCTGTAATTCATCCATTTTCTCATAAATATCTGCAAGAAGCCCATCCGGATAGATCTGTAAAAGCTGTCTGATATACGGCAGATATGAAAGGGATGTCTTAAATGCGATCATATCGCGTGGATTTGCGGATCGTAGGGAAATTCTTGTCATCAGTCGTTCCAGATCATAGATCGGGTTCAGATATTCCCGCATCTCATCACGATTGATCATATCATTATTTAACTGATCTACTGCATCAAGTCTTGCTTCGATATCCTTTTTATATATTAAAGGCTGCTCGATCATGCTTCGAAGCATTCTCGCACCCATTGCTGTCTTGGTTTTATCCAATACCCATAACAAAGAACCTCGTTTTTGTTTGTCACGAAGTGTCTCACAAAGTTCCAGATTTCTTCTGGTTGCGGAATCAAGAATCATAAAATCGTCGATAGAATACAGCACGATATGATTGATATGTGCAAGGGAATTCTTCTGTGTCTCATGCAGATACTGAAGCAGAACTCCGGAGGATAAAATACAGTCAGGGAAATCCTTCAGTCCAAGTCCGTCCATATTATTAACTCCGAACTGCCTCATAATTGCATCTTCACAGAGCATTTGATTGAAATAATGCTCCGGCGCTTCAGAAATGGAAATTTTCATTTTCTCCCTAAGATAAATGAAATCCAGATCACAATTCATGAAAGAATGATTGCCGATGATCTCGGCAGGAGAATATTTGTTGATCTCATCCGTAAGCTTTGATAAGGATGGAACTCTCGCTGTCTTAAACTCACCAGTCGTGATATCCACCAGTGAAATTCCGAATGCACCATCGTTTTCAACAATACTCATCAGATAATTATTTCTTGTTTCATCAAGAATTGCATTTGACATATTGGTACCCGGTGTTACCACCCGGATAACCTCACGTTTAACTATGCCTTTTGCAAGCTTTGGATCTTCAACCTGTTCACAGATCGCTACCTTAAAACCATTCTCGATCAGCTTATTCAGATAGACATCACAGGCATGATATGGAACGCCGCACATCGGTGCACGTTCCGGCTGTCCGCAGTCCCTTCCGGTCAAAGTGATCTCAAGAACCTTGGATGCGGTCAGGGCATCATCAAAAAACATTTCATAGAAATCACCAAGTCTGTAAAATAATATACAGTCCTTGTACTGATTCTTCACTTCCATATACTGCTGCATCATTGGTGTTAAAGCTGCCACTGTTTTTTACCCCTATTCTATAAATTCGGTTTATACAAGATTTCCCATATAATAAAAGCCTTTACATTCATCCAGCGAAACATCCCGGATCTCGCCAATCATAGACGGATCACCTTTAAAATGTACCAGAATATTATTTGACAGACGACCGGTTAAGAGTTCCTGATTCTGTTCGCTGACGCTTTCAATCAGTACAGGCATGACCTGCCCTTTATAACGGCAGATCTCCTCACCGCTGATCTCTGATACTCGCTTGATCAGGCGATCAAACCGGTTCTGGATCTCTTCCTTTGTTGCATGATCCTCAAATGTTGCTGCCGGTGTTCCGGTACGCTTGGAGTATATAAATGTAAATGCTGTATCAAACCTTACCCGATTCACTACATCCATTGTCTCTAAGAAATCTTCTTCTGTTTCTCCGGGAAAACCGACAATAATATCGGTTGTAAGTGATATTTCAGGAATCTGTCTGCGGATCTTGTCTACTAATTCCAGATAGGATTCCTTTGTATAGCGACGATTCATCTGATTTAATATCCTGGATGAGCCGGATTGCATCGGAAGATGGATGTGACGGCAGATCTTTTCATTTGCCGCGATCACATCGATCAATTCATCGGACAGGTCCTTTGGATGGGAGGTCATAAAACGAACACGTTCAATTCCATCAACTTCTGTCACCTTCTGCAATAATTCGGCAAATGTCATCGGTTCTTCTAACGTCTTTCCATAAGAATTCACATTCTGACCAAGGAGCATGATCTCTTTTACACCCTCCTCTGAAAGCCGCTTAACCTCTCTTATGATGTCCTCCGGTTGTCTGCTGCGTTCTCTGCCTCTAACATATGGCACGATACAATATGTACAGAAATTATTACATCCGAACATAATATTGACACCGGACTTAAATGGGAATTCTTTCTTAACCGGAAGATCTTCCACAACAAGATTGGTATCCTTCCAGATATCCACTACCTGTCCGCCGGCTTCGATACGGTTGCAGTAGATTTCAGCCAGTTTAAATACATTATGCGTGCCAAATACCATATCTACAAATCGATATTTCTTTTGAATTGTAGCTACAACATCCGGTTCCTGCATCATACATCCACAAAGCCCGATCATCTTATCTGGATGTGTCTCTTTGTCATGTTTCATGATTCCAAGATGTCCGTAGACTTTTCGATTCGCATTCTCACGGACTGTGCAGGTATTATATATAACAAGGTCTGCATCCTCAGAATCACTGCTAGTATATCCGATTTCTTTCAGAATACCGGTCAGCTTCTCGGAGTCTCTTACATTCATCTGACATCCATAGGTCTGGATCGAACAGGTCAGGTTTCTTCCTGCTTTTTTCGCAAGCTCCCGGTAATACCCCCTTGCTTTTTTTATAAAATAATATTGCCGAAATGGTTCTTCGGCAGGACAAGGTTCTGTTATATCAATTTTATCTATTTTTTTATCTATTTCATTAATCATATTTATTGTTCTCCATAAAGCTGTATATCTCTGACGGAGTCAGAAGCTGATCCGGTCTTTCGTCAAATGATTCGCATGAAATCTCCGGCAACACCTGATAATCATAGGCAAATGCAACCGCAGTAAGTTCCGGATGAAGCTTCATATAGCGGTCATAATATCCACCGCCATATCCGATCCGATGTCCGTTTATATCAAATACAATTCCCGGGACGATCAGAATTCCTTCCGTCGGATGAAGCATCTCACAGCTGGCAGGCTCTAAGATGCCATACGCACCTACCTTTAGATCGCTCATTCCATGGATCCGATGAAAATGCATATGATCTCCGTATACCTTTGGCACAGCAACGACTTTGTCATCTGTAAGTGCCTGCTTTATAATCTCGACCGTATCCACTTCATTATCCTGACTGACATAGATCAGCAGATGATTGCAATCTTTATATTCATCTGAATTCAGAAATTGCTTCCTGATCTGCGCTGAAGCAACGGTCACCTGCTCCGGTGTTAAGGCACGCCGCTTTTGCTTATATTGTTTTCTTAGTTCTGCTTTTGTCTGTTCCATCATACTTTTTTTGTTGGATCGATATCTTCCAACCTGGTAATACTACCATCCGGTTCTTTGATATCAATGTTATTTAATACACTTCTCAGATTCTGTTTCATGGCAAAAATGTATTCCTGTCTGAGATTTTTCTGTTCTTCCTTTTCAGCCGACGTAAGTCCTGCCGGAGTCTTGGATTTCTTATATAATTCATTGATTCTTGCAATCTTTTTTTCGTCCATTCTTATTCACCTGTTCATTTCTGTTATTTCGGAATCGGATACTGCTTCTGTTTGATCAGACCCATCTTATATATGATACGATGGTACACACTATATCCATTGCTACTGCAGATATTCCTTATGTGTAATGTATCTTACGACATCAAAATTCGGCTCTTTATATGCTTTAAATAAGGTTCCGACAGATTCGCCATTTAATGCCCGACCGAGATTTCCTATATCATCTCCTGATAAAATAAGCATATCTGCTCCTGAATTTGCAGCAATCTTCGCCGCAGAAATCTTTGTCGTCATACCACCGGTTCCATATCCGGAGCCGGCGCCCTTTGCCATTGCTTTGATCTTATCGTCGATGCGTTCTACGACAGGGATCAATGTTGCATCCGGATTATTTCTTGGATCGTCCGTGTACAAGCCATCAATATCTGTCAATAATAATAAAAGATCAGCATTGATCATGTTGGCTACGATAGCGGAAAGGGTATCATTATCTCCAAAGTTTATATCCACTTCTTCAATTGCAACTGTATCATTCTCATTAACTACAGGAATAACATCCATTTGTAATAATTCATTAAAAGTATTTACAGCGTTATGTCTTCTTTCCTGAGATGTGATTACATCAAACGTCAGAAGAACCTGAGCTGCGATCTGGTGATATTCATAGAACAGACGCTGGTATACCATCATGAGCTGTCCCTGTCCAACTGCTGCACATGCCTGTCTGAGTGATGTTGTCTTTGGCTTTTTCTGAAGCCCTAACGACTTCGAACCAACACCGATTGCACCGGAGGATACCAATACAACATCCTTATCCTGATTTTTCAGATCACTGATGATCCGTACCAGTTTTTCAAGTTTTATGTAATCAAGCCCACCCGTCTCCTCATGGATCAATGAAGATGAACCGATCTTGATCACGATTCTTTTTTTATTTTTTAAGTATAAACGATCTTCCATTTTAAATCTGAAACCTCACATTCTCTGATTTCCGGTTGATGCTTCCGGTATCATAAATTTCGACATAACTGCCTCAAAAACTTTTATTCCGTCAACGGCTGCGGATGTTATACCTCCCGCGTAACCTGCACCTTCTCCACATGGATAAATACAAGTATGTGCAGATGTCAGATCTGCATCGCGTAGTATCTTTATCGGCGAAGATGTTCTTGCTTCCACGCCGCTTAATATTGCATCATCATCTGCAAAACCGGATATCACCCGGTCAAATGACAAAACACCATCTATTATAGCATCTCTGATATACTCTGGCAAACAACAATTCAGGTTGGAAAACGTATAAGCTCCCTTTATGCAAGGCTTGATCTTGCCGGCTATTTCAGACATTCTGTTCATTCTAAAATCACCGAAACGTTGTACCGGAACTGCTCCTTTTCCTGCCTGATACGCCTTTTCTTCAAGCTCTCTCTGAAAATACATACCGGCAAGCGGATGATCTCCCGGATAATCTTCCGGCGTAACATTCACAACGATCGCACTGTTTGAATTATCCGCTTTCCGGTCACTGTAGCTCATACCATTGACACATATCCTTCCGGATTCTGAGGATGCATTTACAACGTAACCACCGGGGCACATACAGAAGGAGTAGACCGCCCGTCCGTTTGCTGCCTGATGCACCAGCTTATAATCTGCTGTCGGCAGTAAATCTTCATAATCGGGATGATATCCATATTGTGCTTCATTGATAAAGGTTCTTGGATGTTCGATTCGGAGTCCCATTGCAAACGGCTTCTGTTCCATCGGAATTCCACGCTTATAGAGCATTTCAAAGGTATCTCTTGCACTGTGACCAATCGCAAGTATCACCGCATTGCTTTTTAATTCATATGTTTCTTCCGGTTTCAAAAGCTTCTTTATATGTAAAAGCGTTGTCTCAGGATTTATCACTTCTATATCTGTTACAAGCTGCTCAAATCGCACCTCTCCACCCAGCCTTATAATCTCATTTCTAATATTCTTGACTACAGTCAATAACACATCTGTACCGATATGAGGCTTATTCACATATAGGATTGACGGATCTGCACCAAATTCGACAAATGTCTTAAGAACCGCAGTCCTTCTTCCTGATTTATCCTTAATTACGGTATTCAATTTACCGTCAGAAAATGTTCCGGCCCCTCCTTCACCAAACTGAACATTACAGTTTGGATTTAACGGATGTTCCTTTTTCCAGTATCCATTTACACAGGATGTTCGTTCATCAACTGCCATACCACGTTCCAGAATGATCGGTCGATAGCCCTCTCCCGCAAGAAAAAGACCTGCAAACAAACCTGCCGGACCGCTTCCGATAATAACCGGTCGATACTGCATCGGCATCGATCCATACTCCGGGATTTTAAAATCCACCCCTTTAATTAACATAATATTGTTATTGTGAACTTTTTTTAGGATTTTCTCTTCCTGATCGCAGGTCACATCTACAGAGGCAACATAATGGATTTGATCCTTCTTCCGGCTGTCAATCGATAATTTAGCCATTTTATAGGATAGAAAGCTATTTATCCTTAAACTTTTCCGGATTGCCTGTTCAATATCTTCGTTTTTGTATCCAATTTTTAACTTAATATTATTAATTCGAATCATAAATACTAAATCCCGCTTTCATCCCAGTTATGACCGCCCACATCAGATTATAGCCGCCGCAGATTCCGTCGGTATCCAAAAGCTCCCCTATCACATATACATGCTCCAGTACAGTAAGCTTCATAGTTTCCGGATCTATAAAACGAGTGTCTGCGCCGCCTCTTGATACCTGTGCATCTTCTGCTCCGGCTGTTGCTGTGACATGAAAGGTCAGTTTCTTTATTTGATCTGCCAGCTTCTGCAGTTCAACATCATTTAGTTCCGATATTCTTTCCTGTTTCCATCTGCATTGTTCTAGTATATAAGTCGCAAGTTTTTCATGTACAAAGCCATTCAGACACGCCTGAAGCGACCTTTCCGGATTATTTGTCCGGAATTTCCTGAAATGCATATACAGATCAGCTTCATTTATATCCGGTACAAGATCCAGACAAAGGCTAACGCTCTCACCATCCTGCAGCATCTCCCCGGCTGTATGGCTGAGATTAAATATAACAATTCCTGATAATGACTGACCGGTAAACTGGACCTCGCCAAATTCCTGTGCGTGGATTTCGGAAGATGCATCCATTACTGTTACCAGTGCCTTTGAACGAACACCTGCCAACCCAGACATCTTTTCTTTTACCTGAAGCTTACAGAGTGCTGGTTGAAATGGATAATACGGAATACCCAGTTGATCTAACAGACTACAGCCTGCATCTGTACCACCAAGGGCAGGTGCTGCAGCTCCACCACATGCAAGAACTATATTTCTTGCATAATATTGTCCCTGATCCGTCTGAATACAATATGTATGATCGGATTGTTCTTCCAGACCTATAACGATTTCTCCGGTATGAACCTGGATCTGATTTTTCTTCAGACGGTCGTTGAACGCCCAGACGATCGTAGATGCCTGTCTGGACATTGGATAATAATATCCGTGTTCATCGCTGACAGCTACACCAAGCTGTTCCGCAAATTGATTTACAATCTGATAATCCTTTGCTCCGATCACCTTATATGGGAAAAATTCATTTTTACTGTTATAACATTCCAGACGAAAACTGCTGTTTGACAGATTACATCTGCCATTTCCGGTTGCATATAGTTTTTTTCCGATCTTTTTATTTTTCTCAATGATCAGTACAGAACGCTTCCGGGTCTGATCTGCTTTATGCTGAAACTGTTTGTAAATATCTGCATCCGTTGCGCAGATAGCTGCAGTCATACCAGAAGCACCTGCACCTGCTACGATCAAGTCATATATCATTTTTATTTACTCCTTTTAAACCATCCATATTCTAGCATTAACTGGAACATGATTCAAGAAAAGTAAACAATTCTTTCTCTTTTTGAAATTTAATACCATTTATGATCCTGTTTTTTAGAATGTTGTCCAGATCCTTGATCCGGATATCTGTAAATTCATACAAACTGCCATTTGCTGTAAAAACCGCTACATATCCATTTAATTCATTTACCAGAAAACGATACGACTCCGCCGCCACCTGTGTGGAAGCATCTTCGGACAACGATCGTTCTCCGGTTGTCGTTCCATATGTTGGTGTTTTTTCTTCTGATGTTTTTTCTTCTGATGTTTTTTCTTCTGAAATTGGATCGTATTGAATCTCTTGTCGTTTGCCGGATCGTCCTTTGCCTGTTATTGTTTCTACGGCATATGAATCATCCGAAAAGCTGTCAGTTTTCTGGTATATCGTATAGGAACAGCAAAAAGCAAGCAAAAACAGAATGAGCATCCCACCAAGAATCAATAAAATTTTTTCACAGATAATCACCTCTTATCATGATTATCTGCACATCCATCAGATCTATGCAAAAAACAGGCTGGTAATTATTAGCTTTTACCTGCCTGTTTTCCTTTTTTCTTATATATTTATTTGCTTATTCCCATGTTACGCTGTCAGCTTTGTCTTTTTCAAATACTGTCACCCATGTTTTTCCAGGATTCAGCTTTAATTCATTGCCATCCTCTGTATAATACTTTGTGATCGCATTTTCAGATGATTTTTTCCATGTTACAGGAACGATCACTCCATTGGATGCATAAAGTCCGGTTCCTTCACCAACCAGATCAAGCTGCTGTCTGTCATGATCATCAATGCTTGTATAATGAGCAAACTGGATCAGGACATTTTCATACTTAAGCTGATCACCTGTATTTCCATCTGTCTGTTCTCCGCCATACTGGAATCTGTAGTAGAGGCCATCATCTGCATGATATTCAAACCAAGGTGTTGTGTAATTGCTGATCGGAGTTGTAATCTTTTCTGCCTTTTCGCCGCCAGCAGGAGCTGTGATCTCTTCATTAAATGAGAACACACTCTTGAAACTATCGCTATGCTTTGTTTCATATCCTTTTTGTTCGATGCCGGCTTTGATCTTTTCTGTATCTGTAAATACATTATGTGGTGATACCCTGTCAGATGCTCTGTAGTATGTTACTCCACCTTCTGAACTTAAGCCACTCAGATTATTGATTCCTGAGCTTGAAAGTTTTTCCTCACCCTGTGGGGACTGACCGTAATGCATATAGATTGCATCATATTCCATAGCAACGGTTACATAATATGGACGGCAGCTTCTGATTGATCCAAGTTTTTCAAGATTGGAATAATCGTTAAAAATACCAAGCAGTCTGGTAATTCCACCTTCTACCTTCATCTCATAAACGATATCTGCTTTACCTATATCGCACTGTGGCATAGCGTCAGAAATATTATTTAACATAACTGCGATCGGACGACCGTACTCTTCCGTCCGGTCTGTAACCCATTCGCCAGTCAGGTCGTTATATACGCCCTCATGCTGTACTTCTGTTGCTGCCTCTGTGGTAGCTTCTGTTGTTGCTTCTGTCGTTGTGGTTTCTGTGGTTGCTTCTGTTGATGTCTCTTTCTTACCACATCCCATAACACCAAGTGATAAAACTCCTAATGCTGCTAAAGCAATTGCATATTTAGTTTTCTTCATAATCCCTTGTGTATCCTTTCTCATTAAGTATTTGTTCCTGAAGATCTTCCATCTGTTTGCGTTCTTCTTCATCTATATGATCATAACCAAATAAATGAAGCATACTGTGTGCAACCAGAAATGCCAGTTCTCTGGTGTTCGAGTGATTGTAACTCTTTGCCTGTTCATATACTCGATCCATGGAAATAATAATATCTCCAAGCATCAGTTCTCCTGATTCCGGATTAAAATAATCACAGGTATCCCCGTCTACAACACTAAAATCTCCGGGTTCCTTATAATCAATCAGAGGAAATGACAGCACATCTGTAGGTGCATCGATATTTCTCTGACAATTATTGATAGTCTGTATGCCCGAATTATCTGTGAGCAATACATAAATCTCACATTCATAAGGACATTTTATAAAATTCAGAGCCTGTCCGATCACTGTTTCGATCACATGTTCATAATCAGGGATCTGGATTTCTCCATATTCATTTTCTATATTTAATGACATTGTATTTCTTACCTTTTTCTTTTATTATTTCGGCTCTCTCCGTATCGTCTGCCATCGTTTTGGTTACGATTTTCCTGCTCCGAACGCTGTTTTTTCTGCCTGTTCTGCTTCTCCTCGTAAACCTCATATGCATTTACGATCTTCTGTACCAGCGGATGTCTTACAACATCAAGACTTGTCAGATGGCAGACACTGATTTCTTCGATATTTTTGATAACGGTCAAAGCTACTTCCAGTCCCGATCTTGTCTCAAACGGAAGGTCCTTCTGGGAAAGGTCACCGGTAATGATTGCTTTCGATCCAAAACCAATACGGGTTAAGAACATCTTCATCTGTGCCGGTGTTGTATTCTGTGCCTCGTCCAGTACAATATAAGCATTGTCCAGTGTACGTCCCCGCATATATGCAAGTGGTGCTACTTCAATCAGACCTTTTTCCATATTCTTGGCAAAGGACTCCGGTCCCATGATCTCATATAATGCATCATAAAGCGGTCTTAAATAAGGATCGACCTTGCTCTGCAAATCTCCCGGAAGAAATCCAAGCTTTTCGCCAGCTTCAATTGCCGGACGTGTCAAAATGATCCGGTTTACTTCACCATTCTTAAAAGCAGTGATCGCTTTTGCCATTGCAAGATATGTTTTACCGGTTCCGGCAGGACCTACACCGAATACGATCATGGATTTATCGATTGCATTTACATATGCCTTCTGTCCATGTGTTTTTGGTTTGATCGGTTTGCCATTGATCGTGTGACATATGATATCCCGATCCAGATCAGCAATATTTTCCTGTGTTTCCTGAGGATGATCCTTAGACATGGCGATCGTATAATCAACCTTCTGTTCATCGATCGCAGTGCCTCTGGCTGCAACTGCAAATAACTGGATCAGTACATGAACCGCCTGCTCCACGTCTTTTTCTTCTCCTGAAACCTTCAGCTTATCATCGCGCAGGATCATAGAAACATGAAATGCTTTTTCTATTTTTTTTGCATGTACATCAAATTGTCCAAATACATTCTGAACGTATTCGGATATAACTGTAATTGATTTGCTGAATTCACTCAAGCGTCTGTTCCTCACTTATAATCTGTAATTCATGCGGAATCCCGATCAACTGTCTTACGGTTATATCTCCTTCCGCAAGACATTCATCTCCGCTATTCGTTATTTTAACATTATTTTCTATTATTTGCACCCCTTTTTCTTGCAAATTGCCAATATAACGACTTAATTTTTCTTTTACTGACGCAGCCGCCGCTTCCATGGATACTGTTTCTTTTTTTAACCGGTACTCCTTTATTGTGTATGCTTCTATCTGAAATGGCAGGTAAAAATTCTTACCTATATGAAGCCGGTTCGTATCACTGAACAAATCATATGCTTCGAAAGAGCATTTTGGTACATAAGGGGTAAGGCTGTACTGAAATGCACCAAAGGAATAATAGCTCTTTTCATTTCCTGTATATTCTTTGGAATAGCAGGATAACGGAACTGTATCTTTGTAATGATATACACAGATTCCATATACAGTTCCTTCTGCAGATACATAATTTGTATCCAGAACTTCATTATTATCATCATACAGATAAACTGCACCAGAGATCAGGATATCGCCTTTTTTCACATCATCTCCCGCCTTTACTACCGGTGTTCCGGATGCTGTTACGATCTCCGTGATCGTACAGTTCTGTGAAGCAATGATGTTGCATGGTTTTTTCATGGAGGTATCCGTAAATACATTCAATGTTTCCGTGATCTCCACCGACAGCTTTGTTCCCGTAAGCGCACATGATATCCAGGCGATATCTTCAAAGTCTTTCCGGAGATTTTTCTCCAGCTCTGCGCAGTCTACTTTTGACTTTGGAGTTCCGGTCTGCACATAATATTCATTGATATGTTGTAGTATCTCATCCGATGTATAATCTGATTCACCGGAAACGGAAATTTCCCATATAAATAACGATTGAATATAGATCAGAACAGCAAACAAGATAAACCCAGCCACAAACGGAATTCTTTTTTTATTTTTTCGAATAAACTCGCGAATACCATATACTCTTAGAACCTCTACATCACTTCCTGTTTTCCGTGCAGGTTCTTCCAATCGTGCTATATCCTTTGAAGCAGTAAAAAAGAATATTTCATCTTCTTTCTGCGCCAGATTCCAAAGTTTAATATCTCTGGCTTTGCACAGATTTACAAAACGGTTGATATGAATGCCGCGAAGATGAATTTTTGCAAATCCATACAGATACCTTAATATAATATCAAACATCCGGTTTCCCCCTTCTATGTACACAATATTATTCATAATTGATATATAGAATGTTGCCTGATATCTTCAGTTCTTCCGGACAATAATATTCAATTTTCAGGCAAATTCCATTTATAGATATGGTATTCTTTTTTGTTTTTACAAGGATCCGGGTATCCGAACAGGATATAATACATTTATAGTTTTCAATATAGATAATGTGATTATCATGAATTGTGATTTTGGATGAACTTTTTTTAATGTCCGGTGTGACATCCGGCACATCATATAGACTGTTATGATTAAATGGAAGCTGCATGATCTGATACCCAACTGACTTTATATCTATACTATGTGTGAATCAGATCAGATATACCTCCAAATGCAAAAATGCTTAAAGTTAAAGCTCCCCAGGCAAAGATCATTGCAAGAATGTTTATTGCGTTTTTCATCTTCTTACGCCGCACCATCATACCTAATTGTTTCGCATACATTTTATATATTCTTTTTTTGCGTAAGTGAGCCAAGCACAGATTTTCGTGTAAACAGTTTTACGCACCTGATAGGAAAATCCTATCAGGTATCGCGGCAGTCGCCCCTTTTGCGTTCGTAAGAACACAAATGTTCTTACACCGCCCCATCTCGCCTATCGGCTCGATGCCGCTCATTCGCCAAATACAGATTTTCGTGTAAACACGAAATCTGTATTTGGCTCATTACGCAAAAAAAGAGTACCGATTGCTCGGTACTCAAAAAATCATATTTACTAATCCAAACTATAGATTATTTATATTTGCGCTTTCTAGCTGCCTCTGATTTCTTTTTACGTCTAACGCTTGGCTTTTCGTAATGTTCTCTCTTACGAATCTCCTGCTGGATACCAGCCTTCGCACAATTTCTCTTGAATCTGCGAAGAGCGCTATCTAATGTTTCGTTTTCTTTAACTATTACATTTGACATTCTCTCACCTGACCTCCCTCCAGTTGTGTACTATGCTAATAAAATAACAACTGTTTGGGTATTATTTAAGCACGAAGTCAATTATAACATATATTATTGAAACGTCAACAAAAAATTTTATTATTTTCTATTTTTAGGCATTTAACTGTTCTTTGGCTATTTCTACTGCTTTTGCAAGTGCATCTGCAATACCGGCAGGATTCTTTCCCCCGGCCTGAGCCATGTTTGGACGACCACCGCCGCCACCGCCTACAAGTGCTGCAGACGCTTTGATAATATTTCCTGCATGTGCTCCCTTCTTTACAGCATCGTCTGTTGCCATAGCGATCAGATTTACCTTACCATCCTTTGCGGAAGCAAGAACAACAACCGATGTTCCAAGCTTGTTCTTGAAATCATCTCCCAGATTACGAAGTGCATTCATATCTGTATCTTCTACGCTGGTAGCAAGAACCTTTACGCCATTTACATCTACTGCATCAGCAAGTGCATCTCCGGCAGAATTCTTTGCCAGCTTATCCTTTAACTTGGAGTTTTCAGATGTAAGAGCTTTGATCTCAGCGAGCATTGTCTCGATCTTTTCAGCCAGCTTTGCAGGTTCAGCTTTTGCTGCCTTTGCCGCTGCTTTTAATTCATCTTCCATCTCTTTATAATAATTAAATGCGCCAACAGAAGTCAGTGCTTCGATTCTTCTTACTCCGGCAGCAACACCCATTTCAGAGATGATCTTAAATGTACCGATCACACCGGTATTTGGAACATGAGTACCACCACAGAACTCAACAGAGAAGTCATCCATAGATACAACTCGAACCTTCTCGCCGTACTTGTCACCAAACAATGCCATAGCACCTGTCCTCTTGGCATCTTCAATACTCATAACCTCTGTCTTAACCTTAAGATCTTTATCGATCTGTTCATTTACGATTGCTTCCACCTTGGCGATCTCTTCAGGAGTCATAGCCTGGAAATGTGTAAAGTCGAATCTTAAACGGTCTTCTGATACATATGAACCAGCCTGTTCTACATGATCACCAAGAACCATCTTTAAGGCTTTCTGGAGCAGATGTGTTGCGGAGTGGTTCTTACAGATCAGTGCACGTCTGTCTGCTGTTACAGAAAGCTTCGCTGTGCTTCCATTCTTTAATTCGCCAGATTCAACATAGCCAAGATGTGCGATCTTATCACCGGCAACCTTGATCGTATCTTTAACAATGAAACGTCCGCTCTCTGTCTCGATCACACCAGTATCACCGATCTGACCACCCATAGTAGCATAAAATGGTGTCTCTGCTGTGATGATCGAACCGTTTGTGCCTTCGGAAATAACATCAACCAGTTCGGATGTTACCTGATCGCCCTCTTTATATTCTGCTGTTATGGCAATGACATCGGAAGATGCTTCTACCTTGTCATAACCGATGAACTTACTTGTAAGAGCTGTATCGATATCTTCATAAATAGTTGAATCTGCTCCCATGTAGTTTGATACTTTTCTTGATTTACGAGCAGTCTCTCTCTGCTTGTCCATAGCCTTATTAAAGCCTTCCGTATCAACCTCGATTCCCTTTTCTTCCAGAATCTCTTTTGTCAGATCAAGAGGGAAACCATAGGTATCATATAACTTAAATGCATTTTCGCCATTTAATACTTTTTTGCCGCTGTTATTTAACTCCTCAACGAAGCCGTTCAGAATTGATAATCCCTGATCGATCGTCTTATTGAAGTTTTCTTCTTCTGTATTGATACAGGTAAAGATATGTGCTTTCTTTTCTTCCAGCTCCGGATATGCATCCTTAGAAACTTCGATTACTGTCTTTGAAAGTTCTGCAAGGAATCTGCCTTCGATACCAAGTAATCTGCCATGTCTTGCTGCACGACGGAGAAGACGTCTTAATACATAACCTCGTCCTTCATTTGATGGAAGGATACCGTCAGATGCCATAAAGGTAACAGAACGGATATGATCAGTAATAACACGGATCGAGACATCTGTCTTCTCGTCTTCCATGTATTTCACGCCAGCCATCTCACATACTTTATCACGCAATGCTTTGATCGTATCAACGTCAAAGATGGAATCTACATCCTGAACAATAACAGCCAGACGCTCCAGTCCCATACCGGTATCGATATTCTTCTGAACCAGTTCTGTATAATTGTTATGGCCGTCATTTTCAAACTGGGTAAATACGTTGTTCCATACTTCCATGTAACGGTCACAGTCACAACCTACTGTACAGCCGGGCTTACCGCATCCGTACTTTTCGCCTCTGTCATAATAGATTTCGGAACATGGACCACAAGGACCTGCGCCATGCTCCCAGAAGTTATCTTCTTTCCCAAAACGGAAAATTCTCTCCGATGCAATCCCGATCTCTTTATTCCAAATATCAAATGCTTCGTCATCATCCTCGTAGATAGATGGATATAAACGGTTCTCATCTAAGCCTACAACCTTGGTCAGGAACTCCCATGACCATGAAATTGCTTCATGCTTGAAGTAATCGCCGAATGAGAAGTTACCTAACATTTCAAAGAATGTACCATGTCTTGCAGTCTTACCTACATTTTCGATATCACCGGTACGGATACACTTCTGGCAGGTGGTCACACGTCTTCTTGGAGGGATCTCCTGTCCTGTAAAGTAAGGCTTTAATGGTGCCATACCTGAGTTGATCAATAACAAACTATTATCATTATGTGGAATCAGTGAGAAGCTGTTCATCTTCAGATGTCCCTTGCTCTCAAAAAATTCCAGAAACATTTTTCTTAACTGATTTACGCCATATTTTTCCACTGTTTTCTCCTCCTACCTTCTATCAGCCAGTTCTTTGGTAATATCAGTCCAACTGACACCTCTTTCAACCATAAGAACCATAAGGTGATACAGGAAATCTGATATCTCATATTTTATTTCATCTGAATCAGGATTCTTGGCAGCAATTACAATCTCTGTTGCCTCTTCGCCAACCTTTTTCAGTATTTTGTCAATTCCTTTGTCAAACAGATAATTTGTATAGGAACCTTCCTTTGGATGATTTCTTCTGTCAACGATAATATCGTATTCTTCTTCAAATACCTTTAACGGATTGGTATTATCGTATTCCTTCTTAACCAGATCCGTAAAGAAACAGGTCGGGCTGCCGGTATGACAGGCTGCACCGATCTGGGAAACCTCTGCAAGCAGGGTATCTTTATCACAGTCTAATTTTAATGATTTTAAGAACTGGAAATGACCGGATGTCTCACCCTTTGTCCAAAGCTCCTGTCTGCTTCTGCTGTAATATGTCATTCTGCCGGTTGCGATCGTCTTTTCAAAGGATTCCTTATTCATATATGCCATCATAAGAACTTCCCCGGTCTTATAATGCTGTGTGATACATGGAATCAGCCCGTCAGAATTCAGCTTGAATTCATCAAAGGATACTGCACTTTCAAATGTATTAACCGGAATGCCTTCTTTTCTGCATTCCTGCTTTATCTCCATTATATCCATTTGTTTCAGATTATATAAAGAAATGGATTCAGCATTTGTCTTTTCAAGCATCTCACAGATTGCTTCCCCATTTGTTGAATAGGTGGAAACAATAACAGGAAGTGCTACACGGTTTTTGATCTCATTTACGATATCCATATATTCAGGAACCATATTATTATGTAATAACAGGAGCTCACCCGCTCCGAGTTCCTTAAGCTGCTCTGCATAGGCTACAGGCTCTTTACATTCGCTCAGGTCAATCGTTACGATGATACGTTCTGAACCAAAACGGTCAGCGGCTTCCGTTACAAGCTCCGGTGTATTTAATGCTGCTGATTTCATACAAACCTTGGAAGCACCTGCATATAACATCTTCTTGATATCTTCCAGTCTTCTTACTCCACCACATGCGATCAATGGAATATCGACATTCTTGCAGATCTCCTTGATAACTGCAATATTCGCTTCTCTGCCTTCCTTTGTTGCTTTACTGTCAAAATATGCAATCTCATCTGCACCGGCATCATTATAGAACTTTGCCATTTCAAGTGCATTCTCAAGATCCAGACATGGAATAATTTTCTTATAACTCATAGTACCTCCTTAAAGTGAACCTTTGGTAGATAACACTTTACCATTTAATCTGTCGTCTATAGAAGTTGCTTCATCTAAAGCTTTTGCAAATGCCTTAAAAGCTGCTTCGATGATATGATGGTCATTGGAACCGGAGAACTGCTTCAGGTTCAGATTCATCTCCGCACCATAGGATACTGCATAGAAGAATTCCTTTACCATCTGTGTATCAAAATATCCAACCCGCTCTGTTGTCAGGTTCAGATCATAAACAAGATATGGTCTTCCGGAAAGGTCGATCGCACACATAACAAGCGTTTCATCCATAGGAAGAAAGAAATTACCGAATCGCTTAATGGATTTTTTATCTCCAAGCGCACCTTTGATCGCTTTTCCGAGAACAATTCCCGTATCTTCTATCGTATGATGACAATCCACATACAGATCACCCTTTACGGTCAAATTCAGATCAAAAAATCCGTGCTTGGCAAAGCTTGTCAGCATATGATCGAAAAATCCGATACCGGTATCGATCTTTGCATCTCCCTTTCCATCCAGATTTAATTCCAGAACAATATCTGTCTCGCTGGTTTTTCTTGTGCATTTTACTGCTCTATCCGCCATATCTTTTCTCCCTTGTTTTTATACATTTTTCTTCCGATACTTTGGCAACTACAAGCACAGGCGGACTGATAATACAGACGCCTGTGCAATCTTGGTTTCATATTATACCACTATTCAAATCTTACTGCAATAGAATTAGCATGTGCTGTAAGTTGCTCTGATTTTGCAAAGCTTTCAATGTCTTCATGTACTTCTTCAAGAGCTTCTCTGGAATAATAGATGATGCTTGATTTCTTAATGAAGTCATCCACACTTAACGGGGAGAAGAACTTCGCTGTTCCGTTTGTTGGAAGTACATGGTTCGGTCCGGCAAAATAATCACCCAGTGGTTCGGACGAATATTCACCGATGAAGATCGCACCGGCATTCTTGATCCTTGTCATAACATCAAATGGATTTGCAGTTACAATCTCCAGATGTTCGGAAGCAATTGCATTTGCTGCTTCAACCGCATCTGCCATATTATCAGCTAATAAGATATAGCCGTATGTATCAATGGATTTGCGAATGATCTCTTTTCTGGATAATACCTTTATAAATTCATCGACCTGAGCTGATACCTTTTCGGCAAGTTCTTTTGAAGTTGTGATCAGAATGGCGGATGCCATCTCATCATGCTCTGCCTGTGATAACAGATCGGCTGCAACATATCTTGGATTTGCTGTCTCATCTGCAATTACAAGGATTTCGGATGGACCTGCGATCGAATCGATGCTGACATGTCCGTATACCGCACGTTTTGCAAGTGCAACGAAGATATTTCCGGGTCCTACGATCTTATCAACCTTTGGAATGGATTCCGTTCCATATGCAAGAGCCGCGATTGCCTGTGCGCCGCCTGCCTTGTAGATAGCAGTCGCACCGGCTTCATTTGCTGCAACCAGTGTAGTCGCATATACTTCACCCTCGCTGTTACAAGGAGTGGTCATTATAATATTTTTAACACCTGCTACCTTTGCAGGCATAATGTTCATCAATACGGAAGATGGATACACAGCTTTTCCACCCGGTACATATACTCCGACAGATTCCAATGCTGTTACCTTCTGTCCAAGCATGATACCCTTCGGATCAGAATCAAACCAACTGTACTGACGCTGTTTTTCGTGATAGGTGCGAATGTTTTCTTTTGCTTTTCTGATAACCTCGATCAGTTTCTCATCTACCTGTGTATAAGCATATTCAATCTCTTCTTTTGTAACCAGAACATTTCCGGCGTTGATATCTGCTTTATCAAACTGCTTGGTATATCCAAATAATGCCTCGTCTCCACGATCTCTGACATCATTTACGATCTTCTCTACTGTATCTGCATAAGATCCGAAATTGCTTGGGCTTCTTTTTAACAGATCCTTTAAAATGTTCTTTCTGGTTTCTTCCGTCAGATTTACAATTCTCATTTTTATGCCTCCTTATTAATCAACGAATTTAAATCAGCAAGCAGCTTTCTGATTCTCTCATTTTCCATCTTTAAGCTTACCTGATTTACAACCATTCTTGCAGATAACGGACAAACTTCTTCTAAAACTTCCAGTCCGTTTTCACGAAGAGTACTTCCAGTCTCAACGATATCAACGATCACCTCTGATAAGCCAACGATCGGCGCAAGCTCGACCGAACCGTTTAATTTGATGATCTCAACCGTCTGGTTCTTCTGATTATTAAAATAATCTTTTGCAATATTCGGATATTTGCTGGCAACACGGATGATCTCATTTTTCTTCAATAATTCTTTTGCTTTATGAGGACCACAGACACACATCCGGCATTTACCGAATCCGAGATCCATTACCTCGTACAGGTTTCTGCCTTCTTCTAATATCGTATCCTTACCAACTACACCGATATCTGCTGCACCGTATTCTACATAGGTTGGTACATCTGTTGCCTTTGAAAGGAAGAACTTCAGCTTCATTTCTTCATTCACAAAGATCAGCTTTCTGGTATCCGGGTCTTTCATTTCATCGCAGGTAATTCCTATCTGTTCAAGCAATGCAAGGGTTTTCTTTGCAAGTCTGCCCTTTGCAAGTGCAAATGTTAAATATCTCATTGATTTATCTCTCCAATCTATCCATCGATCAAATTCTAATTTTGAATTTCTTTCTGTTTTTGTCCGCTTATTTCAAGGATGCGATAGCCACCTCGTTCTCATCACCGGACACAAGATCAAATACCTTGACCGTATCACTGTTTTCAAAATAAAACAGTCCGGAAAAATGCTCTCTTTTTGCATATTCCAGATAATCTTCCACTGACTTTCTGACAGATTTGCGTATCAATTCAATCTTCTTATCATTCTGGCGCAGACTCTTACCAAGACTGATCGCGGGCTCCTGATTCTCGATATCATAGAGAATGATCGTATTCGAATATTCAACCGAAACCTCGATATTCTGTCTGGACAGTGCCATGATCAGTTCTTCTACGGTAAATGCAAAACCAATAGACGGTGCATCTTTGCCAAACTGCTTTAACAGGTTATTATATCGGCCACCCTTTACAACTGCATCTCCGGTTCCGTAGGTATATCCGCGGAAGATCACGCCGGTATAATAGTTATAACCATTTAACATACTGAGATCAAAGCCGATATATTTGTCATATCCATAACAGCATAATGCCTTATAGATTCTCTGTAATCTGTGAACAGCTGCAAGTGATACCGGATTTGTAACCAGCTTTTCTGCTTGCTCTAACATGGATTCTCCACCGAATAAAGAGTCAAATGCAAGAAAGGCTTTCTTTAAAACAGGACTCAGATCCAGTTTCTTCAGATATTCCTCCAAACCAAAGAAGTTCTTAATATTGATGTATTCCTTGATCTGAAGTTCTTCGGCTTCTGTAATTCCGGCTTCTGCAACGATTCCCTTAAAGTAATCGATCTGTCCGATCTCGATCTGGAACTCGTCGATTCCAAGCGCCTTAAAAGAATCAACAACAGTTGCAATGATCTCTGCATCTGCTGCAGAAGAATCATCATTTATAAGCTCAGCACCGATCTGTGTAACTTCCTTTAATTTTCCCTGCAATTTTCTTGGGTTTGAATATGTATTTCCTGTATAGCACAGACGGATCGGAAGCTGTTCATCCTTGTAATATTTTGCTACACATCTTGCAATACTAGGTGTGATATCCGGGCGTAATACCAGCGTATTATTATCACGGTCAAAGAACTTGTACATTTCATTTGACGGTGCAGATCCCTTATCACGGTTAAATATATCAAAATACTCAAATGTAGGTGTCTCTATATCATGATAGCTGTATAACTCCAGAGTATGATGCAGCTTCTCAATAATCTTTCTTTTCTTTTTACATTCTACATCATAGGTGTCTCTTACTCCGTCCGGAGTCTGTAACAGTTTATCCTGCATCTCTTTTCCTCCTTTTATCCATGCCTATTTGCTTTATCGTATTAAAGTGATAACACGATAATTAGTTATTTCAACAATGTGCTCATTATAGGTGAGACGTTGGCATTTGTCAAGATTTTTCCTGATCCTTTATGCTCTTAACTGCAAATCTTTATCGAGAAGCTCCAGATAATGAACCAGTGCTCCATTTTTTGCATGAATAAAGAAATCCGGATTCAGTTCTTCATATTTGAAATTCTTTGCATGTCCCTCGTTCACGCGATCCATATAAGTCTTTAATTCCGAAAAACGTAAATAGTAATATTTGTTTCTATGCGTAAAAAATATGATCAGGAAGCTGACTCCCTGCTGTTCCTCATACTCTTTCATAAAATGATACTGATGCTCATGTATATTCTGTAAAGAAAACGTATCAACCGCACATTCCTTCGCGTCAAAGCATATCGGAATGCCCTGTACGACACCGATGTAATCGACCGTAGAATCTTTTTCAAAATACGCCAGCGTGATCTGGCTGCTGTCTTTATCCATACGGATCGGTTTGATCGGAGTCGGGATCTTCTGGACAACTGCCAGTTTCTTTTCCCGATAATATTCATTTGTATAATTGATCAGTTCCTCAAGTGAGGAACCACGAAGTCCTCTGGAATTCCAAGTTGCCATCCGATTCTGCCTCTTTATCTTTTATCCGATTCTGCTTTTATCAAAGTTATTTTCCAAATTACCTAAATAAATCTTTTTCGATCGTCCGAAACGGTTCCGGAAGAAATGCCGAATACTCTTTTCCGCCCAGATAAGAAAGCGGACCGTCTGTTTCTTTAAATATAATGTTTCCGCAATGAAGAAGCTGGTGCTTTACATGATAAGCATCTGCAAAATACCGGTTCACTACAGGTATGCCATACTTTGTATCGCCGACTACCGGATATCCCAGATGCTTTAACTGTGCACGGATCTGATGAGACTTACCCGTAATAAGCTCAACCTTTACCAATGTATAATCATCATTTTTTTTAACCGGATAAAAGATTGAATGAATTTCTTCACTCTTGCCCTGGTCCCATGGGTAATCTGATATCCGAACTATATTTTTTGCATTATCCTTCTGTAAATAACAGGTACTGTCAAGCTTCTGTGTCACACGTCCCCGTACAAGTGTATAATAATATTTATGTAATAAATGTTCTCTTATAATTCTGGATAATTCCTGACTTCCGGTAAGACTCACCCCACAAAGAATGAGTCCGGATGTATTGCGGTCTAAACGATTGCATACAGACGGACGATAAGTTCTCAGTTCTTCAGTTGTGATATGCCCACTATCAAGCAGATAGTCGATCAATGCTTCATTAAAAGAGTAATCATCTTTTGATGCCTTCTGTGACAGGACGCCAGTCGGTTTGTCTGCGATCAGAATATTTTCATCCAAATAGATGATCTCAACCGGAATCTTCTTTTTAGAGGAAGTGCTGTGTGTTTCACTGACATCTTCCCTGAAATTGGCGATCGTTTCATCAGACATATAGATCTGGATCGTATCTCCGATATAGACATATTCGTTTCCTTCTATTTTCTTATTGTTCAATTTGATGTTTTTCTTTCGTATCATCTTATAAACAAAGCTTGACGGTGCCTTATTCAGATATTTTAAAAGAAATTTGTTCACACGCTGTCCTGCTTCGTTCTGCGATATAATGATCTCTTTCATGTCCGGCTCCTATACACCAAGTTCAAATAATTTTTCACGCATAGACTGATCCTTTACCAGATAATCTTCATCCGGTTCTTTGATCGTTTCCGCTTTCTTTATAAATTCATCCACGGTTAACGCTGTAACGATAACATATGGTTTCTTTATCATTTCAAAGGAACGTGCAATTTCTTTTTTCAGGAATTCCACATCCGGAATCTTCTTGTCAAATGCTTTCTGATATAAGAATAACATTCTGCCATCCCGCACGATCACGGCAGGGAAAAACAACATTCCTTCATATCGACTGAGCGAGATATCATACAGGATGCCGTCCCGGTTCTCATAATGGATCCCTTTTTCTATCTTCTTGTGTTCTTCCTCTGTTAAAGGCTTGAATTTGGAACACATGATAAGTGCTACGATCTGTTTGGCAAATGGCAGGCTGATCAATATCGGAAGTATGATGATCAAGGTTTTTGTTGTTTTAAACATGGCAAGCGAAAGAATTACTCCTGTCAGGATCATAACACCAAGTATAATAATACTGGTTATGATCTTTTTCTTATGTTTTTTTATATATCCATACTGTCCTTTTTCCATTGTTTTTGTCCTGTTCTGTTTTTATTATAATGTTCTTCATACCCCGGCAAATCTCTGTATTTAACGGATATCTGTCTCTATTTGATCATGGAAACGATCCAGTCATTCGGCAGCAGCTTTGTTACAACCTTAAACGTTTTCATCGTTATGCTGTAGGTAGATTCTGTCTTCAGGTAATACGCATCAAATAACGCCCGTTTTACCACATTCTTTGCTTCTACACGGAACAATCTTTTAAATGCCTTTGTATGGGAATATTTCTCGGCAACATCAAAAAACTCTGTATTGACCGGTCCCGGACATACTGCTGTCACTGTAATACCTCTGTCCTCCAATTCTTTATTTAATGCTTTTGAAAAGCTTCTAACCATGGATTTTGTTGCTGCATATACAGCAAAGGATGGCTGTGGCAGATATGCCGCTGATGATGCAATATTAATGATATTGCTCTGTTCTTTCATATATGGCAGAGTAATCTTCGTCATGGCAACTAAAGCCTTACAGTTAACATCGATCATTCCGGTAAGTTCTTCGCATACAACATCTTCTACATGTCCCATAATGCCATATCCTGCTGCATTCACCAGAACACGTACCCATGGATGTTCCTTTGCAAGCATCTTCTTATAGGCTTCAAGATCTTTCTGCTTTGTGATATCCAGCGGGAGAACAATAATCTTCTTGCCTTCAATCTCTCTTTCTAAGGCATACAAGCGTTCTGCACGCCTGGCGATCACCCATATCTCGTCGATTGTCTTATATTTTTCACTGATCTGAACAACAAACTCTCTGCCCAGTCCGGAAGAAGCTCCGGTAACGACTGCTATTTTACTCATGACATCATCCTCCATCCAGATAAATACTTATTCTTTAACGTTCCGTTTGTATTTTTTGCCCATCCAAGCGGATATCCGTCCACCAGAACAAGCACATATCCATTTTTAATTTTCTGATCCGATGCTTCGATCGTCTCGCCTTTCAGATATCTTAAAACACGGTCATCTGAAGAAGTCAGATTTACTTCATTATCAAACTGTCCTTGTTTCAGATACATAGCAAGTGACTGGCTCGGTTCAAACCGGTTCTTCTTGATCTCACCAAGGAACAATCCCTGTCTTAACATCCGAAGCCCGGATACATCCGGCATATGTTCTGCCATATAATACAGTCTTCCTTTATTTTCCTCAATATATGCAGACCGGATCCCGGCATCCGATGAAACGTGCACAAGGAATTCTTCTGCATTTTTATCCGGCTTACAGCCTCTGTGTATCCATGACTGAAATACCTGTGTCTGTTCTGCCTCTTTTTTATGAATAAGTGCAACAAAATGCCCTTCCCCTTCGATATGATGCGGCCATAATCTTGCACATTTTTCAAGTTCTGCATTTTCGGTCTTTCCCCACGCAGGATTTCCATTGCAAAAGCCCGGATACTTCGGAACTTCGACTAATTCTAATGTATCATCCAGTGATAAAAGATATTCGATTGACTGTTCATTTTCTTCCGGAGAAAACGTACAGGTCGAATACAGCATGGTTCCACCCGGTTTTAACATTTTTACAACTTCATTTAAGATTCCACGCTGTAAACCGGCAAATAACTCAACACCATTGTTTTCCCACGCTGTTACCATTGACTGGGATTTACGGAACATTCCTTCACCGGAGCAAGGAGCATCTATCAAAATTTTATCAAAGGTCTGATAGAATTTTGTGCTCAGCTTATTCGGAGCTTCACTTACCACACACATATTACCGATCCCGAATAATTCCAGATTTTTTAATAATGCCTTAGCTCTGGAATTACTGATATCATTTGAGATCAGGAACCCGGTGCCATGAAGTTTTGCTGCAAGCTCGGTTGATTTACCTCCCGGTGCTGCACAGATATCAAGAACCACATCCCCATCTTCAACAGGAAGAATACTCGCCGGTGCCATCGCACTCGGTTCCTGAATATAATAAAGACCTGCATAATAATATGGATGTTTGGATGGTGTACATGCTTTATTATCATAATAAAAACCATTTGTTGTCCATGGTACAGGCTTTAATTCAAATGGAGAGATCTTTAAGAAATCTTCAACACTGATTTTATTTGTATTCACACGAAGTCCATGATGCATGCCCTGATCCAGACAATTCATATATGCTTCATATTCGTCTCCTAATTGTGTCTTTATCCTGTTTGTAAATGACTCCGGTAAGTTCATAATCTATAACCCCTGTGCTTTGTATCCTTCTGCGATAATATCAAGCTGTTTGGAAAAATCCTCCAGCTTTTCCAGATCATCCTTCTGGTAAATATCATAAAATTCATTCTGTATCTTCACAACCTCACGCTGGTTGCCTACATAATACAAATTCTGAATATTTGTTAAAATGTCTGCAACGATAGATGCCTTATAATTAAACGAATTCTGTGCATCCATAATCTCACCCCGGACAGATGACATTTCCTGATCCAGCGCCACAGTTGCATTTGCTGCATTTAACAGTTTTTTCCGGATATGTTCCGGCATATTATGACGATACTTATACTGAAGGGAATGCTCTATCGTTGCCCAGAAATCCATCGCCATTGTACGGATCTGAATCTCTGCCTGAATCGTCTGAAGCCCTTTAATCGTATATACATCATAATTTAATATAATATGAAAACTTCTGTACCCACTTGTTTTTGCATTCGTGATATAGTCTTTTTCTTCCCGGATTGACATATCCCTGCGATTCCTTATGATCTCTACAACCTTGTAAATATCTTCTTCGAACTGGCACATGATACGGATTCCGGCGATATCATCCATCTCTTCCACAATATGATCCATCGGAATATGTTTCTTTTGCATCTTATCCAAAATACTTGAAATTCTTTTTACACGTCCGGTTACATTCTCAATTGGAGAATACAGTCCCTGACTTCGATAATCTTTTATAATATGCTTAAATTTCAAGAGCAGTTCATCTACAGCCTGCTCATACGGAGATAATATCTCTTTCCATAATTGTATTTCCACGAATAAAATGCCTCCTGCCAATTCTAACTATTCATCATCATGGGATACTCTGGTATAAAGGAAATTATATTCATCTACACCATCCTGATACTCCGGATAAAGCTCATATAATTCTTTCGCAAGTTCATAAGCCTTATCATAGTTCTGGATCTTTTCATAATAACTGATCTCCTGCAAACGCAACTCTTTCTGGAAGGTATTATCGCTTGCAAGTCCATTATTAATATACCCATATGCATTGTCCATCTCACCGATACTGATATAATAAGCGGCATACTGGGCATACAGATATGAATTATATCCATATTTATCTATGTATTTTTCATAATTCCCAAACATATGCTCTGCATCATTCATAGATGCATAACAGGTTCCTATATACAGATATAATTCCGGATAATCCTTTACATACTGCTCCAGAACCGGGAGTGCCCCGGCATAATTGCTGTCCGAAAAGTCAGCCAATGCCTGGGCGATCTCCTTCATTTTACCGACATTCTTTTTATCTGCAGATGTCTGTTGTAAAATAGTATCATATTCTTCTACCGCTTTATCATAATCAGCGGTCTTCATATAAATATCTGCCATATACAGTCTGGTATTCTTGTCTTTATTCTGAGAAAAGATCTGTTTTTCAGAAAGTGCATCGGCAAACCGGTCAAGTGCCTTATCGTATTCTGCATTCTGATAAAATGCCAGTCCTTCATCAAAATAGCGGTCCTTATGCGATATGATCTTTGATAATATTACAACAGCCGCAAAAACAATGACCAGACAGGTGACTAAAAAGAAAAACACTTTGCCAAAATCTATATTGGATTTTCTTTTTCTGTGTCTTCTACGATTTCTTCCTGCCATAGCAATAAACTCCTGATTAGTGATGGAATAAACGGATTCCTGTAAATACCATTACCATTCCATATTTATCACATGCTTCGATTACAAGATCATCTCTGACAGATCCACCCGGCTGAGCAATGTATGCAACACCACTCTTCTTAGCACGTTCAATGTTATCTGAGAATGGGAAAAATGCATCAGAACCAAGTGTAACATTCTGATTTCCGGCAAGCCATGCTTTCTTTTCTTCTGCTGTGAATACTTCCGGCTTTACCTTGAAACGCTTCTGCCATTCGCCATCACGGAGAACATCCTCATATTCATCACCCATATATACATCGATCGCATTATCTCTGTCTGCACGTCCAAGGCCATCAACAAACTGAAGCCCCATAACCTGAGGAGACTGACGAAGCCACCAGTTATCTGCCTTCTGACCGGCAAGTCTTGTACAGTGGATTCTGGACTGCTGACCGGCCCCGATACCGATTGCCTGCCCGCCCTTTACATAGCATACAGAATTAGACTGTGTGTATTTTAATGTGATCAGTGCAATCTTCATATCGATAAGAGCTTCTTCCGGTATATTTTTATTCTCTGTTACAATATTGGATAAAAGATCCTTATCGATATTCAGTTCATTTCTTCCCTGCTCAAATGTAATTCCAAATACCTGTTTGCGTTCAATCTCAGCAGGAACATAATTCTCATCGATCTGGATAATATTATAATTACCTTTCTTCTTCTTCAGAAGAAGCTCCATAGCTTCGTCTGTATACCCGGGAGCAATTACACCATCTGATACTTCACGCTTAATGAGACGGGCTGTATCTGCATCGCAGACATCTGACAATGCAATGAAATCACCAAAGGATGACATACGGTCTGCGCCTCTGGCTCTTGCATATGCACATGCAAGCGGTGACAGTTCACCAAGATCATCTACCCAGTAGATCTTTGCAAGTGTATCTGTAAGAGGAAGTCCTACCGCTGCACCTGCCGGTGATACATGCTTAAAAGATGTAGCTGCAGGAAGTCCGGTTGCTGCCTTTAATTCTTTAACAAGCTGCCAGCCATTAAATGCATCCAGAAAATTTATGTAGCCCGGCTTACCATTTAATACGGTAACCGGAAGATCACTTCCATCTTCCATGTAGATTCTTGATGGCTTCTGATTTGGATTGCATCCGTATTTTAATTGAATTTCGTTCATTCTGTATTTCCTCCCGATTCATGATGATTATTTATTCTTGTTGATGATTCTTGTCTCATACTTTCCTGTTGCGATATCAATATATCTGACAAACAAAGATACCTTATTATCTTCATTCAGGCTTTCCCATACCATATTTGCAAATGTATCGATATCACCTGATATACCAACTAACTTCGGTTCTCCCTCAAAACTTGGAAGTGGATTGTCATCATGCATATATGTATGAATAAAATGTCCTTCTCCGTTTGCTGGATTCTCATATGAAAATGTATATCGGTTGCATGCCGATGGATTTCCGTTATTGCTCTTTAAGATAGACATTGCATAGTCATACTGTCCGCCTTCGATATGCATAACTCCGGAAATTCTCGGTGTATAGTTTGGACCGTCCGGTTCAAACTCGCGGCATCTCAGTGACTGTTCAAATGTAAGCTCTTTATCCATTCCATCAAAGATCGTATCGGTCTGATCACCATTTGTTACAATCGTCCGGTTGCCAAGAACCCGAACCGGTGCGTAAATGATAAGACTCGGATCCTCAAGCTTGGATGGATCAAATGCTTCTGTACGGATTCCTTCGCCCTCTGTAACAAATACACGATTTCTGGAATTCACACTTCTACCCATGATAAAGTATGCAGTAACTGCCTTTGTTCCGTCTTCCGAACGTCCGATCACGATTCCTCTGCCGGGATAAGAATTACCCTTAAGTTCCTCTGATAATGATAACATTTTCATTTGTAAACCTCCGTTTAGTAAATTAGTCAATTCATGTACCCATTTATCTGGTCGCTGTCTTTCATCTTATAATAATATGCTTTCTTTTGCAAGCGTTTTGGACTGCATTCTTATCTACTGAAACTGGCGGATTGCCTGGATCAGCTCGGATTTTGGAACTGCTCCCACGATTTTCTTTATAACTTCTCCATCTTTATATAATAAAAATGTCGGAATTGATACAACCTTGTTTGCAAGTGCAAGTTCCTGATTCTCATCTACATCTACCTTGCATACCTTTACCTCTGGAAATTCGTCAGCCAATTCTTCAACGATCGGTGCAACCATTCTGCATGGTCCGCACCAGGTGGCCCAGAAATCAACCAGCGTAAGTCCCTTTGCCTTTAAAACCTGATCTTCATATTCTTTTTCATTTAAATGTGTAACTGCCATAGTAAAAACCTCCAATTCGTCATTCGTTAATTATACAGACATCTCAATCATCTTACATCTGTACTTTCAAAAAACATTTCTGACAAGTAAGTGCTCTTGTATTATAGTATACATTCATTTTCCTCTATCATACATTTATTTGTCAACTCATTTCACGGAGTTTTAATAAATATCTACATTTGTCATCTTGTCTGTCAATTCTATGAACGCCAGCCGGCAGACAGGAATTTATATAAATCTGATTTCTGTATAATAACCGATACACAAAATGCGCGCTGCCACAAAGGGAAGCGCGCATCGTATTGTATGTGTATTATATGTTAGCCTTTATAATTATGCATTTAAGAATTCTTTGCTTGTCTTGACCTTCTTGTTTGGATCCGGACGGAATAACAGGAAGAAGAAAGCAACGATGATCAGGATTGCAACAACAGTGCCGATACCGAATGAACATGCACCTGTGAAGAGTCCTGCAATTCTGTAAACAACAAGGGATACAAGGTATGCAAAACCACACTGATATCCGATTGCAAACCAGAACCATTTTGCACTGTTCATCTCTCTCTTAATAGCACCCATTGCTGCGAAACATGGAGCACAGAGTAAGTTGAATACGAGGAATGAGAAACCACTTGCTGTTGTGAATGCTTTTGCAAGCTCGCTGTATACAGTGCCTTCCCCACCACCATAAAGGATACCCATAGTACCAACGATGTTTTCCTTAGCAACAAGGCCCGTAATAGATGCAACAGTTGCCTGCCAGTCGCCCCATCCCTGTGGCTTGAAGATCCAGCAGATTGCTCCACCGATCTTAGCTAAGATACTGTGGTCGATCTGATCTTCTGAAAGCATCTGGAATTTACCATCCAGAATACCGAAGTATGTTGTGAACCATACAAGGATTGTTGAGAGGAGGATGATGGTACCGGCCTTCTTAATGAATGACCAGCCACGCTCCCACATACTTCTTAATACAGAACCGATTGTCGGGATATGGTAAGGAGGTAACTCCATAACGAATGGAGCAGGATCTCCTGCGAACATCTTTGTCTTCTTTAAGATAATACCGGAGCAGATAATTGCTGCAATACCGATAAAGTAAGCACTTGTAGCAACCAGTGAAGATCCACCGAAAATCGCACCTGCGATCATAGCGATAAACGGAACCTTAGCACCACAAGGAATAAATGTTGTTGTCATAACTGTCATACGACGATCTTTTTCATTTTCAATTGTACGAGATGCCATTATACCAGGAACACCACAACCTACACCTACAAGAATAGGAATGAAGGACTTTCCCGAAAGGCCGAATTTTCTGAAGATACGGTCCATGATGAATGCGATACGTGCCATGTAGCCACAGTACTCAAGGATTGCAAGTAAGATGAACAATACAAGCATCTGAGGTACAAATCCAAGTACAGCACCAACACCGGCGATTATACCGTCAAGGATCAGTCCCTTTAACCAGTCTGCACATCCGATCTTATCAAGACCTCTTTCCGCAAGATCAGGAATGGACGGAACAAACACACCATAATCAGCAGGATCGATCTCTGCCATTTCTGTCTTGTTGAAGTATTCTACTGCATCTAAATAAGACATAGCATTTGTCTTATCTTTTTTTGCACCGGCAGGTACTTCTGAATAATATACATCGATATCGTAAGTATCAAGAGTTTCTTCATCTTCCATCTGATACTTCACACTTGCTTCTGTATTTGTATTTGCTTCGATCGCTGCCTTTGTTGCATCAACATCTACAGCATCTTCATCATCTGTTACAAGTACGCCATATGCATCAAGTGCATTTGATGCTGCATCATAATCACCGGATGCTTCTTTATAATCTTTGCTTCCGATACCGAATAAATGGAAACCGTCACCAAACAGATTATCATTTGTCCAGTCTGTGCACCATGCACCGACGGTTGACATTGCGATATAATAAACCAGCCACATTACAACGATAAAGATCGGAAGTGCAAGGATACGGTTTGTAACGATCTTATCGATCTTATCTGAAGTTGTAAGCTTTTCGCCCTTTGCATTCTTCTTTACACACTTTCCAATGATAGATGAGATATATGCATATCTCTCACTGGTGATAATACTCTCTGTATCATCATCAAATTTGTCTTCCAATGCTTTAATCTCGTCTTTACAATCCGGAACACTGTCCATCTGTTCTGCAATCTTTGTATCTTTTTCAAGAAGCTTGATCGCAAAGAATCTCTTTTTTCTTTCTTCAACTGTAGCTTTGCACTTACGCTGTCAATTGCATCTTCAACAGCCTGATCGAGCTATGTACACGCTTATTCTGTACTTTCTTCTGTGCTGCTGCGACTGCTTTTTCTTTTACTTCATCAATTCCAGTACCCTTTAATGCCGAGATCTCTACAACCTCGCACCCAAGTGCATTGCTCAGGTTCTTGATATCGATCTTGTCACCATTCTTCTTTACAAGATCCATCATGTTAACTGCCATAATAACCGGGATCCCCAACTCGATCAACTGTGTTGATAAGTACAGATTTCTTTCGATGTTCGTACCATCAATAATATTGATGATCGCATCCGGATATTCCTTGATCAGATAGTTTCTGGCAACAACTTCCTCTAATGTATATGGAGAAAGTGAATAAATACCGGGAAGGTCAGTGATGATAATATCTTTGTGACCCTTTAATTTTCCTTCTTTTTTCTCTACTGTTACACCAGGCCAGTTACCTACATACTGGTTTGAACCTGTAAGTGCGTTAAATAATGTTGTCTTTCCACTGTTTGGATTACCTGCCAACGCTATTTTAACTGACATTTTTATGCTCCTTCCTTTTTGTCTGTCATTTTCTATGATTCATCAAATAAGTAAATCATCTGCTTCGTTGTATGTTGGATCGGTGCGATCCACACATTTATTCAACAACGATCATTTCGGCATCTGCTTTTCTTAAAGAAAGCTCATAACCGCGTACTGTTACTTCAACCGGATCACCAAGCGGTGCAACTTTTCTGACATAGATTTCTACACCTTTTGTGATTCCCATATCCATGATACGTCTTTTTACAGGTCCTTCGCCAACAAGTTTTGTTACCTTAACTGTCTGACCGACGGCAACCTCTCTTAATGTCTTCATACCATTTCGCTCCTTCTTTTTTCTTTATACATATAAGAAAGTCTCCACATATTCAGACCGGATTCTGTGATGGCTTTTCTTCTTATACATTTTTGTATATAAACAATTGCACCGGCAGATGCCAATGTGCAAATACTTAAATTTCAGTTTTTTTCGGTATCCTTATACCATAATTTTGGCTGCCATATCTTTTCCGATGGCAACTCTGGAATCTTTTACATTTACGATCATGTTACCGTTTATCTCTGAAACAACTGTTACTTCTCCACCTACGACAAAACCAAGCTTCTCAAGAAACTGTCTTGTTTCATTTTTTCCACCAACTTTGGTAATGGTCTTTGTTTCTCCAATATTCATAAAAGTTAAAGGCATCATATTCCATCTTCTTTCATAATCGTATAAATTTATCATTAAGCAATATGCTGTTTCAAATTTCATCGTTAGTATATACTAACCTACATTAGAAGTCAATAACATTTTTTAGAAAATTATAACATCATTTAGAAGCAGTTAACGCATCTTAGTCGTATATAACATAGCTATATTCTTAAAATGCAAATTTATTTATTATACTTGACATTTTCAAATGGTTAGTTTAAACTAATTACAATTATAAAATTGAAAGGTTGGATTATTATGGAGAAATATATAGGAACTATTATTGTTGCTGCCATTATTATAATTGTGTGCGTACTTGCGGTCCGTTCAATGATAAAAGATAAAAAGTCCGGAAAATCTGTTCAGTGCGGAGGAAACTGTAACAATTGTCACGGATGTCATTAGTTTTATCCTTCTTTCATTTGAACCTTATTCCGGTTTGTGATATAATTTTCTGTAAATAAATTTTTAATGGGGTAAAGCTATGTTAACAACGAATGAATCAGTCGAAAACTATCTGGAAACGATATTGGTATTAAGCAAGAAGCTTCCTGTTGTCCGTTCGGTTGATATCTCAAACGAACTTGGTTATAAGAAATCAAGCATCAGTGTTGCTATGAAGAATCTTCGTGAGAATAACTACATAACAATGAGTGATGCAGGGTTTATTTCACTCACCGATTCAGGAAAAGAAATTGCTGAGATGATATATGAACGACATGAGTTTCTCTCCGCCTGGCTTATACAGCTTGGTGTTGATCCCGATATCGCATCTGCCGATGCCTGCAAGATTGAGCATGTAATCAGTAAAGAAAGTTTTAAAGCAATTAAAGATCATGTATTAAGTGGAGCCAATCACTAGATCTTCTAGTGACTGGCTCTTTTTTCTATCGGATAGAATTTTCTACACATAAAGTTCCCCAACCGACATAGATATTTGGATACGTTCTCGCTGATTTTATCCTTTTCGCTCCCCGGATCAACGAAGCTTTCAGTTTTTCTCCATACAGAAATGGGTCATTTTCATTCACAATTCCCCACTGCATCAGCAGACATGCAGAACCGGATACAAATGGTACCGCCATAGATGTTCCCGACGCAAAGGAATAATCATTTCCCGGATATGCAGTATAAATATCCACACCGGGTGCAGCAAGATCCGGTTTAATCTGATCATTTGCTGTATAACCCCGTCCGGAAAAATATGCAAAATCATCGACATTCTGATCATAGGCCGCTACTGTGATCAGTCCTTCCGCCGTAGAAGGAATCGTTAATGTCCCAAATTCTGTTGGATTTAAGAACTCAACATTTCCGGTCAAACTTGCACGGATTGGCAGATAAGCATCCACTACCCCACTGACGATCTGCTTCGGATGGATCAAAACCTTCCATTGTCCTTTATCAATATAATTATCCCTCCCCTGAAATGAGACAAATATCTCCTGATTCCGGTTATATGGATTCGGCGTTCCATAGATTCCTTTGACAAATGTATTCCGATAAGTTCCGGTTCCAATATTCTGCGATTCACTCAAAGTCAGAACGATATCACCATTTGGTGTAATGATCATAACATCAAACCGGTCGTTATAATTTTTCCATAATTGCAGATTAAAGGATGTCACATAATCACTGACCAGCAGATCAATCATACGGTAGGAAGTATTTCCAAGGATTACCCGCTGATGTCTCCGGTTAATCGCATCATTTCCGGTTCCGGTAGATATGGAACACACCGCAAGCCTTGAAACGTCATTGATATAATTTTCCATCAACGAATCACCCTTATGAGAACCATAATTATTACCATAACTAAGATTTACAGATATCGGTTGATTACGTTCTATTCCCTTTCGCAGTGCATAATCAATTCCAAGGATCATTCCCAGTGTAGTCGGAAGTCTGGATGCCGTATCACTTCCTACTTTAATGATCAGAAGCTCCGTCTGTGGAGCTACACCGATATTGGTTCCTGCTGCTATGGCAGTCACCTGCGTACCATGACCAGAGCGATCCTCTGACGGAAGACTTCCTGTGTAGTTTCCATCTAGTATTGTATTCAGTTCTTCATTTGTATAAATGCGTCCAAGTTCGTATGGATTCACATATTCCTTCTGATATTCTGCCTGCTGATCCCATAATTCCAGAATCCTGCTTTTTCCGTCACGTATAAATTCATTATGCCGATAATCAATACCAGAATCTATAACTGCAAGAAGGGTTCCGTTTCCATCCAGTCCGTAGTTATTAATGAAGGTTCCGGACAGGCAGGAGGCATACTGCGCATAGGATACCTGCTGATCTACACTCTTTGGTTTATCCACATACAGGATTCTGGAATCTGCTGCAAATGCATTGATATACACTTCCTTTATTTCTATAATTGCATATCCAGCCAGCAGATAATAGATCCGTGTCAGATATCGATCCACCAAATCTGTAATATCATCATTATAACGGATCAGAAGCTGCCAGCTCCGATCTTTTGCATTGTATCCAACATACAGCTCCGATTCGCTGTCCTCATATGACTGCATGGTCTCCAGTGCAAGTTCCAATTGTGTATCAATATTATTTTCCATTTTCCCTTACTATCCCGCTTTTTATGTTATTATTTTTATCTCTTAATCATATGATTTTTTATTGATATTTAGAATATTCTTATGATTTCATCAAATGTTGTTAATTGTTTGAAAATATCGAAAAATGTAAGTAAAGTTGGAACTTTTCCACATTATCAACAGATTTATACACAAAAATAGGATTTTCAGTCTAAAAAACAGGGATTTTATCCCCTGTTTATCCACATTTGTCATATTACGTCGGTATTCCTTGGTTTCAAATTCCTTAATCCGACGTATTATTTCACCGCATCTATATATAATTGCATTTGCAAATCAATTGAAAGAAAAACATATGAATTATTTTTCCAATTTGTTTATTGGCAGAAAACAGAATGTTGTACAGGCAACCGGCTATCTGGATACCGGCAATACGCTGAAAGATATTTCAACCGGCAAACATGTGGTCATCGCCTCACCGGAAATCATGTATGACCTGTTGCCCCTGCAGCTTCATGCGCTTGTATACGATTATACAAATGGAATCCAGCCATTTGATCGAAAGTCCTCCATCTATATGCCGGAGGGCATCCACCTGATCCCCTACCGAACGATCAATTCGGAATCGGATCTGATGCTGGCATTTGACTGTGACTTTTTCTTTATTAATAATCATATAATCTGCAACCGGCCACTGATCGGGATCAGCAGACATACGTTACAGATCAGTCATATGAAGAAATGTATTTTATTAAATTCAGTATATATGAGAAAGGTAAGAAACTATGATAAACACATTCGCAAATCGAGATTTTAAATTTTCAATGGTATCCAATATTATGACCTTATTTCCTTCATCCTCCAGAGATGTCCATTACATAGGCGGGTGTGATATCCTTCCTGCCCCATTAGAACCATATGAAGAAAGTGCCATGGTAGCCGGACTTGGGAACGGCGACGATCAGGAGATTAAAAAAATACTGATTGAACGGAATCTTCGTCTGGTTGTTTATATTGCAAAGAAATTTGACAACACCGGAATTGGCGTAGAAGATTTGATCTCAATCGGTACGATTGGACTGATCAAAGCAATCAATACCTTTAAATGCGACAAAAACATCAAGCTGGCAACCTATGCATCCAGATGCATCGAAAATGAAATCCTTATGTATCTCCGCAGGAACAGCAAACTCCGCATGGAGATTTCGATTGATGAACCATTGAATGTTGACTGGGATGGAAATGAATTATTATTATCTGACATTCTTGGAACCGAGGAAGATACGGTTTACAAGAATATGGAAACAGAAATGGATCATTCCCTGTTAACGGCAGCAGTCTCTCGCCTGACAGAACGGGAACGTACCATTATTGAATTGCGGTACGGGATCAACACGATTAACGGTGTAGAACGCACCCAGAAAGAAGTGGCTGACCTGTTAGGAATCAGCCAATCTTATATCTCCCGTCTTGAAAAAAAGATCATAAAGAAACTAAAAAAAGAAATAATTAAAATGAGCTGATCAGCCTTTAATGATGATAATCGGAAAGCTTTACCTTATATCCGTCAACCATCTGGCGCATTTTCTGGTAATCCTTTTCCTTTAGATCTCCGGATTGTTTCAGATCTTCCACCATCTGATCCAGCTCCTTTAAGGCATCATGTGCCAGATCCTTATAATTGTTTGCAAGATTCATATTCATCTCATTCAGCTTTGCATTCAGTTGTTGTTTTACACTACGTTTCATCATTGTTTCGCACCTCATTTCAGGAAATAATCATTGACACTGTTGTAGCCATGTGTTACTATTACAAAGGTTCACAGATGCCGGCATGTCGGAATTGGCAGACGAGGCAGACTCAAAATCTGTTGGTGGCAACATCGTGCGGGTTCAAGTCCCGCTGCCGGCACTCTTTGTATTTTACATAATAAAAAATCTAAGTTTTAAGCCATTTTGTGGCTTTTTTTATTACTCAAAATGCAGGCATTTCAACTATTTTGCCCAATATTTGCCCGCTAGATGCACACCCAAATACAGACTCTTTTACTGCAGCCGGCTGTTGTTGCCGATCTTCTTTGCAACCACAACAAACCGTCCATCTTCTGTATGATACGCACAGGTGGATAAGGTCAGCAGCTTGTCCCCATAGGATGCCGTTTCTTCGATCGTATATGGTGTATTTGCTTTTACCCGGCTGACATAATCATCAAATTTCTCTTTTGATCCCGCATCTGCAAAGTCATATATATTATAATGCTCTGTATCCCCTTCCGGATAGGCTTTTGTATAAAAGGCTGCGATCACTGTATATGTACCCGGTCCATCTAAGGTATCAAATATGATCGTCTGATGTTCTTTATAGAAATCTTCATCTTCATATTTTAACAGATCATGAAACATCGTCCCTGCTTTCATATTATGTCCGTATATAATGACATTGTCAGATACCTTCCCTGTCGGAGAACAGTTTGCTGCTGCAAATAACGTACCTGCAGCACTGTAATCCCCCTGAAAATTCCGATGGATATAATATTCTTCATTCTCTGGCGTATACATGACCGGATAATCGATTCTTGTTCCATATATATACAGCCATCCAACAAAGTCTGTATTCTCCTCATATACAGAAGCGTACTTTTTATAAACCTTTCTTTCCTGTACTGTTGTATAAACCGGTTTTCCGGTTTCTTCCGTACAATTGTCCTGCTCCACTTCCAGTTTGATCTCTGTAAATGCTGACTCTGCCTGTCTGCTGGTAAAAAAATAAACACCCAGATAGCAGCCACAGCCAAGGAAAACAAGTACACATACTGCAAGTATAAGATTTAACAATATTCCATTCTTTTTTCTTCCACTCTGTGATGAATTCTCATGGTCATTGTTTTGCGTTGCCATTTCTCTGTTATCTGTTTCTTTCCTGTCTGTTAATCCGTTCATCCGAACCAACATCCTTCCTTGATCACTTTTTCATTTTTGTGTTATTTCTGTACGCCTGCCATTCATTATCCTGAAAGTAAAAAATCTGACCATTAATAATAAACAGTCAGATTTTGAACCTTAAAAATACTTTCTGCTTCCCCAAAGATTATTCCGTTTCAGTTCTACATACTCTGCATATGCCTGTTCCAGAATATCCTTTTCGTTCGGAAACTTCAGAAGGTGGTAGGCTTCATGATACTTGTAGTAACCGGAATCCACAAAATATTCTTCACGCTGCGGTTTACTGTAATAGCTGTCCGCCATCATCAAATACCAGTGTACATCCTTGTTTACCACATCAAAAGCAGTATTAAATGTATAATTGCTTTTTCCTACATACTTAATAATAGATGCGCTAACACCTGTCTCCTCTTTTACTTCTCTAAGTGCAGTCTGATTATGCTCTTCACCTTTCTCAACTGTACCCTTCGGGAGAACCCATCCTTCATATTTGTTTTTGTAGTTTTTGTACAGTAATAATACTTTTCCTCTGAAGATTACCACACCTCCACAGCTTGTTGCTTCGATCACAGCAGTTCCTCCTGTCTTTTCGGTGTTGTAAATGCTTCAAGTTCTACTCACATTCGACTACGAATAAAACTCTGAACCGGCTTACCCTGCCAGTCCTTAATTGATTATAAGTATATCAGTATTACTGCATTATTTCAAGCTGATTAATTATAATATGCATCAAATATCTTTCTGGCGATTGATGTTGCAGATGCTCCGGTATTACTTGCATTTTCTATCAGAACGCAGACCACCAGATCCGGATTATTGACATTGGAGAAACCTATAAACCAGGAGTGGGAATCCTTGTTCTCATTAAACTCTGCAGTTCCCGTCTTACCTGCTACTGTATACTCAGCTCCTGAAAAATAATCGGACGCTGTACCATATTCCGTTACCGACATCATAAGCTCTGTCAATGTCTGTGCTTCTGCTGAGGATATGATCCTGCCATAAGAATCCTTGGAGAATTTTTTTACAACGCTTCCGTCACAGTTCTCAATACGATCCATCATATATGGCTTCATAAGAACCCCACCATTTGCGATTGCACACATGATTATCGCATTATGAAGCGGCGTGATCAGTGTTTCTCCCTGTCCGATTACTGTCTGTGGAATCAGGGATTTGTCTGTTTTTGATGTCATGGTATAACTGGACTTCTTATAATAGCCATCATACGGCAATTCTTTATTATACAGAAAGTCTCCGCACAATTTATTTAATGCATCCATATCAAGTTTCGTTCCGATATTGGAAAAGGATGTATTACAGGAATATGCCAGAGAATCCTCCAGGCTAACGGTTCCGTGCACCTTATGATTATAGCAGTGAATGGATACACTGTTAAATATGCCATCTCCCTCACATTCATAGGAATATGACTTATAGTTGGGATTTTCTCTTATATATTCCAGTGTTGTAAGGATCTTAAATGTCGATCCCGGCGGATACATTCCCTGGGTTGCACGGTTTAGCAGGCAGGAGCTGTCCGAATTTGCTGTTTCTTCTATAACAGAGGAGATCTGGTTCGGATCAAAATCCGGCTTTGAAACCATTGCTTTGATTTTTCCAGTTGATGGCTCGATCGCTACGACCGCACCATCATTATCACCAAGTGCATTATATGCTGTACTCTGCAGATCATAATCCAGTGTTGTTATAACATTATTTCCCATATCCTTCTTATCAGATAATGCATGATAAATACGATATAAAATATTCTGGTTAGATGTCAGCAGAAAATAATTGGAAACCATTTCCAGACCTGCCTGTCCATTGCTATCATAACCAACTGCATGTGCAAACATATTGCTGTATGGGTAAACTCTGGTTTCGTTTCCATCATCATCCGTTTTTGTCTCCGCCAGAACAACTCCGTCATCTGAAATGATCTGACCTTTTATTACTGTTTCTGCATACAGATTCTGTCTTTTGTTGTATGAATTTGCAATATCTGAATCTGCATCGATGACAACATATTTAACAAGATGCACCATCATGCCGATAAAAATAAATATAACAAAATATGTGATCACAAGAACAGGAACATTCTTTTTGTCATTTTTCTGTTTTTCCTGTGCTTCTCTACTCCCCTGAGAATACTTCTTCATGATTGCTTTGTTTGTAGACCGTTTGCTCTTCATTACCACCAACTCCATTATTTTCAAGTACACAGATTCCCTGAATGATTCCAAACAGGAATAATGTGCTCACAACTGAACTTACACCATAACTGACAAGCGGAAGTGTCACACCGGTAGACGGAATAAACTTTGTTACACCGCCAATATTCAAAAATGTCTGGAATATAAAACAGATCGTGAATCCAAATGCAACATTCTTATAAAATGAGTTACGGATCTTCATGGATATATTTATAAAATATATAAAACAACTGATATACATCAGGATCAGACACAGTGCAAACACAACACCCAGTTCCTCACAGATCGCAGAAAAGATAAAATCACTGGACGCTACCGGAACTGCTGTTGGAAGCCCTTTACCCAGACCTCTTCCTTCCATCCCGCCCGATCCGATCGCAAATAGTGACTGGCAGATCTGATATCCGGCGTCATTAATATAGGAAAATGGATCTAACCACGCGTTGATTCGGGTTGTTACATGACTGAATTTGTCTTTTAAAAGCGAATATCCAACCGTTGCAATGACTGCTGCACCACCCAGACCACCAATCAGGATCATTGTCTTCTGTGTTGCCAGATAGATCATCATAATAAAGATCATCATAAAGATTGTTGCACCACCCAGATCCTTTTCCGCTACCAGAATCAGCATAAAGATACCGGAAACAAGTGTTACTTTAATGTAATCTTTAAATCCCTTTGCTTTGTTTAAAGCGCTTGCCAGAAAGAATACAAATATAATCTTTACAAACTCCATCGGCTGCAAGGAAATCGATCCAATCTGGATCCAGTTTGTAGAGCCGTATTTGGATACTCCAAGAAATGGAACAAAGACTGTACTTAGAAAACCGATTCCAAGGATTGCATAGAAAATATCCCAGTTTTTCAGATTTTTGCATTTCATGATCACAAGCGGAATAAATGCCGTGATCACCAGTGTGATCGTTGCAAATGCAAACTGTTTTTTTGCCAAATCAAAATCCAGTCTGGTTAACATGACATATCCGATCAACAGCAAAAATGACATATTATTTGTGATCAGTCTGGAAGATTTCTTGTATATTCCATGATACGATACCATATATACAATAGAAACGATCATCTGCAACAGATAAAAGATCACGATACTGATCGTTTTATATTTTAAAAACAGTGTCAGATAACATAAAAAATGTATAATAAACACATAGACGATCTGCACATTTAATGCATGATTCTTTTTATCTTCCCGCACCGGTTTCAGCACCGTAAAACATTTAATTGTATACAGAACCATAAAAAATATGATCAAGTATTTTGATATCTCTGTAATAATAGTTGCCATTATTCAATACCCTTTATATAATGTCCTCTTGTATAATCCATCTCATCGAATTCTTCATCCATATCTCCGGCATGGAACTTCATGAGAAGCTCCATCACATTCTTCGTCTGATCTTCGTTTTCGATGGTAAAATCAATCAAATATTCATTGGTTATATCAGTATTTCTGTTATTTGTCAACTGTTTGATATTGTTTGTCGGAACCCCATTATATATAACAGAATAACAATCCCTGCAGTTATTCACATTATAAAAGCGATTGCCCTTTTCATCCCGGAACGAGAAACGTTCCCGTTTATTATAACCACATCCGTCCAGATAGTTATTAACAAAGCACTGGGCTGTGATCATAACCGGCTGATATCCATATAATCTTTCAATATCTGTTTCACAGAGACCGCTCCATTCCTGATGTGTCAGTTCCACAGAACTGATCAGCATCGCCTGTGGAAACAGCTCCTTATAGAATAAAACAGCTTCATCATTATATGCATATAAGAATGGATCAAGCAATACCATTCCCTTATATCCCTGTTTCTTCAGAAAACCAAGCTCATCTATATTCTTAATATAGATACCCTCAAACATTCCAGACAGAAAATACAGATCTTTCATTCCTTGTTTCTTATTCTCACGCAGGATATCCGGAAAGGATACATAGATCTTTTTATCTCCTCTCATTTTTCCGATTTCTGCTTCATGCACGATATTATGATCAATTATAACATGCTGTACCAATTTATAATTATTAACAATTCGAAATTGTTCTATTGTTTTTACAGATACATAACAACCGCTTACCATAGCATCTCTGGTATCTGTCTGTTTCTGATCATAAACAGTTTTCTCCGCCAGCAACTTCTTATCATCCGGTATCGTCCGTTTATATCGTCCGATCAATGCCTGCTCCAACTGGCGGACGGCTTCCCGTCTTAATACATTCAGACTTCCAAGAGAAATAAATATATTCTCATCGCACTCCGCTTCCAGATAGAAGTTAAATCCTGTTCCACCGGTCTTTGACAGCTTATCTACGATCTGCGTCACCTCAACCGGACGTTTTGCAGCCTGTGACACGCATTCTCCGCTTACCTTTACCGAGATATCATCCACATCTGAAAACAACTCCAACATGATCGGCTTTCCAATCTTTGCAGTCACCTTTCCATAGATATCCGTCTGTTTTTCCTTCTGTATAAACCTTACATTAATATCATCAATAAGCGCATTATTTCTTGTCCGATAGACCTGCATATCTTTTCGGATCTGCCGAAGATTATTCGCATTCAGTCGGATCTTCTGTCCGGCCTGTGCGGTTATATTCGAAGTCAGTTCAATATTCTGTTCTGTTCCGGTACGGATCTCCAGAACATCCTTTGCCTGAATTCCACGTTCCAGACGGATGTATACATGGGGTGCTTCCACAGCTTCCACTTTACCAATCAATGTACCGGTATGATTCGGACGCTTGTTTGCAAGCATTTCCTTACCGTTCTTCATATAATAATAGCCGGAAGAAAAACCACCGCGGTTATAGATATCCATCAGCCGGTCTGTATGATATTTGATCCGTTTCTCATTCACATGACCATTTATGTATTCATCTGTGATCTCAGAATATGCATGAACTGCCGCAGCTACATACTCCGGCTTCTTCATTCTTCCTTCGATCTTAAAGGAATCAATTCCAGCCTCGATTAACTGTGGTAAATCCGCAAGTGTACACATATCCTTCATGCTGAGGGCATATTCATGATTAAACTTTCTGCTGTTATATGCCTTTCTGCATGGTTGCGCACAGCGTCCACGATTGCCGCTTCTTCCGCCTGCAAAACTGCTCATCAGACATTTTCCTGAATAGCAGAAGCACATCGCACCATGCACAAATGTTTCAATCTCAATATCAACTGCTTCTTTAATTGATTTTATTTCTTTTAAGGATAATTCCCTGGCAGGAACAAATCTTGTCAGTCCAAGATTTTTAAGAAATTCTGCCCCATAGGTACTGCATACACTCATCTGTGTACTTCCATGTAATGGCAGATCCGGATATGCCTGTGAAAGACTTCTTATAACACCGACATCCTGTACAATAATCCCATCTACACCTTCCTTGTAAAAAGGCTCAAGGTAAGGAATAAGTTTCTTCATTTCACTATTTTTGAGCAAAGTATTAACTGCCATATATAACTTCACATTATGAATATGGCAGTAATCAATTGCTTCCAGTAATTCTGTTGTATCAAAGTTTCCGGCAAATGCACGGGCGCTGAACATATCGCCTCCGGCATAGCATGCATCAGCGCCTGCACTTACCGCAGCTTTCAGCGCATCCATAGAGCCTGCCGGAGCTAAAATCTCAGGTCTATTTAACATTATTTTCTGCTTCCAACTTTATTATTTCTCTCTGCAGAGCATTGACTTTTTCTTTATATTCATCAATCATTTTCTGTGCAGATTCATATTTGATCTGTGTCTCGATCACTTCATGTCTGAGGTCATAAATCTGTTTGTCCTTATCGTCATCCTCCGTCAGCATCTGATTTACCTGAAGCTTCGCTTTGAAATAATCATCTGCGATATTAAGTGCAAGTAATACACTCTGATATTCTGCATTAAAACGGCGGTAACTTTCGGAAGACTGACATTCCTGGATCTTACCATTGATATAAGAAGCTACATTCTGGAGATATTCTTCACTTTCAAATCCGCTCAATGTATACACTTTATTGTTAATAACCACCGGGATATCATTTTTTTGTGACATGACTCTCCTCCTTTATATTTCATTTTATTTCTTTCATATATATTTTTTACCTGTACCATACAGGTATTATTTTCCCGTAATTCATTTATTGTATGGACTAAAATAACCTATTCGATAAATGCATCCAGTCCGAAATGCTTATAACACCGTTCTGTTACAACCCGTCCTCTCGGTGTCCGGTTGATAAAACCATTTTTGATCAGATATGGCTCATATACATCTTCAATCGTGCCGGAATCTTCCCCAATGGCAGCAGCCAGAGTATCCAGTCCCACCGGACCTCCACCAAACTTCTCTATCATTGTCATTAATATGTTCCGGTCTGTATTATCAAGTCCCATGGAGTCAACCTCAAGCTTATCCAGTGCTGTCTTTGCAACCTCATAATCGATACAGCCATTGTGGCATACCTGTGCAAAATCCCGGCATCTCTTTAACAGACGATTGGCAAGTCTTGGTGTTCCTCTGGATCGTTTTGCAATTTCAAGTGCGCCCGCATCATCGGTCTCTACACCCAGTACATCCCCGGACCGTATTACGATCTGCTTCAATTCCTCCGGTGAATAGAATTCCAGCCGATCAACCATGCCAAATCGGTCACGAAGCGGTGCTGTCAGCATACCGGCTCTTGTCGTTGCTCCGATCAATGTGAATTTCGGAAGATCCAGACGGATTGACCTTGCTCCTGCTCCTTTTCCGATCACGACATCAATCGCAAAATCTTCCATTGCAGGATATAAGACTTCCTCTACCTGACTGTTTAATCTGTGAATCTCATCAATAAATAATATATCATTCTCTGACAGATTATTTAAAATAGCTGCCAGTTCGCCCGGCTTCTCGATTGCCGGTCCTGATGTGATCTTGATATTAACACCCATCTCATTTGCAACTATGGATGCTAATGTCGTTTTACCAAGGCCCGGCGGACCATATAAGAGTAAATGATCTAACGGTTCATTTCTCCTCTTTGCCGCCTCAATAAAAATCTTCAGATTCTCTTTTACTTTATTCTGTCCAATATATTCATCCAGATACTTTGGTCTCAAACTATATTCACTATTTAATTCTTCTATATCTGCTTCTGTTGAAATAATTCTACCCACTGTGTCCACCTGTATCTGTTTTTATATTAATTTCTTCAATGCTGCCTTTAATATCGATTCTATATCCATCTGACTGGTATCCCCAATCTTTTTTACGGCAAGTGCTGCTTCGGAATTCGAATAGCCCAGATTTACAAGTGCAAGAATCGCATCTCTTGCTGCATTTAAATCTTGTGTATCCTGTACGATCGACTGCTCATAGGCTGCATCCATCATATCTTCCATCTTTAACTTATCTTTTAATTCCAATATGATCCTTGATGCACCCTTGGCGCCGACACCATTTGCTTTTGATATCGTCTTCGCATCCTCTGAGATCACCGCGAGCTGAAGCTCCTGGATCGTAAGAGCTGTAAGGATTGCCATAGCGACTTTCGGACCTACCCCGCTGATTCCGATCAAGATACGAAATACAGATAATTCCTCTTCTGAATGAAACCCATACAATGTCAATTCATCTTCTCTTATATACATGTGTGTGTATATTTTGATCTGCGTTCCATATGCTGGAATATGCTCAAGAAACTTACCAGATACGAAGATCCGATATCCCATACCGTGGTTATCGATCACTATATAATTCTCTCCTGCACTGACAAGTGCTCCTGAAATGTATGCTATCATAATAATATGTCTCCAAATTTTACTATGCCAAGTATAACACAGTTTTCTCATTATGGAAATATCTGATTGATTTTTTGATCACAGGGGCATATCATGAGATTATTCGATTTTTTTACATTTGAGGTTACATACTATGATTCAATACGACTATACGATGCCACTTTCTTCAGTTAATCTGAACTGGATGAAAGAAACGCCGGATCAATATCTCTTCTTTGATATTGAAACAACCGGATTAAGCGCTGCCCGGTCAGATCTTTATCTGATCGGATATGGAACGATTCTAAACGACGAACAGTTTCGTATTACCTTATTATTCAATGATGACGGTTGTTCCGAGCCAAAGATGCTCGCTGCATTTAAGGATATATTGGCTGATTACAAATATCTCGTTACATACAATGGCGACACCTTCGATCTGCCATATATAAAGGAAAAATACCGACAGTTCCGTCAGGAGATATCCTTCGATTCAATTACCAGTATCGATGTCTATCGGAAAATAAGAAAATATAAAAAGCTGCTTCAGATGGATTCAATGAAACAGTCCGCTCTGGAATCTGTTATGGGAATGGAACGGGATGAATTTCACTCCGGCGGTCTTCTGATCGATACCTACCAGGACTATTTAGGTACAAAAGATACACAATTACAGGATATGCTTTTATCTCATAATAAGGATGACATCTATGGACTTTTCTATGTATCCGGTTCCCTTACACTTACTTCCTTCTTTGAAGGCAATTTTGCTATATCGAAAACTACCTGTACCGATACACAGTTTACGATCTGTATACAGACAGGAAGGCTTGCGATTCCATTTGATACCAACTGTAATGATATACATATATCAGGCATAGATGAAGTCGTGACGATCGATATTCCAGTTATCCATGATACACTGAAATATTTTTATAAGGACTATAAAAATTATTTCTATCTGCCACTAGAACAGACTGCTATCCACAAGGATGTTGCCTGTTATGTCGAAAGTGCTTATAAAGAAAAAGCCCGCCCGGAAACGGCATACACTACAAAAACAAGTTCGTTTATCCGCCAGAACAAGTTCAAGCAGTCACACATATTCAAATATGAACATACTGACAAAGATGGATATATTGAACTGAACGATACTTTCATCAATGACAGGATACAGTTAAAAGAATATCTTCTCAATATCTTAAAGCAGATCAAATAGTTCTGGAACATACATAAAACAATAAATAGTTCTGGAACATACATAAAACAATAAATACCCAC
>NZ_QUIB01000007.1:0-162827 GCF_003480025.1 Clostridium sp. AM46-21
GGGGGGGTTTGGGGGTTATGGGGTACATTACATCGTAATATAGGGATTATACGAATTCGTGCATTGGGAATCCTCCATCATATCTATTCAAATGTTAAGTAATTGTCTTTTTTAACTTACTACACTGTAGTAACTTCTTTCAAGATGTTCGTTTTTATTTCCTGTCCATCTCTTATGGTGCTATGATAACAAATTCATTCAAATTTGTAAATATTGCATAATAAATAAAGTTTTCCGGGTTTTATGGTTCTTTTTGCACAAATTTTACTATATATGATAGCTTTATGAATATTTTGACGGATTTTGCCTATCTCATTTTGTCAAATTTACTATTTCTTTACTCAAACAGCCAAATTCAATCAAATAAAATTTGATTTGCGTGCGATACTTTTCGACATTTTACGATTTTTTACAGCAGCAAAAATTTGAAAATATTGTGAAAAATGCCATTTTTTGTTCAGAATACTTTTTTATATCGCGAAGCGTTTATATTTTCTTCTTAAAAAATAAAATCCGGAATGTAACAATACCTAATTTCTCCGTCAGATATAAAGAAAAAGGAGCTCAAAACTGAACTCCTCATCTTTCGAAAAAAATACTATGCAAATATATAACGTCTGTCACAATCTTACTGACCCCGTATTCGGAATCCTCTTCTATCGCGCCAGACGCTTTACACAATATATACGTTTGTATAGATTTTGTCAAGAATATTTCAAAAAAGTTAAGATTTCTTTCCCCCCTTTACAAATTGTTCCAATAATCCTATCATTCTACATAGATTGAAAGAACACAACACAGCCGCGCAGGAGGAAAACCACATGAATACAGATGCATTATTACAGGGACGATTCAAGGATCTTGCAAATAAAGCCTATCAGAAGAATATCTATACCTTTACGAATTTTCTGTCTGCATCCGATCTGGATATTTTCTATTCTATCCTGCCGGACATCAACCATGTACCATATCAGATTTTCGGTGGCCGGGAAGGATGTGACCGTGTTATGATCCGCTTTGGATCAGAGGATATGACCGGATATGAACTTTCATTTCCGATCACCATACTTCAGATCACACCATTACTGGACAAATTTTCAGACGAGCTGACTCACCGCGACGTTCTGGGTTCTCTGATGAACCTTGGTATTGAACGTGAAATGACCGGTGACATTGTTATGAAAGAATCCTCCAGAAGCGGAAAACGAAATACCGCTTATGTGTTCTGTGTATCTTCGATCGCAGATTACATCACTGATAATCTTACCCGCATCAAACATACCAATGTCCGCTGTATCATCTGCCCGGATGATGACCTGCCGGATATTGTACCAACACTGGAAGAATTTCAGTGCATTGCTGCCTCAGAACGGATCGATGCTGCCATTGCTTCTATCACGAAGCTCTCCAGAAGCCAGACTGTCGCCCTGTTCCGTGAAAAAAAAGTATTTTTAAACAATCGCATTCTTGAAAATAACAGCTATAACCTGAAACCGGAGGATACTCTGTCCATCCGCGGATATGGCAAATTCATCTATAAAGGCTGTGGACATGAAACCCGGAAAGGCAGGATCTATCTGACATTTGAACGTTATGTCTGAATTAATACATACAAACAGTGCAGACCTGAAGCAGCTAAGCGAATCTCCCGATATGCTGCGCTTCCAGACCTGCACCATTTTTGACATCTTATAAATTTTCTGGTTTATTTTTTTATGTTGTCACTACCCTCCTTCCATTTTTGTTTATCGGAATCCCTTCATATATCCCGTAACATCACTATACAAAAAATCACCTGCGAAAAACCGTTGATGTAATAAATAGCATGTCTCAATGTAACTTTTGGTATTGCAATTCCAAAAAAGCACGCACTACATACTCAAACTCACTCTTTTTTATTTCAAATGTTCCATTATAAAACGCCACTACTTCCTGTACAATCTGAGGCCCAGACCATGCGGGTTCCGCTCCACCTGCCCGTTACGCAATCCGGGTATTTGCTTTTCTGCCCCGCCGACAGGCCCGCTGATCTGTATGCTGTTTACCGTCATTTCCTTGATCGTATTCCTGCATACGATCATAAGATTGCTCCTGTCATATAAAATCTTGATCCCTATTTTTCCCCCACGAATCGTATATTTTACGGCATTGTCCAGTATATTTCCAAGCAGCATATTCAAATGATGGTCATTGATCGCAAGATCGATCGGCACTGATATCCATGTCGTGATCTCAATTCCCCGTTCGGATGCTTCCCGCTTTTTATAGGACAAAATTGCATCGATCAGAACATGCCCGGAAATCACCTCCTTTGCCACCACAACTGCCAGTGCCTTTTCATATTCCTGATGCAGCAGCTCATATTGACCATTTTCCAGATACACACATTCCAGCATATATTGCTTCTTCAGGTCATGACGAAATTTCCGAAATTCCTGCCAGACCTTTCCCAGAGAAAAACTATATGCCTTATACTGTTCTGCTTCCGCACGCATCGTCCGGACATTCACTTCCCGTATCTGTCCATTTCTTTCCTGACGATACAGGTTACTGGATAATATATTGACCGCATACAGAAGCAGTACAATGGTCGGAAAATGTTTTCCTCCACATGCCGTCCGAAAATGTGTAAACAATGCCAAAGTTATTACCGGAACACAAAATACCTCCACAAAATCTCCAAACGTCACCTTATACTGCAAGACCAGTAGTGGATCCGGACAAGTCTCATCCATATCGGGTGCACCAACATTTGCATGATGACTTCTCCACAGCATTCTCCACGCCAGAATATTCAATTTTATAAATACTAAAAGGATAATTCTTGAAATAGATACAGCAGATATCTGAAGCCTTATAAAAGTTTCTTTTCCAACATCAGCATGGCTTCCAACCATAATAAAATAACGATAAACAAGCTTTTCCGCAGCGATCATAAACACTGCCAGATAAATGCCTGTAACAGCCGCCTGTTTCCATGGATATTGAGATTTCCCGGCTATTTTCCTGCATTTTCCGGATATACAACCAGAACTTCCAAATAACCGGATTGTCCAGATATAAAAAAGATTAGATGCCAGCGACAGAATAGAACTCAAATGCCTGCTCCCCCGATCCAGTCCATATAATATTCCCGGACATATTTCTTATTGTCTCTGCTGATGGCAAGCTCCATCCCATTACTCATGATAACTTCTGAGTATCGAAGCTCCCTGATATGACTGGTATTGACCAGATAGGATTTGTGGATCCGGACAAAATGCTGCTGGTGCTCCTCCAGATATTTTTCCAGATTCTCAAGTTTATCATAAAATTCAAATATTCCGGAGACACAAACAGCCGTGATCACCCGGCGGTTACTCTCCAGATAAATAATATCTCCAATGTTAATAGCGTAATACGTGCGATTATAATAGAATGGAAGAATTTCCATATTGTTTCTGACATGACATATAATTCTGTCAAGCAAAGGAAGAAAGGTCTGTTCATTTACCGGTTTATCTAAAAACTGAAATGGCTGGACATCAAAGGCCGCCCGATAATATTCACTGTACCCGGACACAAATACAAGAAGCATAGATGGATACTGTTTCCGAAGCTGTACTGCCACCCGGATCCCATTCATCTCCGTCAGCTCAATATCCAGAAATACGATCTGATACATCCCGCTCTGGTCGATCTCCATCAGCAGCTCCTCGCCACTGCAAAATGTATCAATCTGAAAATTGAAATTACAGTTTCTCATATACGTTGCTGTCATCTGACTGATCTCGTCCAGAACATGCTGCTCATCATCACAAACCGCAATCCGAATCATAATATTCCCCCCCATAATATAATTTGTACTTATTTCATCATTGCTGTAAGTTTATCAAGCATATATAACAACTGTTCTGTTTTCTCAGCCCCAAATCTCTGATATGAGATATGTTTTTTCTTCTCGTCATCCCCAATTTCATAATCCATATACAAACTGTCCTGAAGAACATAATCAGCAGATATCTCCAACGTATTGATCAATGCAACAAAACAATCCAGTGACATATCTGCCTTACCTGTTTCGATCCTGCTGATATATTTATCACTGAGTTCAGTCAATTCTCCCAACTGTTGCTGGGTAAGACCTTTTTTCTTTCTTGCTTCTTTCAACCGTTGTCCTAGAAACGTTCTGTTAATCTTCACTAATCTCTCTCCATATTGCTTTCCGGATTAATATGCTTCAACCTTCTCTTTTGTATTCTGTCAAAATTTGTCTTTTTATAGAACAAACCAACGAAGCATTTTCTAACCAACAGTAGAATTTCTAAATTGTTTTTTGCGCAGAGCGTTTTTTCTTTTCATTTTTTTCTGCATACAAAAACAGTGCCTGACCGATACAACCATTTCCACGAATCCACCGTGAATCTGACAGTATTAAAACCAGGCACTGTTTTTATTTTTATATGTTTGTCTTTCCTGTAAATTTATAAGATATACCGTTTACAGACTTTCTGCACGTTGTCTGATATTCTTCTTGAAATTGATCACCTTATGATCGTATTCCTGATCCATGTATTTGGAATTGATCATAAAATCTGCAGTCGACTTGTTATTTGCAATTGGAATATCATACACCTGCGCGATACGAAGCAGCGCTTTTACATCCGGATCATGTGGTTGTGCTGTCAGAGGATCCGAAAAGAAGATCACCATGTCGATTCTGCCCTCTACGATCTTGGCACCGATCTGCTGATCACCGCCTAATGGTCCGCTGTTGTAACCTCGCACCGGCAGTCCTGTCTTATCTGCGATCATCCGGGCTGTTGTTCCGGTTCCGCAGAGAAAATGATTTTTCAGTATGTCCTTATTATCATTACACCACTCGATCATCTCAGCCTTTTTGCTGTCATGTGCGATCAGTGCAATATTCTTCTGTTTCTCAATCGTAAGTGTCACAAAATCATCTGTCATATTAGGTCTCCTTTCTGTCAAAACCTGCTTACCTTATAAGAATTACCACGACATTTCTGCCAGTGGACATTTCTGCAAGCCTTTATTATTTTGTTATACCAAGCTTATGTGCTTCATCCGCAACTGCCTTGGCAACCACCTTTGCTACTCTGTCATCAAATGCACCCGGAATAATATATTCTTCATTTAATTCTTCATCGGTTACAATTGATGCGATTGCTTTTGCTGCTGCCATCTTCATTTCCTCTGTAATTCCTGTAGCCTTTGCATCCAGTGCGCCACGGAAGATACCAGGGAAAACCAGAACATTGTTGATCTGATTTGGATAGTCAGAACGTCCAGTCGCCATAACACGAACGCCACCCTTCTTTGCTTCCTCGGGCATGATCTCCGGTGTCGGATTCGCCATAGCAAATACGATAGGATCGGCTGCCATGGATGCTACCATCTCTGCCGTTACGATATTCGGTGCTGATACTCCAATAAATACATCCTTCCCCTTCATGATCTCTGCAAGATTTCCGGTCTGTCTGTCTTTATTTGTGATCTCTGCCATATCTGCCTGTGCCGGATTCATCCAGTCCTGACCCGGACAGAGTGCACCCTGCTTGTCAACCAGAACTACATTTCCGATGCCAAGCTGAAGAAGCAGCTTACAGATAGAGATACCGGCTGAGCCTGCACCATTGATTACAACATTTGCCTTATCAAAGTCTTTACCTACCAACCTCAGTGCATTGATCAGACCTGCAGATACAACGATAGCTGTTCCATGCTGGTCATCATGGAATACAGGGATGTCCAGTTCTTCCTTCAATCTTCTCTCAATCTCAAAACATCTTGGTGCTGATATATCCTCCAGATTGATACCGCCAAATACAGGAGCGATTCGTTTTACGGTTTCTACGATCTCATCTACGTCCTTTGTATCAAGACAAATAGGGAATGCATCTACTCCGCCAAATTCCTTAAACAGGATAGCTTTTCCTTCCATAACAGGAATCGCAGCCTCCGGTCCGATATCGCCAAGTCCGAGAACTGCAGTTCCATCGGAAACAACCGCTACCATATTGCCCTTACATGTATATTTATATACATCAGCCTTATTGTCACGGATCTTTCTGCATGGCTCTGCAACACCCGGTGTATATGCTGTACTTAGATCATCTCTGTCCTTGATCTTTACCTTTGAAATGACCTCAACCTTTCCTTTATTTTCTTCATGCATCTTTAAGCTCAGGCTATTGTAATCCATTTGTATACATTCTCCTTTTAATCTCTCATTATTTTCTTATGCCAGACTGCTTGACTGCCCGCATTTCTGCATGCTTCTGTTCATGCATATATTCTGTTTATACGGAATATAATATATAGATATAATAGCACAAACAAGCAGTCTGCATCAATGAATCCTGCTAATTATTATGGTAAAAATATAATTCTATTTTTAAATACAAAACTGCTTCTGCGCTTTATGAAAATCTTACAAGGAGAATCATTCTTATGTATCATTCCGGCAAATATAACTTTTTTATCTGGGGTATCTTTTCTTCGATCTGTATTGTCATTCTCGGAAGTATCTGGCATTTTCTTTATGATATTCTTGGAAAAAACAGCCTCATTGCCTGGTGTGCTCCGATCAATGAAAGTATCTGGGAGCATCTGAAGCTTACCCTGTTTCCGACTCTGATCGTCATGTTGATTCTTTATGCACTGCACTACATTCCCGATCAGCCTTCTATTCATAAAGTTATCCTGATGATCTCAACCGGTATCTGTATCGCCAATCTTATCATTGTAAGCATCTACTATGTCTTATCCGGCGGCTTCGATCGTACCAGCATGGCGATCGACTTGACCGCCTATGGAATCGGTATTCTTGCCGGGCAGTTCTTAAGTGCCATACATCTGCTGCCACTTCATCGGATCCCCAAATGGATATATGCCATCGGCTATATATTCCTGATCGTCCTTATCATAATTACGGCTGTATTCTCTTATAATATCCCGGATTTTCCAATCTTTGTTCCATCCGATCAGACGGTATGAAAAAAAAGGAGACAGTCACCCCACCTGCTATGGGTTGACTGTCTCCTTTTTAATTAATGCTGCTTAACTTCCGTTTTTACTCTGTAGATAGCTTTCTGAAATGCAATAATGTTATTCATACCATATTTTTTTACGCTAAGTCTGATGCGTCCACCTGCATATTCGATCACTAGCCATTTCTTGATCAAAACAAGGAATGTGATCAGGAATATAATTGCAACAATGATACCACTTGCCAATATACTGCCATCATCGGCTGATGAAGCTCCTATGATCGAACCGATCAGAATCAGTATCGCAACGATCAGAATGGAATATGGCTTGTTATCTGTTATCTTTGTACCGGTAATATCTGCTGCATCTACAATCTCTCTTGTAGATATCCGGTTGATCAGTCCTTCCCGGTGATTGTAATATAATCGTTTATCTGTAAGTACTGCCTGCTCATTTTTTAACCCCTCACCCGAAATCAGATTCAGAACCATGCCATTGCTTAATGTTGCAACCGGCGTTTCACCTTTTTCAACGAATACCTCGTCAAATACATCTCCGGATACCTGACTATTGTAATAATTGTTCTCCGACGATGTCGTCTGCTGTGACATCTGCGTATAATAATTTGTATTATATGGATTTGCCTGTGCATTGTTATAATAGGCATTCTGCTGATAGTATGCATTATTCTGTGCATTCGTATCATATGCTCCATATGTATAGCCCTGCTGTGCTCCATACACATTCTGTGCTGCAGCTGTATTCGGCTGCGTCTGTGTCGCTGTTGCCGTGTTCTGGGTCTGTCCGGTCGTTTCCTGAACATTATTGTTTTCATTTGTAGCCATTTTCTCGTCTCCTCTTCTTTGTAATAAAATGTCCTTATGCAGGTCTTTCAGCTTTCGCTTTCTCTAATATTTAATATAGTCGTTTGCAAAAACAAACGCAAGCGGCTACACTGTTTATTTTGCAAAATCCACTTACAAATTTTCTGCCGCTATTTATATGACAGATCATGTGAACTAAAAGTTTTAAAATATTTGAAACCGGATCAATTTAAATACATACAAAAACCCAGATGCATAAGCACCTGGGTCTTTGTATGTATTTAATTTTAGATTATTGTCGAAGTATTCTGTAAATATTCGAGGTTTCCACACCCGCCATATAAAACGCCATTTTATATAAAATCTATAAATAAATTCTACTGAAGGATGAGCAATTATGTATGCTCCCGATGCAACTGCATCATTCAAATTTTAGATGTATGGTACAATATTTCAAAAGATGTGAAATGTTATACCGCAATGGTACATATTATATAAACTCCTGCTTATAACGAATCTAAACAAGTGGCATCTGTAACAGTCACTGCCTGAACAGATACTATGTTGTACCAATCCTTCCAACAACTTCTAAGCGTCTATGTGATATAGCCTAATGCCCTTGAAACACTACCTATATCTTGTGTTTTGAACAATCCTAGCAGAACATAACCGGTAATCTAATACCTACGTCCCGATACTTCAATCTATGCCGAACCGGCATCTGTGTGGGGACTTGTTTCAAGTTATATCGATAAGGCATCCCGTGTGGAAACAACTTCCCAATCATGTATGCTGCTACGATAAAACTGTTCTTCAATTGTATCCAACGGAATCTCCTCCTTCCTTGAACTTCTGGAAAACACCTTTTACTTTTGACCAGTTTCCGTGTACCGGACCTCGATCTGTTTATCCAGGTGGCATCTGTTTGATGACCGTTCTTTAATGTATCTTTATTATATGTGATAATACCCATTTTGTCAACATTATTTTTTGACAATTTAATCATTTTATTACATTTATTTTGTCTTTTTGCAAGTATATATTTAGTTGTAGAGCTAATTGTATATGTTATTTATACAATTCATGTTTTGTACCATACTTTTATGTACTCATAATTATATGGCTATGTAATATGAATCCAATTACAAACCTGATATTTCATATAATTTATACCTATATTTATTTCTTTTGTCCTGCGTCTACGTCCATATTTTCCAATGCATATTCACATGCCTGAATCACGAAACTGGAAAAAGTAACATCCTGATTCCCAATCACCTGATCGATCTGCTCGATCAACTGAACCGGAAAGCGGATTGTCTTGTTCTCCGTTTCTTTTCGATTTGTTTTTAACTGAAATGCCATATTATCAACCCTCCTCATATAATAATATTGCAAAAATCGAGCTAAATAGCATTGCTTATTGCATTACATTTTGTATTGCATTTTATTTTTGATTTTGCTATCATAAGATAAGATCAAACATCAGATAACGAAAAGTAGTCAGAATCTGAAAAAAGGAGAGAACATAATGAAAAAAACAGGAATCATGAAAAAACTCATAGCAGTCTTCCTGATCGCTATACTAGGCGTCGCTGCGCTCCCGGCAACCAGCTATGCAAAAGAACCAACTATTATGACAAAATCAAAGGCACTGACGATAGGTAAGAATCAGTTAACCTATAACAACTATTATACGAGTGAAGATACTTTGCTGGGCTGCTTTACTGCTCCGGAAGCCGGAAAATATCAATTTTATATTACAAATAATGGTGAAGCATATAGCTCCTTCCACATACTAGACGAAGATCTTGCCGAAATAGAAGCTTCCGGATATTTCAATACTATACATCCAACCGAATATGTATTATTTAAAAATTATAATCTGAAAAAGGGTGAAAAAATCTATTTCTATATCGAAGGAGACTCTTCTTATTATGATGATAAACTGCTCGCTGCCAAGGTTGATATCCAGCTCGTATCACCGGCAAAGCCTGCACCAAAAATGAGCAAGTCCGTCCTCTCATTAAAGGTCAATAAAAAAACTACCTTAAAATTAAAAAACAACAAAAAACGTGTGATCTGGGTATCCAGCAATAAAAAAGTTGCAACCGTTTCCTCTAAGGGTGTGGTAAAAGCAAAGAAAAAAGGTACTGCTTATATCTATGCGATCGCCGGACACAAGCTCTATAAATGTAAGGTAAAAACCTATTAACAGTTACATTGCAACCTATGCATTTTATTATTCTGATTCTTTTCTTATCTGATTCTTTGATATACGATCATAATCAACAGAAGAACCAGCTACACTATTCTTGAGATTTTATTGTAGCTGGTTTTCATTTTGCTAATGATAATTCTTGACAAAATTTAAGTTGACTTTTCCCCTGTGCAGTGCTAGACTTTTAGAAAAATCAAAGGCTATGACAGGAAGGAGTACTTAAGCAAGTGTTACTTCAGAGAGCAGGCGGCTGGTGTGAGCCTGTAGAACATCTTAAGGAAGCAGTCCCCGAGCTGTGATTGCGAAATAGGTTTTAGATTAGCAGTCAACGGAAGGTTCCACGTTACAGGAACAGCGGTTAAGAGATCTGGCCGTACAGAGTGCAGGAAGTTTTTCCTGAAGTTAGGTGGTAACACGGACTATAAAAATAATAAGTTCGCCCTAAGCAAAATTTATTTGCTTGGGCTTTTTTATTGTCATCTTATAAAGTCCGGCAAATTCCCATAACAACAGTTTCCTGTACAAGAATGGATTCTTAAGGTTGCTTAACTTCCGGTTTTGGGAGCCGGATAAATTCTTATAAAGAGAGGTATATCGCATGAGAACATACGAAAAATCAACGAAACTCGATAACGTTTGTTATGACATAAGAGGTCCTGTTATGGACGAAGCAAACCGCATGCAGGCAGCGGGCATTGATGTTCTGAAACTGAATATCGGAAACCCTGCACCATTTGGTTTTCACGCACCGGATGAAGTCATCAAAGACATGTCTTACAATCTGAGAGACACCGAAGGATATTCCGATTCCAAGGGCTTATTCTCCGCAAGAAAGGCTATCATGCAGTATTGCCAGTTAAAGCATATTCCAAATGTCGGAATTGACGATATCTATACCGGAAATGGTGTAAGTGAACTGATCACCATGTCTATGCAGGGACTTTTAAATAATGGAGATGAGATTCTGGTTCCTTCTCCTGATTACCCATTATGGACAGCTTCTGTCACACTGGCAGGCGGTACTGCTGTTCACTATATTTGTGATGAACAGAGTGACTGGTATCCGGATATCGATGATATGAGAAGTAAGATCACTCCAAATACAAAGGGTATCGTCGTGATCAATCCAAATAACCCAACAGGTGCCTTATATCCAAAGGAGATTCTGGAACAGATTGTTGATCTTGCAAGAGAATTCGACCTGATCCTGTTTGCAGATGAAATCTACGACAGACTGGTTATGGATGGCAGAAAGCATGTTGCACTCGCATCTCTGGCACCGGATGTGTTCACGATCAGCTTCAACGGTCTGTCCAAATCCCATCGTGTAGCCGGTTACCGTATCGGCTGGATGTGTCTATGCGGCAGAAAGGATCATGTAAAAGGCTATATCGAAGGTCTGAATCTTCTGTCTTCAATGCGTCTTTGTTCAAATGTTCCTGCACAGAGTATCGTTCAGACTTCTCTGGGCGGTTATCAGAGTGCCGATGAACTCCTGCTTCCGGGCGGACGAATCTACGAACAGCGTGAATATATCTACAATGCCCTCTGTGACATTCCCGGTGTATCCGTTGTGAAACCAAAAGCTTCTTTCTACATATTCCCGAAACTGGATCAGGAGAAGTTCCATATCAAGGATGATGAGAAGTTTGCCCTTGATCTTCTCCGTGAGAAGAAGATCCTGATCACCTGTGGTACCGGCTTCAACTGTACAGACCCGGATCATTTCCGTATCGTATATCTGCCAAATATCGTGCAGCTTAAAACCGCTATGGGAAGAATTGCTGATTTCTTGAGCTACTACCACCAGTAAACCTATTCGAACGCAAGTGTTTTGCGTAAATGCAGAAAAAGCTTACAGACTATAATATGCATGGGGCTATTGTAAAACAATTCTAACATTTTGGTTCTATACCTGCTTTTGGGGTTATAGATCTGTTTGACAATCATATCAGAACAAATGCCGAACATACCTTTGTGTAGCAAACCTATTCGAACGCCGGTACTAAACTCACTGCTTAAGCAGTGAGTTTAGTACCGCTGCGTGAGAATCGAACGCAAGTGTTTTGCGTAACAAATGGTATGTTCGGCATTTGTTTGTACGGTATAACACCTTATATAAAGTCAAAGGTTGCCTGCTGGTAGGTGATGTCCTGATATTCCAGTTCCTCCTGCGAGGTCTTGCTGGTGTAATCGACAACAACCGTCTGCTGGCGGTTACCGACCATCTGCTGACCAAGAACGTAGTTCACATCAAATTTGCCGGTGATCGCCGGAGTTGCGCCACGGGCAGGAACGATCAACTGCACATGATTAGCTGCAAGCATGGCAAAGATCGGCTCCCAGATATATACATCCTTTGCCGCGCCAAATGGGTTATCAATAAAGATCGTCTTTGTAGAGATCTCACCCTCCGCGCCATAAGAATACATACCTGCAATATAATTGATGATCGCAACCAGGAACTGAATGTAGATACCCTGTGACTGTCCGGTACTACCAACCGCTTCTTCATAACGAAGATACCGGCTCTGCTCCTTGATACGCTCTCTCTTATATAGTTTCAGCTTGATCGCATTCATGTCTGTGACCATTACGCCAAATAACCGCTTCAATGCAAGACAGTCACGGATATAACGGACACGCTTCCTCTCATCCTCATAGGCATCTGCGCCCTTTACGATATCGTCAATATAATCAGACATACGCTGTGCAAGGAATTCTTCTTTCACATATGGGATCGTCAGATCAACCATACGGATGACTTCTTCTCCAACGGTGATCTTCGATAATTTTGGAAGCTTCTCAAGCTCGGTCTTTACATCCATACAACGCTGTAAACACTGACTGCAAAAATTCTCCTTGATCGCAACCATATCTTCGATTCCTTTTTCCACTCTTTCCTTTTCCAGATCGATATAGGAAATGATCTGTAACAGGCTTTCAAGTAACGCCTTTGCATCATAGTAGTTTTCAGGTATGATGACATCTCTGCGGATCGTTTCTGCCATCTCGAATACACCCATTTCACTGAGTGCTTCCGCTGTCTGTCCCTTGAACCGCATCAGTTCATTTCTTGTCTTTTCCAGATTCTTGCGGCTTCTGTCATATCGTAACAAACTGGTCTCAAATGCCTGTCGCAACTCCTCTTTCCCAGCTTCTAACAGCTTACCATTTTCTACATTGATGTCATTTGTATCTACGATACGTTTTACATCTTTATAAAGCTCGATCATATAGCCCTGCTCTTTGTTACAGGTCTCATATTCCTCTGCTGTCTTCTTATAACTCTGTTCCAGCTCAGCAAGGATCTGATCGCCCTGTGCGATCGCCTGCTCTGCTTCACTTAGAGAAATCTGTTCTTCTGCATATGCATCTTCACCATAAGTCTTTTTCAGACTGGCAACCGCATATTCGATATTTCCTTCCAATCTGCCGGAAGCCTTTGATACATTCTTCAGTTCTTCCGCCATGGATGCTGATACCAGTTCCAGACGCATCAATTCATCAGAAAGTGCCTGTAACTGCTGTTCAGATGTGGCAAATAACTGTGTCTGTGCTTCCAGATCCGAAAGTTTCACGCCACGCTTCTCAATCGTATGCAGGATACGATCCATTGACTGTGACAATGCCTGAACCAACTTCTTCTTATCCTCTACATCCGGTGCATTTTTATTTGCTACTGCATACATCGCCATAAATTCTGTCTCCAGCACTTCATCAGAGATCGTAAGGATCTCGATATCCCGTCTGGATACATCTTCCGTTTCCTGTCCAAGTGCCACCTGAATCTTCTGCTTTGGATCCAGTGACACATCCACTTTGCCATCCTCCAGGTAATAAGGTTTGAAGTAATTCTGCCATTTATCCTGTATATCCTGAATACTGTTTGCGATCGCAAGCATCCGTGCCTCCGTCTCGCTCACAGTTGTATTCCATCTGACTGCATCCCGCTTCAGCTCCTCGATCTGTCCTGTGATCCGCTGTTCTTTCTGAACATTCTCCGTATAACGGGCTTCTTCCTCAACTGCCAGATCAGAAAGCTCCTTAATACGAAGCAGGATTGATTTGTCTTCCTCCAGCTCATGCAGCTTTTCTTTTACGGATGCCTCATCTTCTTTCTGATGCGCGATCCGGCTTGTCCGTTCTGCTATGCGATCCTGAAGCTCACGAATCTCATCCTTTTTATTTAACAGATCCTGATTCAGCTTTCGTTCGATATCCGCCGCATCCAGGTGCCTCTCATCTGCCAGATGACTGACAAATGCCAGATCTTCCCGGTAGGTCGCAAGCTTCTCATCGATCATGGATATCTCATCCTCAAGGCCACGGATCTGGATCGTCAGTTCTTCCTTTAACGATTTCAGAATCTCATCATCTGTAAAATATTCTCCTTTTCTGCAGACCATAACGGCATTTTCGTTTATGGTAACTGCCTTTTCAGACAGGTCATCCATATCGTAGATCAAAACCATTTCATTGTCTGTCTGAATCGAATCCAGATTGATATCCTCTGCAATATCAGCGAAATTCTTCACGACTACTCCATACGGAAGTGCCCTGTTTTTCTTCAAGATCTCCGTCCGCTGCTCCGGCTTAAGTGCTGCCAGATAATCAGCTCCGTGCATCGCCATATGTCCATGTCTGGTCACGATATAATCAATAACTGCCGATGCTCCTGCACTCGGTCCGAATAAACGTCCGGATTCCAGATATTTGCGTCTTGCAAGCTGTCGGTCAATCTCCTGTTTTCTGATGACCGTCTCGGTCAGCGTTCCTGTGATTCTTGCATTGATCGCATCTATGATTTCTTCTGCTTTCTCTACACTATATACCGCCATAATGCTTTCTAACTTCTTAGCTGCCTGACGATATTCCTCTGCATCCAGATGGCTTGTCTCATATTCTTTTTCCAGTGTTTCCAGACTGTTTTCCGCAAGTGACAACCGGTAACGGTCTTCAAATACCTGCTCCTGATCTTCCCGTATGCTCTCTGCAAGTGCCTGTAAGGATGCCTCAAATTCTGCTGCCTTTTCTTCGGATGCTTCGATCACGTTTGCCGCATCCGACACAACAAGCAGGGCAACCTGTGAGGTCAGCTCGGATATCTTGTTATTTAAGGACTGTAATTTGTCCGAAGCCGCTTTCCGATTATCCCCGGATACAGCCAGATCGATCTCGCCCTCTTTGATACATTTCATGCAGTAATCAGCCTCTTTCACTGCATACTCATGCGACTGTTCGACCTCTTCCTTTGCCAGAAGAAGCTCTTTCAAACGCGCATCATCCCGAAGCTTTCTGTTATAGGCATAGACCGTCATTTTCTCACGGTCTGCCCCGGTATTCTGTAAGATATGATCGATGATCTTCTGATTCTCGGATAACTGTTTTCTGTCTTCCAGATAACCCAGATAATCATTGATACTTTCTTTCATATTCATATCCTGCTTTAATGCCGATACCTGTCGTTCATTTTCAGCAAGATTTGCATTTAACTGTTCTGACTTATCCCGGAGCTCCTGCAGACGGAAACCATCTCTGGTGATCTTCAGATTCTCCAACCGCTTCTTCTGGCTTTCCTTCTGTTCAAATGCAGTCTGTTTTGCCACAAGCAGTTCTTCCAGATGTTCATTTTCTCTCGATGTCAGTTCTTTTCCCGTCACATAGATATCCGCAAGCTGCCTTGTGATATCTTCGTGTGCCTCGTACTGGTTAATACAGGAATTGACCTTTGCCTGCAGGACATTGATCAGCTCGATCTGATGATCGAAGTTCGCGATATCCCGTTTCTTCTGTGCCAGCACGTTCAATTTATCCTTAATATCAAGCAGCGTTTCTGCCATCGTGCTCTCATCCCCATCCCTACCGGTACGGGTCAGAAATGCTTTCTCTATGATCTCCTCGATCAGCAGATCTTCTACTACTTTTCTGGTCGTCTTATAATTCGTCTCAAAATAAGTACGGACATGACCCTCTGTCTTATTGATTCCACGGATGATCTCCCAGTGGCTCTCATGCAGACCATATTCGCTGATGAACCGCTGGTACTCCCCTTTCCGCTCAAATAAGCGCACTTCAAGGCTCATATCCTTATGTCCAAGCTCCTTAATGTAGGATTTTAGACCACTGTATGTAATTCTTTCATTACCATTTGACAATGGAAGATTAATGATATCGTTCTTATTATAATCCCGATAGAAAATGCAGTAATTGAAATACTCGATCGCCGCCGTCTGTCCGTCCTGTGATGCTCCCTCATCGGATTCCTTTGCTTTCCTGGCACAGAAGCCGGTCGTCATGTAGCGGTATCCATCCTTGATATCCGCATCGTCTAATTTCCATTCGATCAGGGAATGAATAGTCGTATTGCCGCCACCATTCCGGAATAATTTCTCGATCGGCTGCTTATCATCTAACGTACAATTCGGTATCAGATTCTGAAGCAGAAGAAGCATCAGCACACTCTTTCCTCCACCGTTTGCAAGGTCATAAAGCGTGTTCTTGCCATACATACGCATCGAAAAATCATCGTACTGCTGTGTACCAAAGTTGTATTTTACATTATTTACTCGTATTCGGTTAATGCACGGCATCCTCTTCACCTCCAAGCAGCTGATACAGACGTCCCCTGTATTCTTCAAAATAATTCTCACATAACGCCTTGAACCGATCGGTCGGATAGTAGCGTTCTTCGTTCTCGACAAATAATTTCTGGCTGACCATAAAGTTAAATGTCAGCTTCACATAACCGGATTTGGATGCCTTTGACGCCTTCGTCTTTTCTCCGTCATAGACTGCATGACTGACTGCCGGAAGCTCATCCCACAGCAGCCCAACCGCTTTAAAGCTCTCTGCCCCGACATCCTCTGCGGAAAATACAGACAACCGCTTCGTCACATCTGCCAGATATTTGTCCGCCTCTTCGATCACCTTTTCCGGCTTGATAAATTCACGGAACTGATAGCTTCCGGAATCTTTATAAAAATACAGCAGGATCACATACATGAGGAAATAGCACAGGAACAATTCTTTATTCAGCCGCAGTCCAAGTATGCGCTTCATATCGTCATTTGTATAACCAAATACCCGGTTGCCTTCACCCGGAGTGATATAAAGTGCTTCGTTGTATTCGTAAATACTCAGATTCAGTTTCTTTAACAGATTGCCTACAATCTCGTAGACCTCTGCATTTCCATAATAATCTTCGTACAGAGCACTGTTTTCTCTGCTTGCTTTCGCGATCGTTTCGCCCTGTATCAGTCTGGCGTAGATCTCAATCGCCTTATCCAAATTTCTGCTGTCCATCTTTTTTCCTCACATGTATTTTTATTGCAATTCAAATATTATGTTCGTAACATACATATCTGCTCCAACCGGGATCTCCTCAGTGCTGTCAAAGGTCAGCGTGAAGCGCATATCTTTGTATGGCTCAAATGAGATATCCGGAGCATAAGCATCTTCCGAATAAATATCCGGTACGCTTACAGTTGAAATGCTGTCGGCTGTAGCCTGTGGTATCTGCTGCTCTCCGATGCTGTCCCGCACCTTCTGATATTCCCGAATACTGTCAACTACCAGCTTTTCAAGCATGGTATCCTGCTTCTTTAATATCCGGCTGATATCATATTCCTTCTTCTGTGCCAGATGGGTAAGGAATGCGTAATAATCGGCATTCTCATAGATTTCTTTTCCAAATCGTATCTCTAGGAATCCGTTGAATTCTTTCAGGCTGAGCTTCTTCCAGCGGGCAAGCACATCCATCAGTTCAAAGAATAACTTGCCATAGTTTCTGCCGGAGCGTTCTTCTTCAATCTCGTCCTCGTAACGGAAGTTCGCATTTACATCTTCTTTCTTTGCTGTCACCATCTTCGCCTCATCCTCTGATTTGAGCGTAAGAAGATTGTCGATCGATGTCATCGAGAACGACTTCGTGATCGCCGGTGCAAATAAAGGAGCAAGAATCATGCCCATCTTATCCGGCCGATCCTCCCTGATCATCTTCTGTAATTCCTTTTCAAAATCAAATACCGGACGCAGACGCTTTAACTTCGCCTTCTGAATAATGTTGTCCGATATATTCTGTAATTCCATGGTGCTGTTGATCAGATTTCCATGCTTTAATATGGTCTTCTTCAATTCCAGCTCCAACTGACTGATCTCATCCAACAACGTAGAACCTTTTGTCAGATGGTCAAAGTTCGCTTTCGCAACTGCCTTATCGACCAGTGCCTTGTTCTTCGCAAATAATTTCTGTTCCTCGGAAAACCATTTGCCAACCGTCTTCATATATTTCTCATAAGCTTCTGCCCCAGCAAATACATCGTAAGAAAGCAGATCTACGATATCGTCTTTTTCTCTTACAAGCCGGTTCACTTCGCTGTTGATCCGCTTGACAACCTCGATACCTCCCTTGAAATTCTCTCCGGTGATCATCTTCTCAAGCAAAACCTGTTCTACATTGATCTTGCTCTCGTCCTTGATCTCCTTGGTATCAAGATAGAATTCTATCCCATCCGCAGTTATGTAATAGAGCACTTTTCCATCCGTGATTCGGCTGTCGATCAGTCTGACACGCCCGGTCTTCTTCTGCTTCTTACCCGGATCGTAAAATGTAAATTCAAATGCTTTTCCATCATTTCTGATCTTGTCAAATATATATAAGATCAGGTCTGCCATATCCTCGTCCTCGATCTCAATATCGAAATCACGGATCAGTAGCTCTTTTATAAATGCTTCACACTGGGGATATGTGATGTCCCTCTCGTTGAAGTTGTTTTCCTCAATAAAAAAACGCAGTACCGCCATGGTGATATATCCCATATCCAGACTGTTATATCGTCCATCCCTGTACTGTGTAAATGCAGTTTCCGATAACACAAAAAACGGGTAGTATTTTCTTAAGTTATACATTCTCGCATTATGTTCTTCGATTATGTCATTGATCATCACGTACTGCTTTGCCACTGTTTCTACTCCCTGTTTTGTGTGCTTTATTTTCTGTTTTTCTTAAAAAATCACGGACACATAACATGCCCGTGATTTTTCAATACCTATTCGCCCATCATCTGTTTAAAAAATAATTACCTGAATCAATCCTGCTTTGCAAGATTTTCTTTGTCTACTTTGTAAACCATAAGACGAAGAAGATAGTATGGCATTCTTCTATTTCCAAGTTCCCAGTCCTGTACAGTTCTATACGGTATCTCGAAATACTCAGCAAATTCGCGTCTGTTCATTCCTGTAGACTTTCTTAATTCTAATAATTCTTCACCTGATGTCATAGTCTGTGTCCCTCCTGTATCATTCCTATGTGCATTCTTTCTGAAAAAAAAAGAATGCTTTCATTCAATATTATTTCAAAATTCAGCACAAAATAAATTCTACAAGAATCCAACCCTAACCTCATGTATATTCTACAATATAACGGTCGGCATGACAATAGAATTTGTTAACACATTAAAAAATTTTTTTATATGCGTGTCCTTTAGATAATTTAAACATTTTGTCCATTGACTTTATGATATAACCGGAAAATAATGAAATTAATTTTTTATATTATACATTGATATGCATGGGATACCTTTAACATTACCAATCAGGGGACGCTTCCGCTCGTTTTCCCGCTGTGTAACTTCGAACTAACCTCGGATAAACCTCGGTAAGGTCTCAGTTAGGTCTGCAACGGTACTAAGATGCCGCTAATGCGCCATCTAAGGACCGGCGACCTCAAATGCCCCTGTATTGGTAAGTTAAGATATCCCAACGCATAATTCACACAATATAAAAAATTAATTTCATTATTACACAGGGGGTGTTATGTATGTTGAATAATCGAATTATGAAGGAAAAGCCATCGGACGAGGAAATGAATACACGGTTAAAGGCTTTGCAGAAAAAGCTGGCGGCGCAGACGCTGGCTGTCCGGGAACACAAGCTTCCGGTCATCGTTCTGGTAGAAGGCTGGGGTACTTCCGGCAAAGGCAGTCTGGTCGGACGGATCATCAACAATATCGATCCACGTTTTTACCGGGTTGCATCGCTGGAAAAGGTCAGAGAAGAGGACAGGCGGAAACCATTTCTTTGGCGATTTGTAAAAGAGATACCGGAAGCCGGCAATTTTGTCTTTATGGATTCTGGCTGGATGGATCAGCTTACGCGTGAATACGCACACAAAGAATTGTCAAAAAAAGACTACGAGCTTCGAATTGCCAATGTTCGGAGATTTGAACGACAGCTGACCGATAACGGCTATCTGGTTGTCAAATTCTTCCTGAACATCTCGAAAAAAGAACAGAAGAAACGAATCCGGACGCTTGCCGATGATCCTGCAACCAAATGGAGAGTGACCGATACTGACCTAGCACAGAACAAACATTATGACAAATACATGGACATCTTTGACAAATTCTTAGATGCTACCGATTCTTCCCGCGCGCCATGGTATATCATCGATGGCCGCTCCAAGAAATGGGCGGAGCTTCAGGTTCTGGAAATCCTAACCGAGGGAATCGGTGTTGCCCTACAGAATCATTCACTGGCAGTTCCGATCCCGCAGAATGTATTCCCTCTTATGGACATGCCGAAGCTGTCAGATATCTCTTTACAGGACAAGACGGTATCTGATGAAGAATATTCCAAACGTCTGAAAGAATTACAGGGAAAACTTCGAGAGCTGCACAACAGCATTTACCACAAAAAGATTCCTGTCATCATTGCATACGAAGGTTGGGATGCTGCCGGAAAAGGCGGCAATATCAAGCGTGTAACGGAAGCATTAGATCCTCGCGGTTACGAAGTATTTCCGATCGCAAGTCCTCTTCCGTATGAAAAATCCCGACATTTTCTCTGGCGTTTCTTCACCAGGCTTCCACGCTCCGGTCATGTAGCTATCTTCGACCGAACATGGTATGGCAGAGTCATGGTAGAACGGATCGAAGGATTTTGCAGTGAAAATGACTGGAAACGTGCTTACAACGAAATCAACGAATTTGAAAAAGAACTGTATGACTGGGGTGCTGTGATCATCAAATTCTGGATACAGATTGATAAAGACACTCAGCTTGAACGATTCACGCTGCGTCAGAATACACCGGAAAAACAATGGAAGATCACAGATGAGGACTGGCGGAACCGTGAAAAATGGGATCAATACGAAACAGCCGTCAATGAAATGCTGCAAAAAACAAGCACCACCTATGCTCCATGGCACATCATCGAATCAGTCGATAAAAAATATGCCCGGTTAAAAACCCTGGAGATCATAGTTGATGCTATAGAAAAAGCTATATCTTAATGAATCTTTGTCTTCTGGTAGTCGATCATGACATCATAGATCCGTTCACAGTTGTCATGGTCGTCAAACCGGAAGAAATCATCGGCACGTCTGCGGTACTCCGGTTTCATCTCGCAGTTATTCTGCATATAAGAGATCAGAACATCGATCAATTCGTCGTTGTCCTCACAGATCTCGCCAAATCCCATCGTATCATAGTGGAAGGTTCCTTCCTCATAATGCTTCGGTATATCGTGATGGTGCAGGTAGACCACCGGCTTACGCATATAAGCGAAATCGAACTGAACACCCGAGAAATCCGAAACCATCAGACTGGATTCCCGGAACACCTTCTCATAATTGACACCGGAATGTCCATGAACGGCAACCGCCGGAATGATCTCTACCGAAGGATTCTTATCAAAATCATCGATCTGCGGGCTGACGATCGGATGCAGTACATAGACGATCTTATAATTATATTTCTGTGCCGCAGCGATCAGACGCTCATCATTAATAAGGCTGTTATATACCTGATAATAGGTTGTCTCCTTAAAAAGTGGATTGTAGTCACGGCTCACACCCTCATTCTTTGTAACCGGAACTGCTGCCTGCATCCGCCAGGTCGGAGATAACAGGATCTGCCGTTTATCTTCATTTATGAGTCCATCATAACGCGGTACTCCGGTCAGCTTCAATGCATCATAACCCTCATAGCCGTAGATCGGCTTCGACAGATTTTCAATCTCATATTTGGATGCACAGAAATACAACCGTGTATTATCTCTCAACCGGTTCTGCGCAACTGCAATCTTCTGGATAGACATACCATGCTGGACACAGGCTACATGGAAGTTCATCAGATCACGGATCAGTGCCGAATTGATCGTACCGAAATCATTAAATGCGTAGACGGTAGAGTTTGACACGATCACCATATCCGCATACAAAAATGCATACCGGTGCTTGATGCTTCTCCGTTTGACCGGCTTCATACCTTCGCGTTCCAGACGTGCATAATCTTCCGATGCCCCATCTGCCAGATAATAGCATTTGATGCCATCCTTCTTGCTTCTTGCATATTTGTACATGTATTCTGCGGAGTCCCCCGCCTTATATATCTTATCAAAAAAGAGCCAGATCGGACGATGCTTTAAAACCGGCTTTGCCTTTAAGAACGCCCGGACAATGATAAACTTAATAACCTTCTTCTGTCCGGTTGCAAACATATCCCGCCATAACGTCAGTTCTCTGCCTGCGATCTTCCCATGCTTTACCGGATCAACCTTCATGATATTGGCTTCTGTCTTATACATATACAGCTTCTTATTGATCTTCCAATAGCTGTGATGGAAACGGTCACACAAACGGCTGAAATGAGAATCGAATTCCAGAGTGACCGGAAGATCCTCTACCGACATTCCCATCGTTTCACCATTTTCAAAGACATCCGCCCGGACTCTTGTTACATAAGCCAATTCTGTTTCCTGTCCATATGGAAGCTCCACCCGGATCGTAAATGCCCGAAGCTTGAAGATCGACATGCCAAATGCTTTTGTATGTGCATACCGCTCATTATATTCTGCCGGATAGAAGCGGTCACCGACCAGAACACCAAACTCTGCTCCATTCATCAAAAGAATAGGCGATAAACGTCCTTCGATCGTAAGCTCTGTGTGATCCTCCATATCTTTATTGTCCATAAACTGAATGTCCGCCGTCGGCTTCGTAAGCTCTCCAATCTGGATATCATTATAGCTGTAGCAGCCATCTGTAAAATCAAATTCCAGACCGGTGTCCTTATACTTTAAGATCAGCAATACCCATACCAGGCAGTCTTCATTCTTCATATCCACATGGTATCCCTGATTCTCACAAATGATCGAATCATCTATATAAGAGAGCACTTCCCCAAGCCTCCACAAAAAAGCCTCGCCGTCGGTCTCTTCAAATAAATGCTTGTTCAGGTTATCGAGATTTGCCTGGATCATATATTTTACAATGAACAGTGCATGCTGCATAACAAGCATCTGCAGGGTTTCCTGATGGATGGACATTTCCTTTAACCATTCGATCAGCTGATCAACGGTATCCTTATACCATGCCCGGTCATAGATTCCTTCAAAAAAGGTCTTATCCCCTTCAAAGCTGTTTTTCAAAGTATAGTCAACACCATCGATATAATAGAGTTTCTCATCCAGACAGGCTCTTGCCTGAACCGCAAGCAGCCATTTTAATACCGGAAATGATCCCTTTACCAGAACGTCCTCCAATGTATGCGCAGGGCTTCCGAATGTCACATTTGCATCCTGTCCGGCATTCTGTATTCCGGCAGAACTACCCTGTATTCCGGCATCTGCGATCTCCATTAACTGATTTAACAGGCTTCCCTTAAACACCATACCGAATGGTGTAAATCCGTGCAGGAATCTTAAAATCTCCGTAGAGATCACCCCATTTATAAGCTGCTCATAGACACCATGAAATTCCTGATCTCTGTCCAGCTTCTGTGCAAGCCAAGGCGCATGCTTTCCTTTCTCGCGATATGCGGAAAACGGTGCATACATGATTCCCTTCTTGCTGTTCCTGCTCGGTCCGTATTTCTTCGGCAACAGAAAGATATCTCCGTTCCTGTGGTCATCAACAAAGGTCACGATACGCGCAAAATCCTCATCTGAAAGGATATCGCCCTCTTCCATCAAAAGGAACATCCCCTGCTCATCAAATTTTCCATGTATACTGAAGCTGTCCGCTCCGACTACGATCCTGTTTACCAACTGCCACGTCCTCCTGTTTTCTTTATCCCAGACTTTCCTGTAATGCAAATAACTGCTGCTACCATAGAACAGATCGTCCCCTGCAGCAGCAGTTTCTGCTTATTTCTTCCAATCTTTATCTTGTATACTCCATGCTCTTCATCATGCGGGTATACATTTCCTCCAGACCGATCACCGGCTTCCAGCCAAGTGCCTGAAGTTTATCTGAATTCAAGCGCATATTTACATCCGGTGCATAGCCAAATGTCATGGCGCTTTCCGGTATGTCAAATACAACCTTGATCTCATTATTTGCCAGTTTCTCTGCAACCATCTTTGCCATATCTCCGATCGTGATATGTGCTTCCGGATGCGCTACGGTATAGGCTTCACCATCATTTCCCTTTACAAGAAGGAGCAGAATACCCATAACGGCATCTCTGGTGTAGCAGTAATTACCAACGGATTTTCCGGCTGTGTGCAGAACAATATCCGTCTTATTCATAGCAGCCTTTGCGAACTGTGCAAATACACGATTCTCTTCATAGCTGATACCTGCGCCAAATGTCTGTGACAGTCTTGCAATACGAACCGGCAGCTTATACTCACTTGCGTAAGAAGAACACATACATTCGCAGAGACGTTTGCCCTCCGGATAACAGCTTCTTGGATTGTGGATATCAATGTATCCCAGATCATCTTCTTTTACATATGGCTTTTCAGGATCCGGTGCACCAAATGCTTCCATTGATGATATATATACAACACCCTCGGACTGCTTCTCCTTACCAAGGTCTAACATATTCTTTGTACCATTTACCGCAGTCATGATCGTCTCCACCGGATAGTCCACAAAGAACTTGGATGCTGTAGGGCTTGCTGCATGTATGATGTAGTTGATCTGTACTTCTGAGATCTTCTTGCCATTTGACAGGATTACAGTCTCATCGGTAACCGGATCTCCAACATCGCCGATCACATACACCAGCTTATCCTTTGCAAATTCATCATAGATCTTGTCTGCCTTTTCTGCATTTCTGACAAATGCATAGATCGTGATATCAGCATTCTTTACTTCGTTCATCTTAAGCAGTGCCTTTACGATCTGTGAACCAACCAGTCCGGTTGCTCCTGTGATCAGGATGGATTTGCCGTATAATTTCTCATAATCTCCACCTGCATTTGCAATATACAACAGGTCCTCTTCTAAAATCTTATCTTTCATTTTTATTTCCTCCTGAATGATTTTTATTTATTTTCGTCTTGATATGGAAAACACTTGTACTATTCATGTTGTCCACCGTTTACTCTGTTCCTTATACAAATATCTATATGCTTACTCTACCTGATACATTTTGATAATGTGAGCTTTCCGGTCTTCTTCTGGCGGAAGCTTCATATAGTCGCCGTAAAGGGATGTCAGGTAATAGTCTGTACAACCCGGTGCGATCAGCTCTCTGCCGCCAAATGTCACCTTCACAGGCTTCACATATTCTTCTCTCGGCATCTTCTCCTGCGGACCATAGCCACAGGCAATGCCTCCTACATATTTGCACGATTCAAAATCATACTGCGTACATAGCCGTATCAGCTTCTTCACGGTCCGCTTCTTGCCCCAGATCAGATGTGCAAATGGCTTTAAGACCGGCTTCACGATCCTCTTGACCAGATTGCCACCCCGGCCGGTCTTCATCTTCAGATACTGTATGATCCTACGGTACCAGAGTGCTTTTTTATAGATTTTCTCAATCTCTGCATCATCATCCGGCAGTCCATCCATCGGGAAAATATCCATCCATAAATAGATGTCATATTTGTCCTCGTATAATATTTGTCCAGTCTTGTCCTCGTATCCGCAAGCTTCGTATATGGCTCATCCAGATTGCCAAGGCTTGCTGACAGGAACTTATGCTCCGGCAGAAATGGCTGCTCTTTGATCACTTCCTGCAATCTCTCATAATCCGGTCGTGGCATCAGAATGTCGATATCATCATCCCACGGAATAAAATCCTGATGTCTGACTGCTCCAAGCAGCGTACCACCACACAGATAATACCGCAGCCCATGCTTCTCACACAGATCATGGAACATGAACACCATTGTTTTCTCACGCTCATGGATATCCTCAAGCGTCAATAATTTTCTCACGTTTTCGTCTCCTCTTTTATGTATATGCCTGCATTTGCCTTCTATATACCCTTAATATCCTTATGAATACCCATTAAAAGTCTCCTTATAATATCAAAAGGGCTTCTGTCTGATCTCTCTTACAATGTCAGGAGCTCCTCCGGACGGCTGATGATATATTCCGCACCAGCTTTTTCAAATTCCTCACGGTTTCCATATCCATACAGAACACCGACCGTATCAATTCCGCAGGCATGTCCGCCATCAATGTCAAACATCCGGTCACCGATCATAACGGCATCCTTTTCATGTATCTGTGTCTTAACCTCTGGCTTGGAATCGTCCATCATGACTGCCTCTTCCCAGTCTGCCTGTGGCATATCCGTACCTTCCACATCGGCTTCCTTCAACCGCTTCAGGCACTCCGCGATCAGCACCTGTTTGTCCGATCCGGTTCCATCCGGATTGCTTCCTACAACGACATCAAAGTACTGTGCCAGATCGAATTTCGCCAGTATCTTCTTCGTTGGTTCTGTCGGTTTGGAGGTCGCCACTCCGATCTTCGCACCTTTTTCTTTTAAATCCTTGAGTGTCTGTGGGATGCCATCATAGATAGATGTCTCATACAGACCTGTCACATTGTATCGTTCTCTGTACTTCGCCACCAGCCAGAGTGCCTGATCGTGGTCAACATGACATTTGGATGTAAAGGAATCGTACAACGATGGTCCGATAAATGTCTTTAACACTTTCTCCGATGGCTCCGGCAGTCCGGCTGCATCCAGAGCATAGCGGATGCAGTTGAGAATGCCCGGCTCGGACTGGCTTATTGTGCCGTCCAGGTCAAATAAATAGTATTTATACATAGTGTTGCCTTTCTATCCGTTCAAAATTCACGCCACCATTGTAGCATAGATTGTTTTTTCCCTCAACAACATTGATGTAATCTTGGGTTATGGGGGGATAAACAGCAAAAATTACCGAAAGTTACATCCAGACATACCATTTGTTACATTGGCAGTCTTTTTCCTCTTTTTTCTGCTATGCTGTTCCTGTCGACAAAACAGGCGCCGGAAAATAACGAGGAATGAAACTTATGTATAACCAAAACAACAATAATCACCTTCACAAGCAACCGGTATCAAACGAAAAAGTTACCAACTACAACCATGCCAGTCAGCCAGCCAATGGTTCTCCAATAGACATCCACCAGCTTTTTCCTGCCCGCACAGAGCAGGAATGTCTCGCGGAGCTTCGGAAGCATCCGCGAAGTTACTTTGCATATCAGAACATGTCGCCAGAATGGAAGAACCGCTTTCTTGGATTTATGGAGGGTACGAAAACTCTGCCTTTAACCTACGATCCATTTTTCAAGAAGCTGTTCAACCCGGACATCTATCCCGAGCGGTTGTCCAGTCTCATCAGCAGTATCATCGGCACAAGGGTGACGGTTCAGTGTATCCTGTCAAACGAAGACAGTATGCTGCCGTCCACCTCGCTCCTGCTTCTGGATATCCTTGTCCAGTTGGAAGATGGCTCAATCGCAAATGTGGAGATCCAGAAGATTCCCTACGCTTTCCCGGGAAACGTATGTCCTGCTACTCCTCCGATCTCATGCTGCGTCAGTATACAAGAGTGAAAAGCCTGAAAGGAAACGCCTTTACCTACAAGGATCTGAAAACGGTTTACACGATCGTGATATATGAAAAAAGTCCGAATGCATATCTGACTGATGCATTATCCGATATCTACCTGCACCACGGCAGAACTGTTTTTGATACCGGAATCGAACTGAAGCTTTTACAGGAATTCTATGTGGTTGCCCTTGACGTTTTCTGTGAAAGTAAGTATGCTAAAGATATTAATGAATTAAATGCATGGCTGTCATTACTGACTGCCCAGTCGGTTGACGACCTTGCTGCACTGGTATCTGACTATCCATGGATGGAAGCTATCTGTAAGGATATGTCTGAATATATGTATGATCCGGAGGAGGTAATCACCATGTTTTCAGAAGCACTTCGAATGTTAGATGAGAATACGGTTCACTATATGATCGATGAACTACAAAAGGAACGGGATGAAGCAGTAGCTGCTCTGTCTGAAAAAGATGCCGCTCTATCCGAAAAAGACGCTGAAATTGCGGCTGTTCTTTCTGAGAAGAACGCAATGCTTTCTGAGATCGCAGCTTTAAAAGCACAGCTTGCCGCCCTCAATAAATAAACTATTTTATAACAATAACACATAAAGTAAAAACGCCTGCTGGCTGTATCCATGGAATATACGATATTCCTTAGGTACAACCAGCAGGCGTTATTCTTTAAACACATCCTACCTGTTTCCTTCTATTTTATTATTTCAGCTTCCATGTCTTGACATATCTGATGAAGCTCTTTTTTCAGATTTTCTGTGTATGTTTCTGCCAGACTCTGTACATACTAGTGGCATAAAACTATGATTTGAGGGTTGTATATGAAACAATTTAAACCATATATTCCGGCAGACCGGGTGATGCCGGAGCTTACGCCGACATCTGTGATCCTTGGGATCATTCTGGCAGTTGTGTTTGGTGGTGCAAATGCATATCTTGGCTTAAGAGTCGGCATGACTGTATCCGCTTCGATTCCTGCTGCCGTTCTTTCTATGGGTATTGTGCGCATGATCATGCGCCGCGATTCAATTCTTGAAAATAATATGGTTCAGACGATCGGCTCTGCCGGAGAATCTCTGGCTGCCGGAGCTATCTTTACGCTGCCAGCCCTGTTCATGTGGGCAGATGAAAATCCCGACATAAAACCTCCATCTTTTCTGATGATTGCATTTGTCGCCATCTGTGGCGGACTGATCGGTGTTCTGTTCATGATCCCACTTCGTACCGCTCTGATCGTAGAAGAACATGGTACACTTCCATTTCCGGAAGGAACTGCCTGCGCTGAAGTACTGCTCGCCGGAGAAACCGGCGGTCACAAATCCACGCAGGTATTTTCCGGGCTTGGTATCTCCGCTGTCTATAAATTTATTGCTGATGGTCTGCATTTATTTCCAAGTGAGATCACATGGACGATTCCTGCCTATAAAGGATCGGGCTTCGGCATGGATGTTCTCCCTGCACTGGTCGGTGTCGGCTATATTTGCGGCGCAAAGGTTGCTTCGTATCTGTTAAGCGGTGCTGTACTTGGATGGTTTGTTATCATGCCTTTGCTCGTTCTTGTTGGAGGTGACAACATCCTGTTCCCCGCTTCCGTTCCGATCCGCGAACTGTCAGTCGATCAGTTATGGGGAAATTATGTGCGGTATATCGGCGCAGGCGCGGTGGCAGCCGGCGGAATCTTCAGCCTGCTAAAATCATTTCCGCTGATCGCATCCACATTTGCCAAAGCCCTGAAAGGCTTCGGACATACAGATGGAAATTCGCGAACATCCAAAGACATTCCGCTTCCTTATGCAATCGGCGGTATCCTGATCGTAGCATTTGGTCTGAGTGCATTTCCGGATATTCCGATCAATCCGGTCACATCCATTCTGATCATTATTTTTGGATTTTTCTTTGCAACCGTATCTGCAAGAATGGTCGGTGTCGTCGGCTCTTCGAATAACCCCGTGTCCGGTATGGCGATCGCAACCCTGCTATTTGCAACGATCCTGTTAAAGCAAGCCGGCATAGCAGGATACCGGGGTATGACATCTGCCATCTGCATCGGTACTGTTATCTGCATAATTGCAGCCATGGCAGGAGACACCTCGCAGGATCTGAAAACGGGGTATATCGTCGGTGCAACACCATATCTGCAACAGATCGGCGAACTGATCGGATCGATCGCATCCGGTCTTGCGATTGGCGGTGTTCTCTATCTGTTGAATGCAGCATGGGGATATGGTTCTACCGAGCTTCCTGCTCCGCAGGCAACCCTTATGAAAATGGTCGTTGAAGGTGTTATGAATGGCAATCTTCCATGGGGACTTGTTATTGTCGGCATTTGCATTGCTGTCGTTGTCGAGATCTTAGGTATCCCGGTTCTGCCATTTGCCATCGGACTGTATCTTCCGATTTACCTGACAGTTCCGATCATGATCGGTGGTCTGATCCGCCTTTTCGTGGAGAAACGCCGCTTGGCCGATGAGGGTTCACGCGAAACCGTCCGTAATAACGGTATCCTTTTCTCCTCCGGTATGATCGCAGGTGAAGGGCTGGTCGGAATCCTGCTTGCCGTCCTTGCCGTATTTGGCGTAAGTGATCGGATCAATCTGGGACTTATGGGATTCCATCTTGGAAAATGGGGCGGCTGCCTGTTCTTCCTTGCCCTGCTTTTCAGTATGATCTACATGATCCATAAAACGAAGGATAAACAATCATCCAATAACACACTTTAATATCTTCACCCGGAAAGGATTTATTCTCTCATGCAAAAATATAATATACAAAATGTCATTGCAAAACAGAACCATAATCGTAAAGATACCCTCTCGCAATTTTTTATAAAAAGATCAAAATCCGGTTTTCTTTCCCATACTGCAAACTATATGGACAAAATCCCCTGCATCAATCTGAATTATACATGGGAACAGTCGCCCGATGGAATTATTGTGATCGAGATGCCGCATACCGGTTTTTATCACAAGATCGCCCAGAAATATTTTCACAAACCAAAGAAAAGCCATATCAGGCTTGACCGATATGGCAGTACCTTATGGGTTCATATAAATGGCGACAACACGGTATTCAATCTGGTATCCATCATGGAAGAACAGTTCCCCGAAGAAGCTCCTGATATGTTAAAACGTGTTATCGCCTTTCTTGAAACGTTGGAGAGAGTAAGGTTTATCTATTTACTGTAACCCTGTGCTGAAATATCCTTTTTCCTTATCTACATTATAAATGGCATAGCAGTCAAGGGCATCCGGTATCGGGACATTGTAATAATGAAAGCCCAGCCAGTTCTTCATTCCATCCGGCATATCTGCTGTCGGTGCACCCGGAAGATACACTGTAAATGTCGTTCCACCCGCAATTCCGTAAAGCTCTGTAAATGTGGTTTTGTATCCGTTATCATTTGCAACCACTTTACCGATCTCATCATCATACTTTAAAGTGTCCAGCTCCATTGTGTAAGTATATTTATCAACCTGTTTAATATTCTTAAATGATCCGGAACCGCTGGACGTTGATCTGCCCTCATAATTGCTATCATAATAAGATGCCGTAAAGGTTCCGTCCGGCTTGATATCCATACCGGCTCCCCATGCACCTACTCCACTCGTCAGAATAAATTCTTCCGGCAGATCCTCAGGCAATGTCACTGCTACCTCTCCGGCATTTCCGGCAGAGATTTCTTTCTTATCGGCAGATTTCTCCTGCTTTTTGTCAGATGCCGTTTTGTCCGTTTTTTTCTGTGTGATCTTTCCCAGATATTCCATAGCCTCATCATAAGTCATAGCGGTATCATCCAGCGTACCAAGAACCTCCTTGGCTTTATCCTTGCCCTGTCCATTATACATTAACAAGGTATCAAAATTCTTCTGTAATTTCTTTACCTGCGTATCATACTTATCCTCTGTGATCTCAGAACCATTCTTTTGACATGTGACAACAGTTGCTGAATAATCGTCATTCGGACCTTTCCTTCTTGTCCAGGTTGTTGACTTCTGAAGCATGCCGGAATCATCTACCGTGAATTTGATATAACTGTCTGTATAACTCTCATCTCCGAACCCACTATATGCATATAAGGTTCCCTTCTTAGTCGTAAACAGATAATAACTGGTTCCGGAAGCAGCATTTATATCCCAGCCACCATATTCTTCCATATCCGTTCCAAAGATTCTCTTTGCTTTTGTTCCGTCAAAGCTATAAATATCCATCTGTGCAATTGAAGCTTCGTTATGTTCTGATCTTACCAGGATCATCTCCGGCACACCATCACCTGTAACATCGGCAAATACGATCGGCGTCTGTTCTTCTTTTGCAGCCTTTGTGGAATAATCATATTCATACTGCCAGTAATAATTGTCGATCTGTGTCTTATAGGATTCAAGTACCTCTTTGTATGCTGCTTTATAAAGACTTTCATCAATGGCTGCCTCTGTCGTTACCTCTGTTGGTTCTTCCGTTGTAACTTCAGTGGTTTCCTCTGCCTTTGTTGTCACCTCTGTTGTAACAGTATCATCACTTGCTTCCGAAGCGGCTTCTGTTGTTGCATTCTGATCTTTCTTCTTATCCTGTGAGTGCTTATATGCAAATCCTGCTCCGACCGCACCTCCTACCAGGGCAACGGAAGCGGCTGCGATCACGATCTTGCCTGTTACCGTTTTTATAAATGCCTGCTTTCCAACTGTAGCTGCGATAGCCTTTCCGCCTTCTACTGCCCCCGCAGCCGATCCGGCAGCTCCTGTCTGTGCTGTTCCTCCGGCTACTTGTCCAGCAGTTTCTCCTGCTATCTGGGATGCTCCTCCGGTCATCTGTCCGGCGGTTCCTCCTGCTATCTGGGCAGCCCCGCCTGTAACATTGCCCGCCATCTGCATAGCACCACCATGAATGATGCCGGCTGCAACATTTCCACCAAGACCTGCCATCTGCTCAAATACATGCGTAACGATCATATTTCCACGTTCTGCCATAAGCAGATATACAAGAAGACACATCGGTGTGTAGCTGTAAAGCTTGTAGCCCTTCTTCTGAAGCTCCTCTGCCTTTGCCTTGATATTCTTACGTCCATAATTCAACCTGGACTTTACGGTATTCTCCGAACAACCCAATATGGTCGCGATATCCCTGATGCTGTAGCCCTCCAGATGGAACATCAGCACACAGACCCTCTGTTCATCCGACAAGGAATCGATCAGCTCATGCACCATATCCTGTGTTTCCTGTACCGTACATGCCATTTCCGGCTGTGTGCTCATATTCTCATCTTCCAGATTGTATTCGAAGACATCCCCTTCATCATTTTCATTCTGCAGATCAGAAAACAGAACTGCCTGCTTCTTCTGAAGTGCGTTAAGCGCTGTATGTGCTACGATCGTACTCATCCATCCCGGAAATGCATTTGCATCCTGCAAACTATCTAATCTGGCAAATGCCTTTATATATGCATCCTGCAGGACATCCATCGCATCCTGTTCATTCTTCATATATTTCATTGCAATGTATAGCTTATTCCTGTATGTGTTCTCATATAAGAATGTAAAGCCTTCTTCCCGTCCTGCCTTCGCCTGCTCCACTGCCTGTGTATAATCGACACAGCTGCCACAAAACGGACAGTTGTATTCATTCCCCTGTAAATCATTTCCACATGTTCTGCACTTCATGTTATCCTGCTCCTCCTGCTTTTTATCTAATCTCTGTAATTATTGATTCTTTTTAACCATTATTTATCTGGACTGCCTGTCGTGCTCGATCCGTTCAAATAATTCTTTCTTTTGCTCTGGATCGTCCGGCAGCTCCTTTCGTTCTTTTCTTAACAATGCAACAAACGCGCACACTGCCTTCCACACATCCATATATCTCACCTCCTGTTTATTGGACAGATCAGGTGGGTAAAAAGTTTTAAGTTTTTGGATATTTTTTGCTTTATTATAGCATACCACAAAATCAGGATAACATTATATTCTATTTCTTTATCTTTACAGTCTTATATTTGCTCCATACAGAGTAACATTTCTTCTCGCGGGAACCTGCCTTTACATAAGAACGGACACGAACATAATAAGTCTTGCCTTTTTTCAGATCCCAGAATGTACAGTTATTGTAATTCTTAAATGGCGCATCATATACTTTCTTATTCTTTTTAAATTTCTTATCCGTTGCGATCTGGATCTGATATCCGGTCGCCTTGTTCTTGCACTTCCATGTTACCTTTAACTTTCCGGATGAAAGATTCTTTACCTTGTTTACAGTGGTCTTCGGAACATCTGTAAATGTCGTCTTAAATGTATACATTCCGGCATAATTTGGATCAACACTATATGGCCAGCCTTTGGTCATCGTGATGTAGTAGGTTCCCTTTGGCAGGAAAAATGTGTATTTTCTGGTTCCCGGTGTAACACCCGTCTGAATATAGTGAATGTCACCATTCGTATTCTCGATCACAACATTCATTTCCTTGATCTTGCTGTTGATCTGAATGTTCATGTACTGGTTCTTTGTCATCTTCATCTTATAGATATCTGTTGTCTCGTTAAATGCAAACTGTCCTTTATAGGTCGTACCTGCCTTATAGGTAAATGCCATCGTTTTCTCATCGTTCTGTGACAGCCATGCCTCGGAACGTGTCTCGCCGGATGCCTTGTATGATGCGGTAAATGTAAACTTGCAGCCGGTATAAAAACCTGCACACAGTGATAATTTATAATCACCTGCTAATAATTCTGCCTTATAGCTGCCATTTCCTTCACTGACTGATGCTGTATAGATCTCATTATCATACATATCGCTGACTTTTATATAATTAAGCCCGGTGTGGGTCTTTCCAATTTCCTCCGTCGCAATCGCAAGAGAAAATGTACCGGATTTCTTCATCGTAAATGTATACTCATATGTATTCTGTGCATCCTCCAGCTCGCCACTGTAACTCTGTCCCCATACGATCTGCTGTGGACTGTTTAACACCTCTGCGGATACCTTTCGTGCAGGACTTACTGCACACATCATCACCATTAAAATTACTGCTAACATGATCTGTTTCATTTTTCTACTCATAATAATCTGTCCTCTCTTTCTACATTCTTTTTACTCAACTACTTCAACATCCATCATCTGCTCTTTGTATGCCTTACGGATCGGGATGATCGGCAATCCGATAAAGACCATGATCGAGATGAAGAAGGATACCATACCTGTAACGATGTCATATGGAAATGGTACGATGAGCCAGCCCCATTTTGCTATCTTGCCTGCCATTCTCACCGCAGTTCCAAACCCTCCGAAGAAGTAGGAAACAATGCCTGCCATAACTCCATACCCCATCATAGACATCGGGATCCTGCCACCAAAAATACCGGAAAGGACAAATCCTAAAACGGTTAAACAGGTTGCTCCCAATGCGATGTACTGTGCGATTTCGATTCTTTTCATTTTCTTCATTTTTTATTCTCCTTTTCTTTATCTGAGGAGCATTTTTTATCCGGAAATTCATCCATAAAAAATGCAACCTCTGTATCGTTTCACCTATATGACACAGAGGTTGCAAAAAAGTTTTATATTTTTTGAAATTTTTTAAAAATTTTTTCAGACACCATTTTTTAAGTATAATCGGAGAGTTTTTGGAAATACAATCGGAGAGATTCGGTATTTTCAGTCGGAGAGTTTTTTTATAGAATGAACTTTCTCTTATAAAATAAAATGCCTTCGACTGATTCTTAAAAAACAGCCAAAGGCACGCTAATAATTTTTTATTATTTGCTCTCTTTAAAATATTTCAATGCATCTGCATAGGACATTTCACATCCGTCACTTACTCCTCCTAAATTTCGACCTGCCGTTATATTTCCTGACGAATCTCTGTTAATATCTGCCAACTGATCATATATGCCATAAGGAGCTGTCGCCGCCATGTTCTTCAGAACCTCACTATCCACTTCTTGATATATTTCGTCGCGTTTTGTCTGATATTCCTCCCAGGCCACAGATATACCATCCCGTTCTGCAACCGGCACCGTTTCTTCATCCCCCACTTGTTCTGCATGACAGGTCCAGACAATCGGTTGTAAGCTATCTCCACGAGAAGTAGCCACATCGAATTCTATCATCTTATCTATGACACCAATCTCTGTATTATCACTTTGTCCATCGCTGCAAAGTATATACATCCGGCATCCATTTTCTGAAACTTCTCTAGCGCAAACTAATACATATGGTGTTCCTTCTGATCCCCATTTGTCCCGATTCTCATCTGACCTTGTATCAAGTTCTCCACTATAGACCTGTATTGCTTCATTATCTATATATGTATATATATAAAGATCAGCTTTATTCGGATCTGATTCATCCTGTACCGCAAAGATCAGTTCAGGAGTATCATCTCCCATAATATCAGCAACAGTAATCGCTCTGGATTCTCCTACCAACGTCGGTTCATTCTCCCGCATCTGCGAAGTTTGCCAGCCATAATCCTGAATTTCCTGTCTATATTCCTTCAGCACCTCTGTATATGCATCCTGCCAGGTGTTCTGGTTGTGATTGTATATTGCTACACCGGCTGCTCCTCCTGCTACTGCCACTCCGGCTGCCGCCATTGTGATTTTTCCTGCTACTGTTTTCAAGAAGGTCTGTTTTGCCGCTGTAGCTGCTGCCGTCTTGCCTCCTGCGGCTGCACCTGTTCCCGCTGCCGACCCTGCAGCTCCGGCGACTCCGGTACCCCCGGCTGTGGCTGCACTTCCGGCAACAGATAATGCGCCTGCGGCACCACCATGAATCAACCCGGCACCGACTACACTTCCAACACCTGCCAGCTTGTCGAAGGTTCCTGCTACCAGCATGCCTCCACGCTCTGCCATCAGCAGATAGGTAAGAAGCGCCATAGGTGTGTAGCTGTACAGCTTGTAACCCTTCTTCTGAAGCTCCTCTGCCTTTGCCTTAATATTCTTCCGTCCATAATTCAATCTGGACTTTACTGTATTCTCTGAACATCCAAGAACTGTCGCAATATCTTTTATACTGTATCCTTCAATGTGGAACATCAGCACACACATTCTCTGTTCATCAGACAATGATCCGATCAGCTCCTGTACCATTTCCTGTGTTTCTTTCGTTGTACATGCCATCTCAGGCTGGGCTGTCATGTTCTCATCTGCGATCGAATATTCAAATGTCTCTCCATCCTGATCTTCTCTCTGCATATCCGAAAAATTCACTGTATGGCGATCTCTCAATGCATTCCTTGCGGTATTTGCAACGATGGTACTGAGCCATCCCGGAAATGAATTTGCATCCTGAAGACCGGAAAGCCGTTCAAATGCTTTCACATAGGAATCATGCAGAACATCCATCGCTTCATCCTCATTCTTCATGTATTTCATCGCAATATACAGCTTATTCCGATATGTCATCTCATACAGATAGGAAAAGCCTTCTTCCCTTCCGGCTTTTGCCTGCTCCACCGCCTCTGTATAATCAACTGCCGCCCCACAGAACGGACAGTTATATTCATTTCCCTGCAGATCATTCCCACATGTTTTGCAAATCATTTGTAGCCTCCCACACGCCTGTTTTTTCATTTTTGTATACTTTTAATAGAAATATGTCAGATCCGTTTTCTCTGTTTAGCCTATTATAGCCTTTACTGCACTAACATCCAGATTTGTTATCTCAACAATCTGATCCAAAGAATAGCCTTTCTTATGCATATTCAGTACAATCTCTGTTCTTGCCTTCTCTTCACCTTTAGCTTCACTTTCTTCCTTGATACCCTGACTTAAATTACACATAATACTCACTTCCTTTTCTACCACGTCTCACCGTCTCTCCAGATTTCATTGTAACGTAGTTCACAGGGGATAGCAAGATGAAGAAAATAAAGGCAACAAAAAACTGACATGAGGATCAGGTATCTTTCTTCCGAAAATATGATGATCCATATGTCAGTTTTTGTACTTATTTATGTAGGGTTGTATTTATTATTATTTAATCTTAACAGTCTTAACCTTACTCCAAGAAGAATAATAATATTCATCCGGAGTACTACCATAATTATCAATCTTCACATAAGAACGAACACGAACATAATATGTTCCTTTTTTCAAATCAACCATATACATTCCTGTATATTCATCCTGCTTTGTCTTTTTGCCCTTTTTAAACTTTTTGTCTCTTGCAATCTGGAACTGATAGCCATCTGCCAATGAATTTTTCTTACACCGTATATACATCGTCTTATACTTATTATCCGGTTTTGTTTTAGTAATAGTTGGCTTTGGTATTGCAGTTACAGAAGTTCTAAAGGAATACTTACCTGTATAATGATAGTCCGTTGCATAATTTACACCACCTCTGAACTTGACATAATATGTACCCTTTGGTAAAAATACTCTGTATTTATGAAGTCCCGCTTCAATATCTGATATACTAACATTCCGACTGCCACTTGTGTTTACCAAATTAATGTTCAGTTCACGGAGCTTACTAGATACCGTCAGATTCAGATACTGACTTTTTGTTACTCTCATCTTATAAATATCTATATCATCATTCAACGCTAACTGTCCTTTTACAGATTTACCAATCTTATAAGAGGTTGCTGTTCCCATCTCATTATTCTTTGCCATTGCATGCTCGGACTTCGTTTCCTTAGATGGCTTAAATGATGGTGTAAATGTAAAATTACAACCATCCATACCACCCTCCATGCCTATTCTTAATGTATAATTACCTGCCAGCAAATCCAGCGATAAACTACAATCTCCCACATTATAAATCTTGTATACTTCTTTTCCTGTTTCGTCCAAAACTGTTATTTTACCCATACTGGTAAATGCATATCCAGCATCCGATACCTGAAATACAAAGGTGACATTTCCGGATTGTTTCAAAGAAAATGCATATTTATAACATTTACTGGTCTCTGTACTGCCACTATACGAACTGCCCCATTTCAGTTCTGGTCCCTCTGTTGTTCCTGCTGCAGATGCCTTCTGCACTGGCATCACTAACATTACGAATGCTGCTGCCAGCATTACAATTAACCCTTTCCATAAACTCTTGTTTTTCATCATCTTTCTTCTCCTTTTCATTTTTTTATTACAACAAATATTTACAGATGCAAGAGAAATATTTTATTTTCCTGCCTTCTACTATATAAGACAGGGGCAAATGGAAAAAGGTTTTAAAGTTTTCAAATTTTTTAAAAATTTTTTCACCTTGACTCATACTGTCCAGATAAAACGAAAACGCCGTCTGTAATATTCCTACCACAAACGGCGTCCTTTGCTTTTACTGTTATTTTGTTATTTTGTTACCTTGACCTTGGAAGATAAGCCTTTGCTCTTAAACAGCTTCTGATAAGAGGAAACCTTCTTCTTAGGTACCTTGATCGTTGTAACCTTGGTAATACCCTTAAACGCATTTTTAGAAAGCTTCTTTGAGGTTATCTTTGAAGACTTAATTGTAATTGTCTTCAGCTTCTTACATCCGCTAAATGCCTGATCTCCAATCTTCGTTGTCTTCGCCGGAAGCGTAATACCGGTAAGAACCTTACAGCCCTTAAATGCATTTGCTCCGATCTCCGTTACATTCTTGCCAATTGTGATAGTTTTAAGTTTTATCGCTCCGCTGAAAGCATTCTTGGAAATCTTACTAACATTGCTTCCGATTGTAACCTTTGTTACCTTCCTATTATTCTTGAAAGCACCCTCTGCAATCTGTGTTACTTTGTATTTCTTACCTCTGATCTTCACGGTTGCCGGAATGCTGACAGTCTTAGCCTTTTTATTTACAGGTGCTTTATATGCAACTGTTTTCTTGGATGTGCTTATAACCTGAACCTTTGCAGCTTTACTGTCATCAGAAACCACATCCCCCTTCTTGAGCGGTTTTACTATTGGTTTTTCCGGTGTCGGTTCCTGAAGCTTTGCGATTGGCTCTGTTCTTGTCTTTTTGCAGACGCTGCAGGTATATGTCTTTACACCCTCTGTCTTTGTAGTTGGCTGTGTTGTAACCTTTCCTTTATCCCATGTATGTCCGGTTGCCTTCAGTTCTTCTGTATCTATAACCTCATTACACTCGGTACATCTATATGTGATAGAACCATTTTTCTCACAGGTTGGCTCAACTCTTGTTCCATTATCTTTGATATGTTTTGTATGTGGTGCCTTAACCTTGATTATTACTACATATTCGTCAGATGTATATGCTCTTTCTTCTGTATAGGATGTTACTGTAATTGTAGTCTCACCGCATCCCGTTATAGTAACTTTACCGGTCTCATCTACAGCAGCAACCTCCGGAGCAGCCGAAACATACCGTAATGCAGAGAGCTTGGATTCAAGCGCTGTATCCTTTAAAGCCACATCCAGTGTAAATGCGCTATCGCCAAATACCTTCTCATAAGTCTCCGTACCGGTTAATTCAAGTCTGGTAGTCGGAAGAACCGTTACCGCAATCCTCTTTGTTGTAGTGCCCTTACCTGTACTTGCAGTGATAATGGTCGATCCCTTGCCTAACGCAGAAATGGTAATTCCATCACAAGCAGCTATCTCTTCGCCGCCTTCTGCAACCTTATAGTCAATAACATCTGTTGATCCATCGTTAAGTTTGGCATCGATCCAGATCTTCTCGCCCTTATAAAGCGTCACCTTATATTCACCGGCTGATGCATCCCACGCAAAATCATCAGAATCGGAAGTGATCGTAATACTGGTTCCCTTTACATACTTTGTTAATGTAACATTTATGGAATGTGATAATTCAGAATCTGCATAGTAGTTTACTGCACTATCCTTAATTGTTACATTAACAGCGATTTCTGCTGTTCCTGCCTTTGAATAGGATGTATCATAAGCAGTCGTGATAACTCCGTTTGATACATTTGCCACGATATTTGACTGATCGGATATCTTCTTATAAGATACAGTATATTCATCTGCTGCAAGGCCTTCGATCTCGCCAAATTCTATCTGAAGCTCATGCTTTACATCATTCTGAACTGTAAATTCATTTGATCTTACAAGTGCATCGATATCCGTAAGCTTCGCTTTTGCAATTGTAAATGTTGCTTCCTTACTGTTTGTAGTATGAATACCATCACCCTTGATCGTAAGTCTACCGGTACCGGCATTCACATTCTCACCATACTCTACCGTATACTGATCGTCCGGAACAACTGCGCCATCGATTGTAACTTCGATATTTTCCTTATCCGGTGTCTGCTGCGTTCCATCATAGGTATATTCGCCATTTACTGCTACTGCTGCCTCTGCAAGATCATAGTATAAGGTTGGCTGTGTGATCACTATTGTATACTGGATCACTACTGTTTTTGCTTTATCTACATATATATCTGCTACATATGTTGCCTCAACCGCATTCTGTCCGACTACCTCACTTGATACAAAATCGATCTGACCAACTGTATTGGTAAATCCCTGTACCTGAAGACGGATCTTATCCTTCAGTGCTGAGATATCACCGACATTCTTACCTAATGCAAACTTAACAACATGCTCCTCATTATCTACATCTGTAGCAACAAATGATTCGCCGCCCGCAGTAAGTGTGGTCTTTCCCTTATTTAAGCCTGCAAAATCAAATACAGTTATCTCATAGGATGCTGTAATATCATCACTGTATCTGTCATCTGCAATATACTGAAGTGTTACCGTCTGTGCAGAAACGCTGTTCATATCATAGCCTGTAACCTTCAGCTCTTTATCAATATCAACCGGTGCAGTCTTCTTATTCTTATAAGTCTTTACCACCTTCAGACCATTCAGATCAAACTCTGCCCCTTTGGCAAATGCTGTCTTATTTGGGAAACGTTCGATGCTGATCGATTCTACGGTTGATTTTGCTTTTACTGCAAATTTTATCGTCTCACCACGATATTCAGATACCGATAATACTACATTGTACTCTCCTGTTTCCTGATTCTTTGTAACATAACTGCTGTCATTTATAATGGACTTGCCATCCAACAGGATATCTGTGATCTGGAATCCGTCATGTGCAACAATGTTATTAATTGCATATGTACCGGTAGTAGTATCCTCTAGGCTGGACTCATCAATGATCAACTGATTCTCTGCAAGATTACCCTTTGCATTGTAGGTTACACCATCATCAATATCCAGATCAAGGTATACTGCAATCTCCCCCTCTTCCGGAGTCTGATTCTTTCCCTTTGTGATAACACCATTTCCGGTATATTTACCATTCATAAAGAACTTACCGTAAATATTAGCATTTTCTTCCAGATTAAGAGAACCGTTCAATACAATGATACCATATTCGGAATCCATCGCCATTGTTCCCTTAACTGTTAAAGTACCATTGATGATTAACTGTGCATCACTGTCAGCTGCCCAAACAAGCGCACCCGGAAGTACATTATCATGCTGTGGATCAACTACAAGTTCAACGTCCTTAGGAATGATCAGCTTGGATGATGACGGTAATTCTAATGTTGTTCCTGCTTTAATATGTGTACTCTTGCGAATGGTTGCTGTTCCATAAACCTCATATGTCTTTCCTACGAACAGAACAGAGTTAGAAACAGTTCCCAGAACAGGAACATCCTCTGCCTTTGCTCCACAGATATTATCACCGATAATTGTAATATCAGAAGCAGATGAGCCATTCAGTGCTCCTACTGCAATACCATTTTCAGCACTGAGGTTGACTGTTGCATCTGTTAAGACATTTACGTTCTTAACATCTCCTGCATAAGCACCGATTGCCGGACCATTTGCAGCAATAACTATAAGCTTTCCTTTTGTCTCAACGACCTCGCCGATAATATTAATATCCCTTGTCTCTGAATTCAGACCGGCTCCGATACCGGCTCCATTTCCTCTTGCTCTGATACTAATAAAACCTGTATTTGAAATATTAATATTTGTTGCCTCTGATACAGTATCTGTTGCTCCGGAACCAATACCGGCTCCGTTTTCTGTACCATCGACAGTCAGATTTCCTGCATACTCTAAATAAATATTGATATTATCAACGGATGCATTCTTACCGGAACCGATACCGGCTCCGTCTGTTCCTGCTGTTACCGTTACAGCTACATTTCCTGAAATGTAAATATCGGAGGCTGCACCTGCCAGACCGGAACCGATACCTGCTCCATTTGCTCCACCAACTGCTGTTACAGTTCCACCTGATATCATAATATACGATACCTTTGCATTTGCTCCCGAACCAACACCGGCTGCATCTGTGCCGCCTGTTGCTTTTTTTACAACACCGCCTGTTACCTTAATCTCTGTTGCTTCTACATCAGATCCGGAACCGATACCGGCTCCACCGTCTCCACCGGTCGCTATTACAGTTCCTCCTGAAATGGTAATACCGGAAGCAAGCTTTGCTTCATCATTTATGTAAGCACCGGAACCAATACCGGCTCCGCCAATATTTTTAGAACCGATCGTTCCACTTCCCGCTGTTGCATTTACGATTCCGCCTGCAATCTCGATATTGGCAGCATCAGCATTTGCACCGGAACCGATACCGGCTGCTCCGTTTGCACCAATTGCTGTTACGTCTGCATTTTCTGAGATCCGGATGCCATCAACCGGCATATTGTACTGAGAACCGATACCGGCTGCTCCATATGCTGCATAGCTTTCATTTGATGGCTGTGATCCCCTTGCTTTTATAATTACATTTCCATTTATCTCAATATTTGAAACAACCTTTAAGGTTTTGTCTGTACCACCACCGATACCGGCTGCTCCATATGTCGCATTGTTACCGGCAGTTGCATTTATAGTACCTTTCGTCGTAGAAGTCAGTACCAGCTTACCGCTCCATTCTTCTGGATCGCTGCATAAGCTCCCGATGATGTCAGATTGTTTGTTCCGTAAGCAGTGATCGTCACGGTCTTACCCTCTGCCGGATTTACTGTGATCGCTGCCCCCTGAGTATTCCGTGTGATCGTCAGACTACGGATCGCAAGATTCACATCAATATCCCCTGCTGCCTTGATCTGACCCTTCATAACCTTACCGGATTTTGTTCCGAACAGGATCATCTCCTTATCAGATTTGATCGTAAGTCCATCCGTCTCCGAATAAGAATAGTCATCTTTTGTTGCTGTTTCCGCTGTGCTCTTTACTCCAAGCCAGAGTCCATCCTCCAGCTTCGTGTATTTGTCATAGCCATATGGATCAGCGATCGTATTTGTAAATGTACCATATGCTGTCTCCATACCGGATTTTGACACCGCATATTTTGTAGTATTACTTCCTACCTGATACATACCGGTATTATCATATGAGATCGATACGCCGGATGTCTTTGACTCTACATATCCCCTATGATATTCACCATCAAAAGTAATCCTTATATCATTTGGAATCACATAAGGTGCTCTCTTACAATAAAGATAAATATATGCACCTCCGGCATTTTTATTGAGATCTCCATCAATCTTGTTCCAGTTGCTGTCAACATTCTCGACCCTCTCTGCATTCTGGCTTTTAAGACTGCTTCCTGAATTTCCTCCGGCATACTGCAGCTTTTTATCAGTGTCATTCCAGATACCAAGTGATGAGATTGGATCTCCAGCATTCCTGTCCTTTGTTGCATAGATGTAGATATAACCGGATTTTGAACCTACACCATCATTCAGGTCACCCGTCTTTCTCTCAACGCTATATCCGTCAAGACTGCTTGAAGTACCTGAATTATTCTGCCATACAGACCATATCCTTGTATATGCCTGTGCCGGATCTGTGGTCGTCTTTACCCAGATGTATTCATCTGAACCTTTACCACATCCCCTGTTTACATTTCCCGCATTTCCATCAATAGACAGTCTTGTATATCCTGCATAATTGGCACCAAATCCACCGGATTTAATATCACAGATATACAGTGTCTGACGTGTCGCCGCTTCCGACTTTATATTCGGAAAAAAGTTACCGATACCTGCAACCATTGCAAACACCATAGTTGCAGCCACTACCACTGACATGAAACGCTTCACAAATTTAATTTTCTGTTTCAATCTTATTTCCTCCTTTTTATTTTTTTATATAAAAGAGCCAAATGCTCTTATATATTAAAGCGTCTGTTTTATAACAGACCAATCTCCCGACCGCGTTCGACTGCCTCCTGACGCGTCGGAACCTGCAGCTTACGAAAGATATTACAACTATGGAACTTCACGGTTCCCGTCTTTTTGCCCAGTTGTCGTGCAATATCATCATTACTTAAGCCCTGTGCCATCAAACGAAAGACTTTTTCTTCCATCTGAGTCAGAGGTTCATAATATTCATATGGAGATTTTAAATAATCAGGGAAATAAGTACCGACCGAATATGCAAGTTCTTTAATCTCACTTATGAAGGAATCTTCTTCATATTCTTTCTGATAAATTGCCAGCATTTGTACCATACAATTGCCTGTGTCCGCAAGCAGTCTGATATAACCACACCTTTTTGCAAGCGCAATGGCCTTGGAAAGCTCCTCACACATGCCTTCCATATTCTTCATCTTATAATATATGATAGCTGACAACATATAGCATTCACACAAATCCATATAACGTCTGCCCGGAATCAACAATGCAATAAGCTGGTGTGTCAATACATAGGCAGCCATATATTTGCCTGTCTGTATATAACATCGCACCTTAACCATCCATGCATACATATCCATCATGAAGATGCCCTTATTCTCATCCGGTGCTATATCATCTAACCAACGCTCTACATCCTGTAGTCGCCCATCATAACAGGCACCAAGACATTCGATCGCATTCAGACTTGAAGTTAATTCATCCCATCCCGTAATCTGTATCCGTTTCCGAATCTTTTCCACCAAAGGACGTGCAGCTTTTGTCTGTCCATTTACCAAAAGGATCTTCATCTGAAGTGCAAGTGCCACAAACAGACAACGCATATCCTTCTCCTGCTCGATCAACGGAATCGTTCCGGTCACAAGAATCAGTGCTTCAAAACAATTATTGTTCTGATAATACCATTCTGCCAGCATGATCTCATACACTTTCTGTCCAACACTTCCACCATATAATCGGCATGCGGCTTCTGTTATCTCGTCCTTGCTTTTTTTCAGATATTTTCCATATCTTGTAAAGTCGCGAAAACCATTCAGTATACTTGGTCTGCATGCTGAAAGCGTAAGACCCATCACGGGCACCAGATTTTCTTCAATTAGAAAGCTTACGATCCGAAAAAACATTGCATCACTTATATATGGCATGACAAGTTCTGTTTTGATACGACAAATATCCATCATATCATATGTATCCATTTTCACCAGCCGCGGTGTCTTCCCCATAAACTGTACATATGCTTTTGCCTGACTCAAGTCCCCATCCATAGCAGATAGCAATGCAAGATGAGTAAACAGAACCGGATGTGCGGACAGCTCTTCTTTTTTCAGCCCGTAGAAATATGCCCGGCACCCCCAAAGCACCGGCATGGAAAATGGTTTCTTCACAAACTCATCAAAAATAATCTCTAACAGATGGCCTTCTTTTTTTGCTGTCGCTAATATCAGCAACACTTCTTCTTCCGATCGTGGATAAATTATCTCGTTATTCATTTGTTTCATACATACCCCCATAACCCTGACGCTTATAGATTATATTATTTATTCCTGTTTTTGTATAGCAAACCTTTCAGACATAAAAACCAAACCCTTGCCCAAACCCTTGCGGTTTTCACACCTGACCGGAACGCTTTTTTACAGAACATATTTTGTGAATAAAGTAAAAAACGGATCCACCTTCCGATGAACCCGTCTATTGTCACAATTGTTTCCTTACATAATATCTACATCTGCACTGTAATCTACACCATCGATCTTAAATCCGAACATATTGTAGAACTCATCCCAGTATCCATCGATATCTGCAAGCTCTTTTACATTTTCGCTGGTAACCGCATCCCAGTTCTTTGCAACTGCTTCCTGAATGTCATCTGCCATTTCCCAGTCATCCATACGAATAAATCCATTCTCGTCTGTCTCTGCTTCTCCAGCCATCTTATCAAGGAAAAGTCTTGCCATCTGCTCGATACAGCCCTCATGAACACCCTTTGCCTTCATCTGCTTATATAACAGCGTGATGTATAACGGAACAACAGGAATTGCTGCACTGGACTGTGTTACAAGTGCCTTGTTGATTGCAATATAAGATGTAACATTTGCAAACTTCTCATTGATGATATCACTTGATCTGTACAGATCCTTCTTTGCCATACCGATCGAACCTTCCGCATAGATTGGGAATGTGATCTTTGGTCCGATATAAGAATATGCAACAGTTGTCACATGCTCTGCCAGAACACCTGCATCTGATAATGCCTGCATCCAGTCGATCCAGTCCTCACCACCCATAACCTTGATGGTGTTCTCGATTTCTTCCTCGGTTGCTGCCGGGATATGTGCCATTGTTACTGTATTGTCCTTCAGAACTAAAGTCTTATTGGAATACTCCTCACCTACAGTCTTAAGTACAGAAGAATACTTATGTCCATCCGGCGTTACACGTCTTGGTGCTGCAAGGCTGTAAATAACCATATCGACAGTTCCAAGATCTGCCTTGATCGTATCAATTACCTGTTGTTTGATCTCCAGTGAGAATGCATCTCCGTTGATGGATTTTGCATACAGCCCATCCTTCTTTGCTTCTTCTTCAAATGCTCTTGTATTATAGAAGCCTGCAGTCGCTGTTCTTCTTCCATTGGATTCCTTCTCGAACATAACACCAAGTGTATCTGCATCATAGCCAAATGCAACTGCGATTCTGGAAGCGAGTCCATATCCGGTCGATGCTCCGATCACAAGTACCTTCTTTGGTCCCTCAACCTTTGGCTGTGCCTTTACATACTTGATCTGATTCTTTACATTTTCTGCACAACCAACCGGATGAGCGGTGGTACAGATATAATCCTTTACTCTTGGTTCTACTACCATTTTAATTTTCTCCTCTGATCTTCCGATTTATTCGGACTTTCTTTCTCGATTTATATTTATACATTCCGTATTAATATCTTTTTTCTGATCCGTTACATCTGCGGGTGCTCTTTATTTGCAAACTTCGTGTAATCCTGCATCCATACAAGATCAACGGAACCTGTCGCACCTTTTCTCTGTTTTGCGATGATGATCTCAGCGATACCTTTTTTCTCGGTATCCGGATTGTAATAATCATCACGATAGATGAACATAACAACATCGGCATCCTGCTCGATTGCACCGGATTCACGCAGATCGGCAAGCACCGGCTTATGATCCGGTCTGGAGTCAACTGCACGGTTCAACTGTGACAGGGTAATAACCGGAACATTCAGTTCCCTTGCAAGCACCTTTAATGCTCGCGATGTATCAGAAATAAACTGCTGTCTGGACTCTACATGCTTGTTCGTGCTCATCAACTGCAAATAGTCGATGATGATAAGACCCAGGTCGTTGTTCTGTTTTAATTTTCTGCATTTGGAACGCAGGTCGGCTACCGTGATCGCAGAATTATCATCAACAAAGATCGGAGCATCAGCAATAACCTCTGTACTCTCCATGATCTTATCCCATTCATCATCTACAAGCTGTCCCGTCTGGATCTTCTGTGAATTAACAAGTGAATCCAGCGCGATCATACGTGTTACCAACTGTTCCTTCGACATTTCCAAACTGAATATTGCAACCGGAATACGCTTCTTTACAGCTACATGATGTGCGATATTTAAGACAAATGCAGTTTTACCCATAGCAGGACGAGCCGCTACTAGGATCAGTTCCGATCCATGCAGACCTGTCAGCATATTATCCAGATCGATAAACCCGGTCGGCACACCGGTAACTCTGGTGTTCTGTCTGGATGCTGCCTCGATCTGATCGATAACATCTAATACGATCGAATCGATCGACGCAAAATCATTTGCACCGTTTCTCTGCTGTACGATCTTGTAGATCCCACTCTCTGCTGTCTCAAGCAGACCATCCACGTCATCCGTATCCAGATAACAGTCCTTTTCAACATCCTCACACATCTTGATCATACGGCGAAGCACCGCTTTATCTGCTACGATCTTCGCATAATACTTGGCATTTGCCGAGGTTGGCACTGCGGCTATGATATCTGCAATATAACTCATACCCGCCACATCTTCCGGAATATTCTTCTCCCGGAGCCGGTTATTCAACGTGATCAGATCGACCGCCATTCCTTCCTTGAACAGCTCGATCATGTTCTCATACAGAATCGCATTCTGTGCACTGTAAAAGTCTTCCTTCGTAAGTATATCCGATACGTCTACGATCGCATCACGATCCATGATCATAGAACCGATAACTGACTGTTCTGCATCCAGGTTATATGGTTGTTTCTTCCTGATAAATGCGTCTTCCATTAGTCAGCCTCTTCTACCTTTACTGTTAGCTCTGCCTGTACCTGTGGATGCAGCTTGATCTTAACAGTAAATGTTCCCATTGCTTTGATCGCATCCTTCAGCACGATTTTCTTTTTATCAATATCATAATGCAACTGGCTCTTGATCGCATCTGAGATCTCCTTGGAGGATACAGAACCAAATGCCCTTCCGCCTTCTCCTACCTTGATACCGACGGCTACAGATGCCTTTTCAAGCTCTGCTGCCAGCGCCTTTGCTGCTGCAAGATTCTCTGCTGCAACCTTTTCTTCATGCGCTTTCTTTAACTTATAATCATTCAGGTTCTTAGGTGTTGCCTCAAGTCCCAGCTTTCTCGGGATGATATAATTTCTGGCATGACCGTCACTGACATTTACCAGCTCTCCTTTTTTTCCGAGACTCTTTACATCTTCCAGTAAGATAACCTTCATATTAAATATCTCCTTCCTTGTACATCTCCTCAAGTAAATTGACAAGCTGTTCCTTTACTTCTTCCTTTGTTGTATTCGTAAACTGTGCGGCTGCAATATTCGCATGGCCACCGCCACCCATACGTTCCATGATGATCTGTACATTTACATCATCGATCGACCGGGCTGATATCTTAACATCATCTCCAAGCTGTGCAATGACAAAGGAGGCACGCACGCCTGCTATATTTAACATCTCGTTTGCCACCTTCGCTGTCAATACGATCGGTGACTCCGGACCTTCTTTCGGTTCAAATACAGATACCGCAAACATTCCGAGAACCATCTCGGCATTTCTGACACCATCTGCCTTCTGTCTGTAAGAATCAATATCACTCCGGAACATCTTACGGACACGCATAACATCCGCACCGCTTCTTCTTAAATATGCGGCCGCTTCAAAGGTACGCACGCCTGTCTTTGTCAGGAAATTATCCGTATCGATCAGGATCCCGGCATACATAGCATCCGCCTCGGACGGACGCAGCTTAATTTTTTCATCCATGTACTGCAACATCTCTGCGATCATTTCACATGCAGATGATGCGAATGGTTCTACATAAGAAAGGGTTGCATTAGCAATGACATCCTTGGTCTGTCTGTGATGGTCGAATACAACTACCGTCTTTGCATAGGAGATCAGCTCCTCACATTCCGTCAGACTTGGATTATTGACATCCACAACAACCAGCATGGTATCAGCATTGATCATCTCGATCGCCTGCTCATTGTTGATGATCATATCATCCCCATACATACTGTTGGCAGTAAAATTACCATAGATCGGACTGATGGCAGAGGACACTTCATTGATTACGATATGTGCCTCCTTATTCATGGAATTTACCATCCGGTATACACCGATCGCCGATCCAAATGCATCCATATCGGGATTCTTGTGCGCCATAATGATAACTTTTTCTTTTGTTTCCAGTAATTCCTTGAATGCCAGGGTCTTAACACGGGCTTTTACTCTGGTTGATTTCTCAGTACCCTGACTACGTCCGCCGTAATAAGTGATCTTGTCATTCGACTTTAATACAACCTGATCACCACCTCGTCCAAGTGCAAGTTCCATTGCAGAACGGGCAGCTTCAAAATCTTCTATAAAGCTCTTATATTCCGTGCCCAGACTGATTGAAAGCGTCAATGGAAGATCATTTCCGATATTGATTGCTTTTACTTCATCCAGCAGCGCAAACTTATTCTCCTGAAGCTGTGGAAGATATTTTTTCGGCATGACAAACATGTACTTGTCCTTCTCAAAGGAACGTACAATGGCATCTACGTTTGCCATATATTTATTGATCTTTCGATCGACGAGAGCAACCAGCAGAGAATGTCTTACCTCTTCCAGGTCATCAAATATCTCATCGTAATTATCAATGTAGATCAGACCGGTCACCAGCTTCTGCTCTTCATTCTCTTTTGCCAGTTTATTCCGTTCTGTCATATCAAACAGATACATAGCGGTGAAGTTTGTAACTCCTGTATGTTTTTTCCGTTTGATCGTTTTCTTCTCCTGTGGCTGGTCCTCTGTAACCGGCAGATTCTCCATTTCCTCCTCATGTTCTGAGGTCTCCTGTTCCTGGACACTGTCTACCGGTCCATCCGGATTTACCCGGATATTCTTAATCTCAACCCTGTACTCTTTTCCATCGTATTCAATATCCGCATGTACCGGCTCATCACACTCACCCGGTATCATCTCATGGGGCAGTCCCTCAAATACCTGCATCGCAGTCAGACGCATCAGCTTCCGCTTGCTGGTGTTCGTAATATGAGCAAATTCATCATTCACCCATGCGAGCCTGCCTGTCTTATCCAGTATCGCATATGGAATCGGGAACTCACGGATCAGATCTTTCTGAACCCGCCCATTTTCCATTGCACGATTTGCATATGCGGCTTCACTGGACACTCTGGAAGAAATATAAAGGACTATCACCACAACCGAGTACACTGCAGTAAATATGATCCCTACAATTCCTGCAACAACACTGACCGTCAGCATCCAGATATCACAAAGTACAAATAATGCGATCACATAAAGCGGCATCTGTAAATATATTTCATGTCTGGTGTCTGTATGTCTGTTATCATTCATGGAGATAATCCTTTCCGGGCATCCTGAAAAATGCCCTGTCTTTATTCATATTTGTATGTGAGTCTATGATCTATTTCTCATTGTCTTTCTTATACTGACTCATTCTGGTATCAATCTTGTTTGTAATTCCAAGACCAAATGCCTGCTCATTTTCCTTATACTGCAATAACGCACGGAACATGTATACATCCTCCGGTGTTGTTACCTTGATATTTCCTCTGTTGCCTTCTACGATATGTGCAACGATATTCTGGCTTCTGATGATCGTACATGCATCTACCATTCCTTCATAACCGGTTGGTGTAGCGCGGACAACATCATGTGCTGCAATGATATCCTTCAGATAGAAGGACTGTGGAGCCTGTGCAGAATAAGTATCCTTTCTTGGTGGCACGGAATCGATCTCGATACCATCCTCACTGATCATAATCGTTTCATAGCAGGCTGTTGATGTGATCGCATTTCCATATTTCTTAACGGTTGCAATATTGTTTGCAATAACATCATAAGATACATATGGACGAACGCCATCATGGATCAGCACGATAGAACCTCCGGACACTCTGACTCTGCCATCTTAAGTGCGTTGTAAATAGAATCCTGTGAAGTTGCTCCACCTGCTAATACATGCTTTACCTTTGTAAGGTGATATTCATTTGCAAGATCCTCTACATAAGGAATATAATCCTTCAGAACAGAAATATAGATCGCATCGATCTGATCATGATACTGGAATAACTGTAATGTATGGATCAGAATTGGCTTTCCATTGATCTCAAGAAACTGTTTTGGGACACCTGCTCCCATTCTTACTCCGCTTCCACCTGCAAAAATAATTGCTATATTCATCTACTGTTTTCTCCTTTTTTCTCTAATTATTTTCATGAAACCGGACTGCCGTCTGGCAATCCCCTCACAGAATGTTCCTGTATATACTTATCCCATTCTGCATAGATATATTAATATTATAACGTATTCACAAAAAATTCAACTATAGGTTTTTCACAACCTCCAAAATCCGCTCCGTTGCCTGTCCATCACACATTTGCATATGGTATTTCAGGCATTCCCGGATCTCATCTGTCCGATTCTGTGTGAATTCCCGGTCTATCGCAGCCACCAGCTTCGTTCCATCGGATACGATCTGGCATGGGAAAGAATCATATGGAACATAGAATCCTCTGGCATGGTCAAAGGAATCAAAATCCGGTGCAAAGAATAAAAACGGCTTCTCATATACCATATAGTCAAATAATACCGACGAATAATCCGTGATCAGCAGATCTGCAACTGCAAATATTTTCTCGGATGGCAGATCGCAGTTCGACTTCATTCCCTTTTCTTCCAGATGCGGATGCAGCTTGATCACCCAGTAATACCGGTCTGAGGTTTCTTTCATGGCTCTCTGTATTTCTTCCATTCCACAGAGCGTCGGCATAGCTGCATTTCCACGAAATGTCGGAGCCCACAGGATGACTTTTTTCCCTTTTGCATCTGGATATTTCCGGTAGAATTCCTCACAGTTTGCCTGATTCCACGCTTCATCATAATAACAGTCTGAACGGCTGATCCCGGTTGCCTGTACAACACCCGGTGCAAGCCGCATCGTCTTTGTAAATACCGGCACACAGCATAGTGCACTGACGGTCAGCAGATCATAGTTTTTGTAAACCGAACCGCCTTTATACATCTTCGGAATATCCTCCGTCGTATCATATCCGCTTTTCTTAAGCAGTCCTCCGGAATGCCAGAGCTGCACAACCTTCGTCTCCGGACGTTTTGTGCAGGCAGAAACCGGAAGGAAATTATCACAGATAAACACATATTCGGCGGCCGCATACCGTTTCATAAACTGCTTCAACCATTTTAACAGGCTGCCATATCCCATCTTTCCAAAATCAGTGACCCACGTTTCATTCTTATACTCTGGATCTCCCTGCAGTGTTTCATACATTTTTCTCATGGAAAAAGGTAGATCCTCATGATGTGCATCGGCAAAAATTACCAGCCCCTTTTCGACCGGCTTTCCGGCATACCGTTTGTAGAGCATCGGCAGATAGACCTGCTGCATCGCCATTTTCAACACCTGTTTTATATAAAATACTATCTTCATGTGCTTCAAAATAAACCTTTCGACTATTTTGAAAACCGGCGGCATCCGCGTTTTCATGCGTATGCCGCCGGCTTATCGTCATCTTCTATCTAACTTTATTAACCATTGATTCTGGAAAGAAGCTCTTTGCCAAGTTCTTCGTTTCCTGGTTTGCCAAGTAATGCGAACATGTTCTTCTTGTAGCTTTCTACACCTGGCTGGTTAAATGGATTTACACCAAGTGTGTATCCACTGATACCACATGCAAACTCAAATGTGTAGAACAACTCACCTAATGTGAACTCATCGATCTTGTCGATGTTAATCTGGATGATTGGGATTCCACCATCAACATGTGCAAGAATTGTTCCGTTCATAGCACTCTTATTTGCAAAATCTACTGTCTTGCCTGCAAGGTAGTTCAGACCATCAAGATCACAATCCTCTTCTTCCATAACGATCTCACATGTTGGATGTAACACATTGATTACTGTCTCGAAATGGTTCTGTGAACCCTGCTGGATAAACTGTCCTAATGAATGAAGGTCTGTTGTAAAGTCAGTTGCTGTTGGGAATAATCCCTTACCATCTTTTCCTTCGCTCTCGCCGTATAACTGCTTCCACCATTCTGCTACGAAATGTAATGCCGGCTCAAAGTTGGCAAGGATCTCGATAGACTTGCCCTTTCTGTACAGAATATTACGAACTGCTGCATACTTCATAGCATCACTGTCGTCGAAGTTCTCTGCAAGGCAATCCTTTCTTGCTGATGCAGCACCTTCCATGAGCTTATCAATATCTGCTCCGCTTACTGCGATTGGAAGAAGACCTACTGCTGTCAGAACTGAGAAACGTCCACCTACATCATCAGGTACTACGAATGTCTCATATCCTTCTTCTGTAGCAAGGGTCTTTAATGCTCCCTTTGCCTTATCTGTTGTAGCATAGATTCTCTTAGCTGCTTCTTCTTTGCCATATTTCTCAATTAATTTCTTCTTGAAAATTCTGGATGCAATACCAGGCTCTGTTGTTGTACCTGACTTGGAAATAATGTTGATAGAGAAATCTCTGTCTCCGATCACCTGTAACAGATGTGCCATATAGGTACTGCTGATATTACTTCCTGCATAATAGATCTCAGGGGTTTTACGAATCTCTTTATCTACTGAATTATAAAAGCTGTGTCTTAAAGCTTCGATCGCTGCTCTTGCACCAAGGTAAGAACCGCCGATACCGATAACTACCAGAACATCTGAATCTGACTGGATCTTAGCTGCCGCTTTCTTGATTCTGGCGAACTCTTCCTTATCATAGTCAACCGGAAGATCGATCCATCCAAGGAAATCGTTTCCTTCACCAGTCTTGTTTACAAGTGTTGATTTTGCTGCAACAACTTCTTCCTTAATAGCTGCGATGTCCTCAGCGGAAGCCATACCAGCAACATTCTTAAAATCGAAACTTACTGTCTTTGCCATTTTATTATCTCTCCTTGCTTATATGATTTTTCAAAGCTATGGATAATTGTAGCAAAAGGAACCCCCATAATCAACTATTTTTCGAACATTTCATCAAGTGATACAAATCTGTAACCAAGTTCTGTTAAATTTGACAACACCGTATCTAATGCCTGCGCATTTGACTCCGACACATTATGCATGAGCGGGATCGCTCCATTATGATAATATTTATCAAAATGCTCGATCACATAATCCTTCCCCGGCTGATTATTTACATCATAATCCAAATATGCCATGCTCCAGAAGATGGTCTTATACCCATATCCTTTGCCAGTTGGAGTACCCTTTCACTGTACTCACCACTTGGCGGTCTGAAATACGGATCCATCCGGTAGCCCGTGGCCTCCTTCATATAATCGGCACAGGTCTGCAATTCTTCCTTCTGTTTCTCCACACTGATACCGGGCATGGAAGGATGGGTAACGGTATGGTTGCCAACCTGGTGGCCCTCCTCTTTCATTCTTTTTACCAGCTCCACATTATCCCTGATATACGTCTGTGTAACAAAAAAACAAGCTTTTGCATTATGCTTCTTTAACGTGTCCAGTATCTGTTCTGTATATCCGTTCTCATAACCGCAGTCAAAGGTCAGATACATAACCTTGTCATCTCCTGCATCCTGATCCACATAATATGCATCATACTGTTCGATCGAAAAACTGTGATCGCAGTCACTGAGCCCATGATTTTTATCCCGTACAATGTACCATGAAAACTTCTTATTGCTGACCGCATCATAATCCCGAAGCAGCGTCATATCCTCCGTCATCGCCTCTGTCTGGTCTTCTACACTTCCATTATCATTTCCTCCTTTTCGTCCATCCGTACTGTCATTTTGTCCACCGGAACCATCAGCTTCCTGATTTCCCTCTTTCTGCACCCGACAGTCTCCCGGTGTTGCTACATTTCCGTTTTTACCAGCTCTGCTCTTTGCCATTCCGGCACAGCCTGTCAGAAACAGACACATCATAATTCCCGAAACTACATACAGTTTTTTGACTGCAACCACTTCCAATTGTTATTTTGGATATAATATATGCTGTTTCTTCTACTGTTTATACCTATACCTGTCAGGTTGTACTGATTCCCTGCAGCAGCTTGTCAAATAATGCATCACACGCCGCAATCTGTTCCTCCGTTACCTCCCGCTCTTCAGCCTTTGCGGTCTGTTTCAGAGGCTGCTGCTCTTCAGATGCCGTCTGCCGCCGGTTTTTCTCTGATCTGCGTTGCTCTGCCCGCATTGTTTTTTTCGACTTTGCCGTGATTCTTTCCCGTGCAGGATCAGACTCCTGCATGTTTTTCTTCTTGCTATCCGCTTCCCGTCCTTTTTTACGCTCTGCTTCTGTCTGTTTCTCGCTCCGTCTGTCCTTCTGCTCTCCCATCTGTGCCAGTGCCGCATCAATATCGATCACATTTGGCTCTATAATAGCCGCTGCTGTCTGTTTCAGACCACTCCGGCTTCTGTCTTCTGCTTCCTGTTTACTGCTCTCCATCTGTTTTTCCTGTTCCCGTTTCAGGCGGTTTGCCAGGCTGTTATTCATATAGTTGACAAGTTCTGCTGATAGCATTTCACATTTTCTCCGGGTATTGAATACGTTGTAGACCATCTGCATAACCCCACATGCAACAATGCCCCACATGCCAATCTGTGTACTTGCAAATATAGAACTGCCTGTCCGATATTCCCACCAGGTTCCGATCAGCCCTGTTCCGGCGGCAAGGATCATCATATTACTGCAGAAGCTGTTCCAGGAGCTGACGTAGCTCTTACCAAGCTTCAGTTTATATATGTATTTCTCGACAAACGATCTCGTATCCCGGATACCAACATCAAGATACGATAACTCCTCGTACCTTTTTCGTATCTCCACCAGTGCTTTCTTTTTTGTACTTTTCATACTTCCGACTTCTCTGACCAGCCCCTTTAAAAATCCATTCATTATCAGCTTTGCTGCAATTCCACATATTCCCGTTGCCGCGATCACATACAAAAAAATACTCTGTTCCAAAATAGTTCCAAACATAACCATTTCCCCTTTTCAAATAATTTTTCATGTTTTCAGTTCCGATACCCCGCTCCGGATTCAGGGTGGTTCCATTATAGTTTTGATTTTTTTGATTTTTCAAGCCAAATCACACGACAAATGTTTACCTTTATTTTCATTTTTGGTATACTGGTTTCGATTTGAACCCATTTAAGAATGTATATAGTTATTTTGGACTATAATAGAAAAGAGGTAATTTAATATGGATTACAAAACAAAAGGAACCTGCTCTACTAATATTCATTTTGAAGTAGAAGATGGAAAAGTTAAAAATGTTTCTTTCACCGGTGGCTGCAATGGTAACCTGAAAGGTATCAGTGCCTTAGTCGAAGGTATGAAAGTAGAAGATGTCATTGATAAACTGGAAGGAACAACATGCAGCTTTAAGCCAACATCCTGTCCGGATCAGTTAGCAAAGGCGCTTAAGAATTATCTTCAGGGGGCATAAATATATGAAACGAATCATCTTACCGGTGGCGGAACTGCCGGACATGTTACACCAAATATAGCGTTGATACCGGAATTACAGAAGCTTGGATATGATATCCATTATATTGGTTCTTATAACGGAATGGAACGTAAGCTGATCGAGGATCTGAACATTCCTTATCATGGAATCTCCTCCGGTAAGCTCAGACGTTATTTTGACCTTAAGAACTTCACGGATCCATTCCGCGTTATTAAGGGTATGGGCGAAGCCAAGAAGTTAATGAAGGAACTGAAGCCGGATGTCGTGTTCTCAAAGGGTGGCTTTGTAACAGTTCCTGTCGTATTTGCAGCCAAATCCTGCAACATCCCTGTCATCATCCATGAATCTGATATGACACCGGGACTTGCAAATAAGCTGGAGCTTCCAAAGGCATCCCGTGTATGCTGTAACTTTCCGGAGACAAAGGATATGTTCCCGGAGGGCAAGGCAGTTGTGACCGGAACTCCGATCCGTAAAGAGCTTTTCAACGGAAATGCAGTTGATGCGATCAACTTCTGCGGATTTACAGACAACAAGCCTGTCATCCTGATCGTTGGCGGCAGCTCAGGAAGTGCCGTAATCAACAGAGCGATCCGCGAAAATATTGATAAACTGCTGGAGCGTTTCAACGTGATCCATCTCTGCGGTAAGGATAATCTGGATCACAGCTTAGATAACAAGCCGGGCTATGCTCAATATGAATATATAAAGAAGGAACTGAGCAGCATGCTCGCTCTTGCCGATCTCGTGATCTCCCGTGCCGGTGCAAATGCGATCTGTGAATTACTTGCCCTTCGCAAGCCGAATATCCTGATCCCGTTATCCGCTGCTGCAAGCCGTGGCGACCAGATCTTAAATGCGGAATCCTTCAAAAAGAGCGGCTACAGCTATGTGATAAAGGAAGAGGAATTATCCTCCGAAACATTATTCGCTGCGATCGATGATGTATACAACAACAAACAGACTTACATCGAAACAATGAAGAAGAGCAATCTTACAGATTCCACTTCAATTATAGTCGGCATGATTGAGGAGCTGGTAAATAACAAATAAGCACAGCAGCAGTCAAATACAGACTGTTCGCTGCACCAGTTGGCTTGCAGTTACCAAATGCCGGTATAACGCATATAAAAAACAGGCACATATCAAAATGATATATGCCTGTTTTTTATATGGTATGTATTAAATTACTTCGCTGCATTTGCAATCTTTTCATACGCGGCTGTCTTCGCCTGATCTGTAGAAAGAATATCTCCCTTGATCTCCATTACGATATCAACCTGAGAATTATTTCGAACTGTAAATGTTACCTTCATCGGCTGTTCTGTATACATCTGATCCATACCTGCTGTTGTCAGATCCATTGTTGCCTTTGAACCATAGAATGTAACCATCCAGTCACCATTTGCCTCTTCTTCATAGTACCATGCACAGCTCTTACAAAGTCCTTCAAGTCCTGCACCGAATGTCTTCTCAGTTCCCGGAATCTTTGTTTTCTTGATCTTATCAACCTGAGTCTTAGCTGTTTCATTTGTACGGTACTGAATATTTCCCTTTACATACATCTGAGATGTTTCCGGAAGAATACAGTAAATTCCAAAACATAATGCTCCAACAATGATAATTGCTACTAATATCTTCAAAAAAGTTTTCATATTAACACTCCCATTTCCTTTACACTATTAAATCTAAAATAGCTCTTTTTCCAACTGAAAGATAAATTCTTCAAGAAGCTGCATACGCTTATTGTATTCCACTCTTCCTGCATCGGTTTTACAACGTCTGATCTTCGGTTTATTAATCCTGTAAAAGTTTTTAATTCTGTAATATGCTCTCTTATAGCTGGCGTCATCCTCCAGCGCTGTAGCCATTGAATCCCAAAGTACACTGACAGCTCCAACCTCATCCAGAAGATCAGCATCCATAACGATACGGCATTCCAATGACAGGTCTGCATCTGTATCCTTTTCTTCATGGATCATAATGATCTCTCCGATCTTGGCAATCTTCTCCGGATCAACTCCTATGCTGTCAAGATATTCTACTGCAATCTCTGCTCCAACCTCTCCGTGAGGTCTGTTCTCATCCCATCCAATATCATGCAAAAGTGCCGCAAGTACAATAATATCCAAATCACCGCCTAATTTAGACTGTAATTTGATCGCCCATCTGTACACGCGCATTGTATGCTCGAATCTACTTCTAAACTCATAATTTGGCGGTCTGCCATTCTCCGCGGTCTGCGTTTTGACAAACTCAATTACATCAGCGTAGTTCATCTCTGTTCGCCCCTTGATATCTACCTTTTTTGTATCTTTCGTACTGTCAGAATATCTGAAGTCCTACTAAATATCATTTCTCCAGAACTTTCCCATAAAAAAAGAAAGTATCATTATCTATGATAGCATCTTTTATATAGATTTGCTATATTTTTTTGAAAATTTTATAAATATTTTTATCAAAAAAATCCATGCAGTTTTCTCTCGAAATGCCGCCATAAGCGTTACCTTAGCAGTTAGCTCAGCCCAGGCACCCTCGCGGCACACAGGAGATTCTCCTTAGTGCTGCTTCGTCTCCGACCTGACACGGTTCGAAGAGTCCTGTTGCGCAAGACCCAGACATCAACGCCACTTACTAAGGGCAGCCCTACAGTGGACATCCCTCAAGAAAACTATCACCCCTGCTATAGCGGATTGCAGGTTCAGGGCACCGCTACTTCCCCGGTTGCATGGAAACTTTATAACATATTAAATTGTACGCCATATTTTGACGCATACTTGATTATAAATGACGATCGCACATACGTCAACCTGTTTATTTTTTTGAGATAACACCTTTCCGCAGGTCTGCAAAAAAGTTCTTCATCAGGCTGCTGCACTCCTCCTGCCGGATACCATATACGGTTTCTACCTGATGGTTAAACGCAGGCATATCAAACATATTCAGGATTGAACCGGCACAGCCGGCTTTCTTATTCATACAGCCGATCACAACCTTCTGGATCCTTGCCTGTACAATAGCTCCGGCACACATCTGGCACGGTTCTAATGTTACATACATCGTGCAATCCTCTAACCTCCAGTCACCGAGTTTCTTTGATGCCTGCTCGATCGCAAGCAGCTCTGCATGTGCCAGTGTTGTCTTCTTCAGATTTCTCTTGTTATATCCCCGTGCGATCACCTTATCATCCTTTACGATCACACAGCCAATCGGAACATCCCCCTGCACATAGCTTTCTGCGCCAGCTTAATCGCCTTTGCCATATATGCTTCATACATTTTCCTGTCTTCATCGGATATCTCCGGTTCTGTCACCTGCTGATCTGCACATATATCTTTTTCTTCGTCTTCTCTGTTCCGTACATTCTGATCATCATTTATTCTTTGTTCTATTACATTTTCTTCTGTACTCTGTTCCATCTTCTTCTCCACACCGGCATTCTCCGTCATTCAACCAACATTGCTTTTTGCCGCAATCCTTTTTATTTCAGATCTACCACCCAGTAACCAAAACTTCCGGTCTTGATTCTTGTCTCCTTCACCGGTATAAAACGATCAAATCCAAAGATTCCCGCAAGATACTTTTCTTTGGATGAATACTCTCCCGGCACTCCCAATATGTATCCATTCGTATCTTCTTCATCAAACAGCACCCTGCCGAGCATCAGATATTTGTAGCTGTAAAATCCATGTGTCAGAAAGCTGTTCACCCCCAGCCGCCAGTTATCCATGTTCAGCAGTCCGATATCGTTCGGATTGATCTTCACACACTCGATCACTCCATTTTCTCCATCCGGGCAATTCGGCAGAAGCGGAAGTTTTTCCCGATTCGCCATCAGTTCTGCTGCCCTTCCGTCTTCTTTCATTGTTTCTAAAACCTCAGCTGCCGTTACCCGCTTCTCTGTTTCCTCATCGGTCTGGGAAAATGTCTTTTCATCCGGAGACTCCTCCGTTTCCGGCAAAACGGTTTCCGGGTTGTCTGTATCTGTATGTGTCGTTTCTTTCACCTCTGAAGCCATTGTCTCCGCCTCAGATTCGCTGTCCATGTTTTCTGATTCCGCCATCGTCTCGGACACGATTCTTCTCCGATCATACTCCGTTGCTGCAACATCTGCTCTTCTTTCCCGTTCAGCTTCTGCTGCCTCCCGCCGGGCAAATGCCTGACTGTAATCCACGATATTATCCGTCCATGAGGAGCAGAAAATATCACTTTCTTCTTCGCCCATCCGTCTTATGATAATGCCGCTCCATGCTGTGATCGGCCGACCGGTATGATTGACATTATTCCAGTCAAAGGTAAAGCAGTCTTCTCCTCTTCCGGATTTCAGGCTTAATTTTCCAAGATACAACACAACCGGAATCATGCTGTCCGGCACAGCCTCCGGATATTCCTCCGGATCTGCAAGCGTCTCACGATACAGATAAACCGAATACAACCCCTCTTTCTTGACCTGATCCTTAAAATTCACCTGCATCTTGCCCTTCTCATTCTGCTTCTGCACCTTCGCAAATCCCGTGTTCTCGCATTTGTCATATTCGTGATACCTGAAAATATATGATATAAATCTGTTCCAGTAAACCATAGATACCTCCGTCTCTTTTTTCTATCTGACATTTTTGTCCGACAGGAAGTCATGTCTGCGTCCGACATTCTCCCCGAAAGACAAGCCTTACTTGTATCTATGCATTTTTACTGTAACTTATTCCTTTATTCTTCGGAAATAATATCACTTAACTTTGCAAATTCTGCCAGCGTTAAACTTTCTCCCCGAACATTTGCGGCAAGTCCCATTTTTTCCAGAGCTTTCTCCACCTGTGCTTTTGAATATGGAAGCTCCGGGCTGTTTGCGATTCCATTCTGTAACGTCTTTCTTCTCTGGTTAAAGGATGCCCGGATCAGCTTGAACATCAGACTCTCATCCTTTACTGTCACCGGCGGCTCCTCATATCTGGTCAGCCGTATCACCGCAGATCCTACACCCGGTCTTGGGATAAAACAGTTTGGCGGCACATTTGCGGCAATATACGGTTTTGCATAATACTGGACTGCAAGTGACAATGCACCATAATCTTTCGATCCCGGTCCTACCTGCATCCGGTCTGCTACTTCCTTCTGTACCATGACCGTAATTGACTGTAATGGTACATGACTTTCAAATAAGCCCATAATGATCGGAGTTGTAATATAATATGGCAGATTGGCAACGACCTTGATCGGCTTGCCTGCATTTTCTTCCTCCACCAGCCGGTTGATATCTAACTTCAATATATCTTCGTTGATAACGGTTACATTATCATATTCTGCCAATGTTTCTCCAAGGATTGGGATCAGGTTTTTATCAATCTCAACTGCGATCACCTTTCTGGCTGACTCTGCCAGATACTGTGTCATTGTTCCGATTCCCGGTCCGATCTCCAGTACCAGATCGTCCTTCGTAATTTCTGCCGCATTTATAATTTTTGTAATCACATGGTCATCGATCAGGAAATTCTGACCGAATTTCTTCTGAAATGCAAACTCATATTTCTTTATTGTCTGTATCGTAACCTGCGGGTTACTTAATTTCTCCATGTCTTGTCCTCCATCTATGCATTCTTACGCTTTCATCTTATCACGCAGTCATTCTTTCTACGCCTCTGCCTGCATATTTTCTTCCATTCTGTACAACTTCAGACTGTTCTTAAATGTCACGTCATACACTTCTTCTTCCGTAACTCCCTTTAATGCTGCGATCTCTTTTGCCACATAAGGAATATTAAGGGCAGAGTTCCGTTTTCCACGGAATGGTACAGGTGACAGATACGGCGAATCCGTTTCTAATACGATACTGGTAAGCGGAATGGCTTCCACTACTTCTTTCAGCTTACGTCCATTGTTAAATGTCACTACGCCGCCAACGCCGATATAATATCCCATCTTAATATATTCTCTTGCAATCTCTGTACTGTATGAAAAACAGTGAATGACGCCACCGCAAAGTCTTCCCTGCATCTCTTTCATGATATCCATGGTATCCTTTGCCGCATCCCTGCTGTGGATCACAACCGGAAGCTTCAATTCTTCTGCCAGCTCCAACTGCTTTCGGAACCAGTGGATCTGCACCTCTTTGGGAACATCCTCATGGAAATAGTCCAGTCCGATCTCTCCGATCGCCTTTACCTTCTCATCTACTGCCATCTGCCGATACATCTCGATCGCCGCATCTGAAAGCTCCGGTGCATCATCCGGATGCGTTCCGATCGCTGCATAGATAAAATCATATTGATGCGCCAGTTCGACAGATGCCTTTGAAGTCGCAATATTAGCTCCTATATTCATAACATACCGGATATCCTGTCTCTGAAATTCTTCTAATAACTGCTCTCTGTCTGTATCAAACTGCTCATCATCGTAATGTCCATGTGTCTCAAATATCATCTTCATATTCCTCGGTCATTTATTTTCTCAAACTGCTCCAGTCTGTATGCTTCGCTGCATCCCATTCTTCTTTCCGGCTCTCGTACTGCTCATTGAGCCAGTCTACCGCTGCAAGTTTTCCTTCTTCCGAAAACGGAAATTCCTTTGTCAGCTTCTTTTCATCATCCGTATTCTCGTAACTGAACGGTTCCGGCCAGACCGTTGCCATCAGAGTTCCGGCATCCTGTACTTCTTTCGGTTTAAAAAATACATTTTCAAGCGGATTTCTGGCAAGGCGGAACCGCATGCCCTGATAACTTCCCTTAAATGCCTTTCCATACAAATAATAATTAATATGATAAAATGTTGTTTCTTCAATCTTTGGTGTGTCACCCATATCTCTCATCTGCCTTTCATCTGCCGGCACATTTTTCTTCATTCTTTTAAGTATACACTACTAAGATCAGCATATGCAACCAACTGTTGTCATTCTTTACGCCAATCGGCTTCCTTTATGCCGCACAATTCATCTTTTTCTTGCCAGTCAATCCCCATGCAAAAAGACCCTTATCCACATCGGTTCTTGTATATCTGCTTCCGCTTCTGTGAACAAAGGTCTTTTCTATGAAAATCTATATTCTGTTTATGCTTCGTCTTTTACCGTAAAAATAACTCCGGCTACCTTTGGTCCTGCATTCGAAGCAACCGCTGCTCCGATCTGGAAGAAATCGTCCGGCGCATAACCAACCTTTTCTGTCATCTTGGCAGCCAGTTCATCCCTGCATACATCATCGCATCCATATACGATCTGATATGGCGAACCCGGAAGCATCTCTGCTGCTGAGACATCTGCCATTTTTGCCAGTAATTTCTTCTCGCCGCGGCATTTGAATGCTGTAACGATCTCATTTGCCCATATCTTCATGATCGGTTTTACGCCAAGTGCATCACCGACCAGTGCTGCTGCACTTGGAATACGTCCCGATTTTGCTGCATATTTCAATCCATAGATACCGAAGTAGATCCGTCGCTTCGGAAGAATGTCTGACAGATAAGCAGTGATCTCATCCACTGTTTTTCCTTCTTCTGCCATCTTTGCTGCCTGCACAACCGGATATCCATACTGACCGCTATATCCAACACCATCAAAGATCTGAATCGTTCCTTTTCCTGCATACTCCGGATGCTCCTCAAAGAATTCATTCTTTGCCATGACTGCATTATCATGGGTAGCAGAACCCTTTTTATTGATGCTGACAAATATAATATCTGTATATCCTGCATCAAACTGCTCCTTATACAGCTCGTCGAACTGGAATGCTGTGATCTGCGCCGTCTTTGGCAGCTCGTTTGGATTTTCCTCCATTAACTTATAAAAACCGTCATTGTCAAAATCGACTCTGCTCATATAAGATTTGTCACCAATCGTTACCGGAAACGGAAGGATTAATATATTATATTTCTGTTCCTCAGCAGTCGAAATATCACTAGCTGAATCTGTTATGATCCTGATCTTGCTCATAGGTAAAACCTCATCTTTCTATTTGTAAACCGGCACTTCAAAACTCTTATACACTCTACTAATTTCAAGTTTCAAAAATGCCTGTATCCCTTAACTTTTTATAATATAGATGATTCAAACAGCAAATGTCAATCGTAGTTTCTATATAGAAAAGCCATGGTTTTCGGGGCTTTGTAACATGGTTTGAAAGACTAGATATTTTTTTACTTTTTCATACAGAGTTCCCTATCCCGCAATAAATTGTGTTACAATAAAATCCATAAACAAACTTGAAAAGCAGCATTGCATGTGATTCGCACATGCAGGCAGGTTACATAAGGGGATTGCATATGTTAAATTTAAAGGTAAATGATCAGAAACCACCTAAGAATAAACCGACAATCGAAACAGATCTCTCTGAAGCAGCAGAGAAATCTGATCCTCCATATTCACAGGAATATTTTGATCTGATGGATATGATCGACAATACCGATAAACAGATTGATTATTATAAAATGGTATATACCGCCGAGATCGACGGACTTCCTAAGAGGAGGCACAGTCTGAAAACACATTTTATCTATAATGTGATTTTCTTAATTCTTCTGCTTGGATATGATTATTTTCATCTTACAGTCATTGTTATGGGTGGAGGAATGATCCTGCGGACGATCACAGGTTTGATCGCTTTGGGTGTTTTAATTCTTGCTACTATATACATGATCGGTCACACCATTCGTGCCTATATTCTTTACCAGATCAATATGCTTCCCGATTTTATGACAGATTACCTGCAAAAGTATAATATCCATACCATGGTGGAGGAAGAAGCTTATTGCAGAAATGTTCTCCGACAGATGTTAGCATATGAAACAACACTGGCTCATATCAAAAAAGCAGCTCCGAAAACAACAACAGAGATCAACGCTGCTATGAGCGAGATCTCTGCTATGAATTTTGATATTAAAGATTTCCATTATAACGCCGGTCGGACGATAAAATAATATATATTTTCTGATCTGACCATTTCTGCATCAATGTCGGCTGTTTAACAGCTTCTGTTTCAGATCATATAACGGTTTTGACAGATCGACAAATACCTCCTGTGGATTTACCAGTCGTCTGGTCTCATCCCAGAGTGTATTCAGTTCTTTCTGGCAATACTCGCGGATCTCCATCGTGGATGGATTCTGATATACGCACTGTCCCTTCAAGAATACCGGGACAAGCATCTCACGGATCTCATAAGAACCACCCGGAAGTGTCGAACGCTTCCATGTAGCCATCTGGTCAAATATCTCCAGATCCTCCGCTTCATTATATGTCTCATCGGAAAGTGTGATCAGATCCGCCTTGATCTTTCCGGTCTCCTTATTATACAGACGGAATACCGTCTTATTTCCTGGATTTGTGATCTTCGCCGGATTCTCTGATATCTTGATCTTCGCTGTGAATTCTTCATCCTCCGGCTTCTTGATCGCCGCAAGCTTATAAACACCGCCAAAAGATGGATTATCTGCTGATGTGATCAGATTGGTTCCAACGCCCCATGACGTGATCGCTGCACCCTGATTCTTCAAACTGTTGATCAGATATTCGTCCAGATCAGAGGATGCTGCAATGACTGCATCCGGATATCCCGCTGCATCCAACATTTTTCTGGCTTTCTTAGACAGATATGCAAGGTCACCGGAATCCAGACGGATTCCATATCTGGTCGGCATCTTTCCCTCTGCCTTCATCTCATCAAATACCCGGATTGCATTTGGCACACCGGATTTCAATGTGTCATATGTGTCAACCAACAATGTACATGTATCCGGATATAATTCTGCATATCTCTTAAATGCTGTATATTCATCCGGGAAGCTCATGATCCAGCTATGTGCATGTGTCCCAAGTACAGGCACGCCGAACTGCTTACCGCAGATTACATTTGAGGTTCCGACACAGCCACCGATAACTGCCGCCCTCGCACCGAAGGTTCCGGCATCCGGTCCCTGCGCACGGCGAAGTCCGAATTCCATGATACCATCCCCTTTTGCTGCATAGCAGACTCTGGATGCCTTTGTAGCGATCAGACTCTGATGGTTCACGATATTTAATAATGCGGTCTCAACCAACTGCGCTTCCATGATCGGTGCAACCACCTTCACAAGTGGCTCATACGGAAATACTACAGAACCTTCCGGAATCGCATAGATATCACCTGTAAAATGAAATCCTGCAAGGTAATTCAGAAATTCTTCATCAAACATATTCAGACTTCTTAAGTAATCAACGTCTTCATAGGAAAAGGACAGATTCTTGATATAGTCAATCACCTGTTCCAGACCACAGGCGATCGCATAGCCGCTTCCGGATGGATTTTTTCTGTAGAATGCATCAAATACAACGATATCATCTGCTTTCTCACGGAAATATCCCTGCATCATCGTCAATTCATAGAAGTCTGTTAATAAGGTAAAATTTCTCTTTTCTTCCATATCTCTGTCCTCCTGCCTTTCTTTTTTAGCAGTTTATAATCTCTACTATTCTGTCATACATGATCGGCGCATCGTTTTCTCACACATTACTGCCCACATAACATCTCATTTAACTCATGGTACAACCGGGAAAGCGGAAGTCCGACAACATTGTCATAACTGCCCTTGATCCCTTTCACAAACAGGCCACCCTGTGTCTGTATCCCATAGCTTCCTGCTTTGTCAAACGGATCTCCCGTCGCAAGATATCCGACAATCTCCTCATGCGTCATCGGATAAAATGTAACCTCTGTATTCTCGTAAAATGTCTTTGTCCGGCATTTCTCTCCGTCGTAGTACATAATAGAAACACCTGTATATACATTATGTGTCTGTCCTGACAAACTATTCAACGTATTATATGCATCGTCATAATCAACCGGTTTTCCAAGGATCCTGCCATTTAATGCGACGACCGTATCGGAACCGATCACGATAAACGGCTGTGTCTCTGCTTCCGTACCGGCACGATCTGTACATACCTTTTTATATACATTTTCTGCCTTTCTCCCGGCAAGCTCCATTACCATATCCTTTGGAAAACGGATATCGGTAGCTTCATCGCAGTCACTTGGCATAACAGTAAATGTATAACCGGCTCTTTCAAGCAGCTCTTTTCTTCTCGGTGAATTCGATGCAAGTATGATCGGAATCTGTGTAACCATGATGTTCTCCTTTGATTACTCCATCTCTTTTGCAAGCTTCATTGCTTTTTCAAATAACGGAAGTGCGCGTTCTACCATCTCTGTTGTGGTACAGTAAGCAAGTCTCATATGTCCCGGACACATAAAGCTGTCTCCCGGTACCAGGATCAGATCCAGCTTGCTGGCTGTCATACGACAGAATGCATTTGCATCCGCGATCGGAGTCTTTGGAAACATATAGAAGGTTCCGCCCGGTTCTACACACTCATATCCCATATTTGTAAGCTCTTTATATAAAATATTCTTATTCTTCTCATAGATTGACAGGTCAGCTGTCTTATCGATCACTTCTGCCACACCAAGCTGGATCATGGATGGCGGACAGTTATGTCCTGTAAATCTGGAGATCTGACCACACATCAGAACGATCAGCTTCGCATCCTTACATTTCGGATTTACCGCTACATATCCGATACGCTCACCCGGAAGGGAAAGTGACTTACTGAATGAATAACAGCAGATACTGTTGTCATAGAAGGATGAAATAAATGGCGAATCCGTTCCTTCAAATACGATCTCACGATAAGGCTCATCGGAGATAATATAGATATCATGTCCATATTCCTTCTGCTTTTCTTCCAGAATTGCAGCCAGCTTCTTGATCGTCTCTGTTGAATATACGATACCGGACGGGTTATTCGGAGAGTTAATAAGAACTGCCTGTACATTTGGATTTAAAAGCTCCAGAAATGCATCAAAATTGATCTGGAAGGATGTAATATCCGCCGGCACGATCTTAAGCACCGCACCTGTTCCGTCAACATATGGAACATACTCAGGGAAATATGGAGCAAATGTGATCACCTCATCTCCCGGCTTTGTTACACAACGAATTGCATGTGCGATCGCACCTGCTGCACCGGAGGTCATGAAAATATCATCTGCTGTATATTCCATTCCAAATCTTCTATTTAAAGAATCTGCAACCGCTTCTCTGACGGACATAATACCAAGTGTCGGACTGTATCCGTGAAGCGTCAAAGGATTTTCTTCTTTTAACATCCGTTCCAATGTCTCTGTAAACTCCGGACATACCGGAACAGAAGGATTGCCGATCGTAAAGTTATATACATTTTCCTTTCCGATCTCTGCAGCACGTTTTGATGCATACTGCGCAAATTCTCTTATTATAGAACCTTTGGTTGTCATATCTGCATATTTTTCCGAAATCATACCTGTTATCCTCCGTCTGTTGTGAATTTAATAATGGAAGTATACCGCCGAAAAGGCAAAAAACAAGATGGTAATAAATCGGGGAAAAGACTTATTACCACTTGCAAAAAATGAGGGGAGAGAGGATTCAAATAAATGAAAAACTCTTACAATACATAGTATATAAGGGATGTGTGTCTAAATTGTGTTTATTTTCTGATGTGTTTATAAACAGATTCTGCATTCTATTTACAAATTCTTTATTATATTGTCCAGATCGGAACAATGTAATTTTCTGAATCAACAGCTGAAAGTTTCGGACGCATACAGATGATTGCTCCTTTTCCTCTTGGAACTGCTCCTTTATCCAGAATTCTGAATGCCCTGGTCAGTTCACTTCCTGGATTTACTGAGCGTTTTATCTCTAACGGATGCACCATACCATCACTTTCAATCACCATATCAATTTCATTACTGTCTTTATCTCTGTAATACCACATAAGGCATTCATCCGCTTCATTTTGATATGTCTTCCGAATTTCGGAAACAACATAATTTTCCAGTATTGCCCCATTAATCGCCCCGTTTTCAAGTATTTCCGGAGTTGTATATTTTGTGAGATACGAAACCAGGCCTGTATCAAAGAAATATAATTTTGGTGTCTTAACTGTTCTCTTTAACAGATTATTAGAATAAGGACGTAAATAAAAAATAATATCGGACTTCTCAAGCACCTGCAGCCATCGTTTAATTGTCTCATCTGAAACGCCAACATCATTTGCTATATCATGTATATTTAACATTTGTGCACACCTGCATGCTGCAGCTCTTACAAAGTCCATAAATACAAGTTTATCAACATTTGTAATCAACTCTGATACATCTCTGTCAATATATGTTTGAATATAACTGGAATAAAAAACATTTCTGTCTTTGTATCGTCCACTTCTATAACCCGGCATAGATCCCATCCAGATTCTCTCATATAGCTCCGGCAACTCCACCTTTGTTCCATTTTTGCTTCGATGCTTTAATGTTTCCAGATCAACACTAAACTTAATATTCTCGCCTGCTCCATACAACTCATGCTGTGACAAAGATGACATGTGAATAATAGCAGTTCTTCCCGCCAAAGATTCCTGTGCAAGCTCCATCATCCGAAATGCCTGCGATCCGGTCAACCAAAATGATGATGCCGGTGCTCCATTATCTATCGCCATCTTAATATATGGAAATAATTGCGGAGCATATTGTACCTCATCTATTAAAATCGGAAGATCATGCATCTGCAAAAACATAGCAGGATCTGTCTGTGCCAGTTTCCTTTCTTCCAGATCATCCAGGCTCACCACTGTCCTATTCTCATCCATTAATTTTTTAAATAAAGTTGTTTTTCCAACCTGCCTCGGTCCTGTAATTAATATACAGGAATAGTCTTCTGCTAATTCTTTTATCTTTTTTTCTAAATCTCTATGAATATATTCCATATATCTGCACCTCTTTTTTCGGCCAAAATAAGATCAAATCTTATTTTAGCCGAAAAGTAATAATTTATCAAGAATAAAGAGCCGCATACGACTCTTTTGCACCCAAACAATATTATAAAACAAAAAACAAGTGGTAACAAACCGGGGAAAGATTTATTACCACTTGCAAAAAATGAGGGGAGAGAGGATTCAAATAAATGAAAAACTCTTACAATACACAGTATATAAGGGAAGTGTGTCTAAACTGTGTTTATTTTCTGATGTATTTATGAAGATCATAAACAAAACTTTATAAAACTAACACAGCATTACAAAACATATAAACCAACCGCCTGTCCGCCCCTGTCGGTCTCCTTGGCTGGTATGGGTGGCTGGCATGGGCAGTTGGCCTCCCCACTATAAATGGCTTGCTGCGATTTCTGTTCGTTGCACATGCCTGATTCGTAAATACTCCTGTGCTAACTCGCCTTCGGCTCAAACAAGCACCCGTATTTACTGGCAATGTACATCTCACGACGAAATTCTCGCTGATGCCATATTATAGTGGGGAGACCAACTGCCCATACCAGCCAAGGAGACCGACAGAGGCGGGCAGGCGTACTGCGACTTCCCCCAATTTCAGACTTGTAAGAATAATTCGTTTTATGTATAATAAAACGTACGGTGTTTTTTCCACACCGCCTTGATTTTTCAAGGAAAAATGGGGTTTTATGATGTCCGGGCAGACAGATATATCTGACCAGACCAAAAACGTCAATATAATAATAGGAAAAGAGGATAAACATGTTAGAAAACAACCATGAAAAAAAGCCAAAGAAATACGCTGGTATTCTGGCACATCCGACTTCATTTCCAAGTCCTTACGGAATCGGTGATCTCGGCAAAGGTGCATACCGGTTTATAGACTTTCTGGCAAATTCGGGCTTGAATCTGTGGCAGGTACTTCCACTTGGACATACCGGATTTGGTGATTCACCATATCAGCCATTCTCCGCATTTGCCGGTCAGCCGTTAATTATTGACCTTGATGCATTAAAAGAATACAAGCTTCTGTCAGAAGATGATTTTACTGATATGCCGGAATGGGATCCCGTTCACATCGATTACGGAACCTTGATCACATTTAAGACAAAGCTGTTAAAGCTCGCTTACGAACGTTTTACTGATCCTGACTACGAGGACGGATTATCAACAGACGAGGAACAGATGGCAGCATTTGCTTCTTTCAAAAAGGATTCCTCCTGGCTCGCTGACTACTCCCTGTTTATGGCAGGTAAGGATTTCCATGAAGGAATGCCTTGGTATATGTGGGAGGATTCCCTGAAAGCACCTACCAAAAGACAGCGTACCACATGGGAAAAGAAGCTTGCAAATGAGATCGGTTACTATGATTTCATCCAGTTCTTATTCCATACACAGTGGATGGCGATCAAGGAATACGCAAATGAAAAGAACATCAGCATCGTAGGTGATGCTCCGATCTTCCTTGCATGGGACAGTGCCGATGTATGGAGCCATCAGGAGCTTTTCATGCTGGATTCAAAGGGATACCCAACAGAGGTTGCCGGTGTACCACCTGATTATTTCTCAGAGACCGGACAGTTGTGGGGCAACCCACTGTATAACTGGTCAAAGCATACCGCTACCGGTTATGAATGGTGGATTGAGCGAATCAAATACCAGTTCACTCTGACAGATTTCTTAAGGATTGACCATTTCAGAGGATTTGACCGGTACTGGGCTGTACCTTATGGCGAAGAAACCGCCATCAACGGAGAATGGAAGCCCGCTCCCGGTATCAACTTCTTCACACAGTTACAAGCAAATCTTGGCTATGACCTTCCGATCATCGCTGAGGATCTGGGTGAGATTGACGATTCTGTTATCGAATTGCGTGACAAATTCAATCTGCCGGGCATGAAGATCTTACAGTTTGCATTTGAAAATCCGGAAGAAAATGATTTCCTTCCGCATAATTATACAAGAAACTGCGTATGCTACACAGGAACACATGACAACGACACAACACTTGGCTGGTATCAGAAAGCATACGAAGCATCCAAGGACAAGCTTCGCCGCTATTTCAGCACAGATGCCAGTGATATCTGCTGGGTTATGATCCGTGCATGTTTCTCATCTGTCGCAAATATGGCTGTTGTTCCTATGCAGGATGTTCTGAAATTAGATTCATGGGCTCGTCTGAATACTCCGGGTGTAGGGGAAGGCAACTGGGCTTGGCGCTTTGAGGATAAAGACATGGATACTAAATTAGAAGAACGTCTATTTGAGACAGCAAAACTCTACGGCAGATAGAACAGGAGGATATATTTGAGAACCATTATTACTGTACTGTTTGCAGTACTTGGAATCATATTTTGTTTTCCATATCATCTGTATCTGAAGCAGCTTGCAAAAAAGGATCAGGACAAAGCTTACATCAAGGCTCAGAAGCTGGTAAAAGGATTTTTCGGAGCAGTTATGTTCTTAACCGGATGTAAGCGAACAGTTATCGGCAAGGAAAACATTCCTGCCGACCAACCGGTCATGTTCGTTGGTAATCATCGAAGCTATTTTGATATTTTATCCTGTCACAATGCAATCGATATGCCGCTTGGCTTCATGTCCAAGGACAATATCAAGGATATACCTCTGCTTTACAAATACATGGATGATATCGGATGCACCTATCTGGATCGTACCGATCTGAAAAAGGGTCTGGAAACGATTTTGCAGACTGCTGATATCATCAAATCCGGTCACTCCATGATGATCTTCCCGGAGGGAACAAGAAATAAGGGCGACGAACTGCTGCCATTTAAAGACGGTGCATTCAAGATCGCTCAGAAAGCCGGATGTCTGATCATTCCGGTTGCTATCTGCGGAACAGACAAATGTATGGAAGCAAATAAACATAATTTCCTTCACAGCAGCAAAGTTGTGATCGAATTCTTAGAGCCGGTTGATATCCGTGGATTGAAGCCGAAGGAACGTAAAGAGGTTCTGGATGCAATCCCAGGTAAGATTCAGGCAGCCCGGTTAAAAAATCTGCCTATGATTGAAAAATAATATAATTGCAAATTGTATATATATTTGATTACTTTGACTTGCCAATACAGGGACATTTGAGTCCGCCGGTCCTTAGATGGCGCAGAAGCGGCATCTTAGTACCGCTGCAGGACGAAACGAGCGGAAGCGTTCCCTGATTGGTAAGGTCAAAAGTAATCATAATATATACAATTTGCAATCACAGACAAATAATGAAATATAAGGAGGAACTTATTATGCCTTGGTGGGGATGGATGTTAATCGTCATCGCAATATTAGTTGTAATCTTAGTAGTACTTTACATAGTAGGAAACCGCCTGCAGAAGAAGCAGAGCGCACAGAAAGAAGCTATGCTTCAGGCCGCACAGCCTGTCACGATGCTGGTCATCGATAAAAAGATGCTGCCTATGAAAGATGCAAATCTTCCGAAACAGGTATTGGAATCAACTCCAAAGCGTTACCAGAAAGCCAAGCTTCCTATCGTTAAAGCCAAGATTGGCCCACAGATCATCAATCTGATCTGCGACGATGGATCTTTGATGTTATGCCTGTCCGTGGCGAAGTTAAAGCTATGGTCAGCGGTATCTACATCACAAGCGTTAAGAATGTTCGTGGTAAGAAAGCACCGGAGCCTGCAAAGAAATCATTCAGCCAGAAGCTTCGTGCAAAACAGAAGAAATACGAGCAGACTTATGAGCAGGAAACTGCCAGCATGAAACTCAGCAAAGAAGAAAAAGCCGCAAGAAAAGCAAAGGCAAAGGAAGAAAAAGAAAGGGCAAAGAAGATCCAGTATCATGATAAATACTCGTGTCGACCTCAGAAAATTAGTTATTACCTGTCTGGTTCCGGTTACCGCATTACTGATACATAATATTGTCTATCTTGCAGGCACCCGGATCTGTGATCTTACAGGCAGTCAGACTGATTCTGTCGGCAGTATCACATCATGTATTTCATATATTCTTTGTATCTGTATTTTCGGATATTTTTATCTGTCCGATCATTCAAAAACAAAGCACGCAGGAAAGAAAAATCCTTTCCTGCGTGCTTTTGTTATCTTTATTTTACTGCTGATCCTTGGTATCAGTCTTCAGCTCTTAACAACCTGTATTCTTCGTCTGATCGACACTTATAGGCCGGAGCTCCTAACCTCATACCATGAACGGGTACAGCGGTCATTTTCCATCAACAATGGAATCATCCGTATCTGTACAGTCACACTTCTCGCACCGATCGCAGAAGAATTCGCCTTCCGGGGAGTGACACTGAAGCTGTCTGTCTCTGCATTTCACACGAAGCATGCCACCCTCTGTGCGATCCTGTTCACAGCATTCTGTTTCGGCTGTTATCATGGAAATGTCGTTCAGTTCTGCTACAGCGTTCCGGCCGGAATCATTCTGGCTGTCTTGCCGTATGGTCAGGCTCCCTGATCCCAGGCATGATCCTTCATATAATCTTAAACGCTTCTTCCTATGTGATCGGAAGTATAGCGATCTCCCCCTCTATACTGTGGGGAATCATCGGAATCACCTGTATCCTGATTATGATTTGTATGAAATTAATAAGGCGGTCTATCTGACGGACTAGCTTTATATTGACATTAGCGAAGATTCCGTAATGAAATGCACATTGTCAGTAAATACGGGTGCCTGTTTGAGTCCGAAGGACGAGTTGGCACAGGAGTATTTACGAATCAGACATGTGCATTGAATAGGAATCGCAGCAAGTCAATATAAAGCTAGTCCGCCAGATAGACCGCCTTATTTATTCTACGCTACAAAATATCGTGACAAATGATATACCAGAACCTTCTCATCCGGGTCTTCTTCATAACCGGATAATTTGATCATCTTCTTTAAAACGAACAGGTTGCAGTCACGGATTGCTTTCTGATATTCAAATGTCGGATAATAGATCAGAAGTTCAATATCTCTCGGCTGTCTCCGCACCGATGCGATGATATTATCCAGCACCTTTTTGAAGGTCGCGCCGGAAAATGGATTGAAGAAATAGAAATAATTGTCTTCATCTCCGATCTCATATGCCTCCGCTTCCACATTCAGGAACTGCATCCGTTCCTCCTGATCAAGGAATTTGCTCTGATAGCTTGCGGCATTTGTCAGAAGTCTGTCATAGACCCTGGCATTGTTCTCGATTCCAACCGTCCGGCAGTAATGTCTGGAATTACAGTAAAAAAGCACTCTGCCAAGTCCGCAACCAAAATCCACAAGCGTATCTTCCGGCTCCATGCTGATCTCGTCGAACATCGTCACCAGATCATTATAATATGTAACCTCATAATTATTATCTTCTTCGTTCACCGGAAGACATACATCCATATCTCCAAATGCTGTCTCCGCGATCGTTTCAATCCCCAGAAAGCTGTCGAAGGATTTCTCACTACCCATATATATTTATACCCCTTCGTAGTCCGCAGTCACATTCAGACTGCAATCCGTAATATAATCATTGTTAAAGTCAATACAGTAACGAATATCAATCCGGATTCCCTTCTCTGACTGCTCCATATGATATTCCTCCGTACAGATATTCATACAGATCGGTCCAACCGGAGTTGCATAATGCACCGAGCTGTTCTTCTCCCGGTCAAATAACATAACCGTGTTCACGCTGCCACGTTTCGTAAGCTGTAATGCATGCTCATCGAACCGCAGAAGATTCTTCACCGGTTCTTCCACATCTTCAATAAATTCGTCATATTTGATATAGCGGTTTCCGTTTTTCTCAGAGTATGTTCCCCGCGTCTCAAGCTCCAGAACCTCCGGTTCATCATCCGCTCCGGCAACACTCTGCACACCCGTTACTTTTATCTTTATATCTCTCGTCGTCATAAATTATCTTTCAAATGCCATCTCAATTAAGGTATTTACAAGGGTCTTGATATCATATCCCTCTGCATCCCACAGCATCGGATACATACTGATCGATGTAAATCCCGGCAATGTGTTTACTTCATTAAATATTACACGATTGGTGTCTTTCTCAAGGAAGAAATCCACACGGGCAAGTCCAAAGCCGTCAATCGCATTAAAGATACGGATTGCTTCTGCACGGATCTCGTCCTCAGCTTCTTCCGGTATATCTGCCCCGATGATCGTCTTGGAATCTGCATTGTTGTATTTTGCATCAAAATCATAGAAATCTGCATTTGCGGCAGCAAGGATCTCTCCAACACCGGATGCCTTTGTATGATTGCCATATCCAAGTACACCACATTCCAACTCTCTGCCAACGATCGTTTCCTCGACAAGGATCTTGGAATCATGGTTGAGTGCCTCATGCAGACCAGCTTCTAACTCGGCTCTGTCATGTGCCTTTGTAACACCCTTTGATGAACCTGCGGATGATGGTTTTACAAATACCGGATAGTTTAACTCGCTCTCTACCCGATCCATCGCAACATCCAGATCATCAAAATCATCTTCTACTACAGGAACAAATTTTGCCTGTGTTACATTGATATGATCAGCAATGATCTTTGTATGGAATTTGTCCATTGCAGCAGCCGATGCAAATACGCCGCAGCCCACATATGGAATGTCCGCCATCTCAAACAATCCCTGAATCGTACCGTCTTCTCCATATAAACCATGCAAAACAGGGAAAATAACATCTACAGGCTCCGCATAGATTCTGTCGCCATCTTTTATGATAATCTCTTTTGCAGAATCCGGTGAAATCACTGCACGAACCTGACTGTCGTACCAGCTTCCGTCAGCAATACTCTCAATGCTGTCAGCCTTCAGCCATTTGCCATCCTTTGTGATTCCGATCAGTGTCATATCATATTTGTCCGTATCCACCGCTTTGGCAACTGTCTGAACTGAAATGCATGAAACTTCATGTTCCGATGATCTTCCTCCAAAAATAACTACCAGTTTTTTCTTAGTCATATTCCCTTGAGCTCCTTTGAAATATATAATCAAAATATCTCATATCATACCACAACCACCTATATAATTCAAGGATTCCGGGGATTTAGGGGTAGATGGAAAAGTCAGTCATAATCTTTTCAACGTCACACACAAAGTTTCATAATACCCGGCCGGATAAGCAACGCCATTCAAGGTTGCTGCCGGAAGGTTCAGATACTCAAAAGCTGACCATGCAGTAACCGGGATGCCGTATTCTTCTGCGCTTTCCTCTGCACAGGCATCGATATATTCTTTGCTCAGTATCAGATTCTTTCGCACAATGCTTTTCTCCTGATCGTTATAGTCTGCGCCAAGCTTCTCGGCTATACCGTAAAGTACCGCCTGCTCAACATATGAAGTAAATTCATCCAATTGCTTATCCGATAAATTCTCATTTCCCTCATATCTTATTCGAATACGGATAACATCTGATGTCTTATTCTGAGCATTCATCTGACTCTCCGCACTTGCATTTCCTGCTATATCATCATACATTGCTTCCAGTTCCTGTAACTGCTTCTGTGTTTCATACGCATTTAATGTTGTGCCATCCAGAATCCGAAATGCAGTCTGGATATCATTTGACCGTTCTGTATCCTGACCATCCGAGGGCTCAAGACCATTTACCACCTGCTGGCTCGATCCATCATTCTTACCGTCTGCCTGTGAAGTTTTGTCACTGGTTATTCCAGCATAATTTTCCTCTGTACTGTCACAGGCTATATCTTCATTTTCTTCCGCATATTCGATCAGGTTCATCACCTGCTCTACGCTGTTTTTCGCGCTATATAATCTTTTCAGTGCTCCCATTTCCACATATAATGTTCCACAAAATAAACCGATCAGGATTCCGGCAACTGCCGCCCTTACTGCTCTACCCATTTCCATAACCTCCATTTTTCTTTATCTACATTAACGAAATAGTCTATATCTGATATATTTAAATTTCTTTATTATTGAAACAAATTCTGTTTCACACTCTTTATCAATAACTAATACTTTAAACGAATGTCTACTCCCCCAGTGTCGCCAGACACTCTCCTTTGTAATGCGTTGCGATATATTTCCGGATGCTGCCGGACGCTTCACCCTGATAAAGCGAATCGGTGCAGATCACTTCTACATAATTCGTTACAAATTCTTTTATCAGCTCCGGATACATCTGTCGCAGGGTTTCTTCGGAATCCACCACGATATATTCAACATGGCTCAGATCAAGGCTCCGGTCATGCGCCTGATCATATTCAGCCCGTGCCTGCTGCAGGCTCTCCGCAACAACCGGATACTCCCGCTCCTCCGATTCGGCTGCTGACTCCGCTCCCTCCAGACTGTCTGTAACAAATGTGTACTCGTAGCCTCCTTCTGTCTCAGAGATCATAACCACACGGAGATAGTCTACCGCTTCAATGGATCTGTCCATGCATCCGGACAACATACAGGCAATCAGAACTCCACCGATCACTTCTGCAGCCATCTTTGCAAGCTTCCCCGGATTCGTCCGTTTCCGTCCTGCAAATGCCGGTACAAGAACAGACAAAGGAATATCCACAGCAGCAATGTAGATCATGAATGCCCGGCCGGCATCCCGTTCTCCAAGGAACCTGCCCATCCACAAAAACAACAGAAACAAAACAACCACGCAGCCGCTTCTTATCCACAGGCTTCTTTTTTCTTCCATCACTTTTTTATCCATTGCATTATCAGAATCACGTCCATGAAACTCTGTACTCTTATCATTCCCGGCTGCTCTCATCCCGCCGCTCTTTTTCCATACACAGATGATCTTCCAGATCTCATCCACAAACTGACAAATGAATACAATGTGGATAGCCAGAAGCAAGAGTCCGAAGATTATAAGCAGATAACAGGCGAGTAAACCGAGCCTCGCATTTGCACCTCCGGGGAACATCATCGCACCCACAACATTTAGTATTCCCTTTGAAGTCATTGTTTTGCTCTGCAAGCCAAGTAGTGATATCACAAAACAGGAAGCAACAAGGGCTAACACAACCGGAACAGATACCGTCCACACCAGTATCCCTCGTCTTCGTTTCTCTACTCTCAGATAAAGATACATGACAAATTCCAGCATACATAACCCTACCATCATCAGATATCCTTTTATCAAAATCTGACATATCGTGTTACATACAGATGCCTGCATCTGAAATTCTGCATATTCTTTTAGTCGGGAAAAATCAGCATTCCAGAATCCACAAATGACAAACAGCACCAATGCGATCCCGATTCCGATCACACTTGCTTCCGCAAATCCGATATAACCACGCAGTCCCTTTCCTGCCATATAGAAAAGTGTCAGTAATACCGGAACAACCAGAACCATTCCTGCATAATCCGGCAGCATCAGGATCCGGCTCCCCTGTACAAAGAAATAAAGCAAAAAAAGAACCCGATTGCATATCTGATCACATAAATAGATGCAATAGCCACTTTTTTCTTATTATTCCATACTTTTGCACCCGTTATCTCTGCCTTTTCTTTAGCGGGATCTGACAATTTCACTACACCAGAAAGCGCAAGATGTAGTAGCACCACATAAACCAGAGCAAGTATTAGCATCAAAAAAAGTGATAAAACACCGTTGTTTTTGGAAAAATCCGTCATAATCTGTACCATGTTCCAGAAAGTAATCGGGAAAATCAGGCAAGTTCCCGTTATAAAAAGCTGTCGGAACGTCACATTTCTATAATCCATATATTGATTCACACCCATTCATCATTACTTTTTGCGAAGCCTCCTGCGTTCTCTATGGTTCGCCCATGCCGGTCGAAAGATAATTTTTTTGATTGGCTTACGAATGACAAAATCTTCCATTCCATCCTCTGCATAGCCACAGGTTACGACCGGTGCCATGTACGGAACACCAAAGCTGTTCAGACCGGCAAGATGATAGATCAATAAAAGCATCACCAGAAGGAAGCCATACAGTCCAAAAAAAGCAGCCGCCAGTATAGTTAGAAATTTTAAAAGACGGAACACCGACGCAAAAGCTTCATTTGGAATTGCAAAAGAAGCAATCGCTGTCAGCGCAACTACGATCACCACGATGGTACTGACAATCCCTGCTTCCACCGCAGCCTGTCCAACGATCAAACCACCAACAACACCGATCGTATTTCCCAGCTGACTCGGCAGACGGATTCCTGCCTCCCGCAGCAATTCAAACAACAACTCCATGATCAAAACCTCTAACACGATCGGAAAAGACAACTGATTTCTTGCAACTGCGATCGCATAGAGAAGTTTATCCGGTATCACCTCCCGGTGATAACAGGTAACAGCTATATAGAAGCCCGGCAACCCCACCGCGATAAATGCCGCTATATAACGAATGATTCTGGCAAAAGTTGCAACCGGCCAACGGTTATAATAATCATCGGCAGTCTGGAATAATGTATTGATCGTCGCCGGCGCAATCAGAACCTCCGGCGAATTGTCAAATACAATTACAACCCTGCCATCTGCCAGTGCCGCCGCCGCTTTATCCGGTCTGGTGGTTGACTGGAACACCGGAAACGGCCGGTACCATTTCTTCTCCATCAGATGTTCCGCCATGCCACTGTCAAATATGGCATCTATCTCATATTCATTCATCCGTTCTTTCACCTGTTCAACCAGCCTCTTCTCTGCAATATCCTCAATATACATGATTCCATACTCGGTTCTGGAACGAACACCGATCGTATTCTGGATCAATTTTAATCTTGTATCTTTAATCCTCCGCCGAATAAGGGCTGTCGATGTACGGATACTTTCATTAAAACTATCCCGCGGACCACGCATTCCACCCTCGGTAGAGCTTTCTTCCACCCCTCGTACCGGCAGCTTCTTGGAAGACACAACAAACGCCTGATCTGCATCCGATACAAATACCGCTGTGTCTCCTTTTAATATCGAAAACATCACATTTTTGAAGTCATTTTCTGCCTTTATATCCGCCGATTGTGTCTCAAATGAATCCATTGCCTCCCACAGGGAACCGCCATGCTCATGCCGCCACTCCCAGGTCACAGGCTTAATGATCGTATCCTCGATCAGACCATTGTCACATAACCCATCAATGTACACTACATAGATAGCTCCTACCGAAGCGGATGTCTCATCTGCTGATCCGACAGAATCCTCCGCATACACATCCAAACCGGTACGTCTGACTGTAAATCGACGTTCCACGATGTCTCCCCAATCGGCAAACAGCGCCTTTACCCGGCTGATATTTGCATCTATATCTCTGTCAATCCGGCTGTCTGCACTATAAATTCCGCCTTCTGCATCTCTGTCTTTTTCCAAACGTTCCACCTCCCGCCGCTCCTATGTACATTTATATTTTTTATGACTCTGACCGACTTTCCCCAACCTTATTCCTCCATGATCTAACTATTGCTTGTTTTATTTTCTTACTATTTCCAGTATTGCCAGTAACCCTCTGAACTATACATAAAATGTTACATTGAATCATGATATAATGAACGCAAAATTATTTGCTTGCAAGGATGCTGATTTTGCGGAATGCATAGAATGTGCGAAGCACATGATATAATGATGAAAAATCGCTTGCTTGCAAGGGTCGATTTTTCGAATGCATTGAACGAGTACGATATAATGATCATTACGATGGGATGCGCTTGCACAAATCCCCAAAAGCTTCTATAGTAATTACATAAAATCATAGAATTGCTCACATATGATGAACCCGGCAATATTCAAATAGCTTCCGTTTCATCAGCGCCATATAGAATCTTAACCGGAAATATAGAAATACCATGGCTTCACAAACCACCCAGAAAGGAAACAAAAAAATGATAAAATCAGATAATATATCCGACAACAAAAAACATACAACAGATCCAATTTATAAATCAGACAACAGAAATGCTACGGCAACCCCACACGCCAGATTAGAAAACAGGAAACTACGCCTTGCCATCCTCGGTGCAGGCGGTATCGCCCGCAAAATGGCGGAAACCGTCAACCAGATGGAAGATGTGGAACTCTATGCTGTAGCAAGCAGAACGGAAGAAAAAGCCAGACAGTTTGCAGATACTTATCATGCATCCAAATGGTATGGCTCTTATGAAGAAATGGTTGCCGATGACGGGATCGATCTTGTCTACGTTGCAACTCCACACTCCCACCATAAAGAGCATACGATGCTGTGTCTGAATTATAACCGGGCTGTTCTGTGTGAGAAAGCATTTGCCGTAAATACAAAAGAAGCCGAAGATATGATCCGGCTTGCAAAAGAGAAAAATATATTACTGGCGGAAGCGATGTGGGTTCGCTATATGCCAATGTCATTTACTTTAAAAGAAATTATAGATTCCGACGTTATCGGAAAAATAACAGGGCTGACCGCAAATCTTGGTTATTCCCTGATGCAGGTAGAACGTCTGATTCGCCCGGAGCTTGCCGGAGGTGCTCTCTTAGATCTTGCACCATATACCTTAAACTTTGCGACCTGGGTGCTTGGCGACAACGTATCAACAATCCACACAACGATGACTCCACACGAAACAGGCGTAGACAAAACAGAATTTATCAACCTGACATACCCGGACGGTGCGATCGCTGGTCTGTTCACAACTATGGAATCAGCCACCGACCGCCGCGGCGTGATCTACGGAACAAAAGGTTACATCGAGGTTGACAATATCAATAATTACGAGGCATTCCGTATATATGAAAATGACCGCCGACTGGTTCAGACGATCAACTGTCCTGCCCAGATCAGCGGCTACGAATATGAAGTGCTCGCCTGTAAGCGAGCACTTGAAAAAGGTCTGACTGAATGTCCGGAAATGCCACATGAACATACTTTATATATCATGCGGCTATTTGACGAGATACGAAAGAGCTGGTAGCAGCAGATAAAAATCCCACTATAACAGATGATATGCACCTCTTTCACTGATTGTCCAATAAAAAGGGGACATCTATCATCTATCACAGTGGGATCTCTTTAAATATTCATTTATCTAAGCAGCATATTGCCTGATAATAGCTGAACCAACGGATAATACTTTGCTGCAGTAAATCCTGACAGGTACAGCAGCAATGGCAAAAGCGCAACGGCTGCCGCACAGAATATCGCACCATTTGTGCTCCTGATCAGCTTTCCAACTAGAATATAGAGTACAGTCAGTACCAGAATCGTGATCAACCGAATTCCAGATACCAGCAGGAAATATCCGGTAATACTGGTTGATATGCCAACCTGTTCCAGACACGGAAGAGACTGTGCCAGATATTTTCCTCCTGCCAGCCCAATTTCTCTTTTCACCCACATAAGTTCAGGCAGATAAACGATCATGTATACAACAAGAATAATAAGCAGCATCCGAAATGCCTTGATCACATGAAGTTTCCTGTAATTCTCTGTAATATCAATAATGCCATTGATCTTATATCTGTAATCCTCCAGATACAGAAATGCAGTTGTAAGCATCAGTACAACGATTACCTTCGCTGCATTCATCACGTCATCCTTATAGTCTTTGCTTCCGGCAAGGATATTCCAGCCTCTGGCATAGACAAATCCTATCCGTTCCAGTACAGCAGGATCGGCTTCCGAAACCTGTGACGTGATTCCACATTGCTGCTTAATATAATCCACATATTCCAGACAGCGAAAGAAACTCTCCTCATTTGCAAGCTGCTTATTCATCTCATCCCATTTATCATTATACTCTTTTTCAGTTATCTTCCCTGCAGCGTAGTCCCGGTCAACCCGATCTTCTTCTTCGTGAAGTTTTTCGTACCGTTCTTCCTCTGAGGCTATATAATCCAGCTTTCCCTGTGTAACCACACCTTCAATCTGACTGATATAATATTGGTATGCATATTCATTTGCACTCCACCGTACAGATTTGTTTTGATAAATGTACACCTGAAATCCAACCAACAGAAAAATAACAAATATCATCTTATATCCCAACCATAACTTATAGCCTTCCAGTCTCCATACTGAGGAAAATATCCTGTGGGATTTCGTACCTTTTTTTCGTAATCGTATACGACTCTCCCGATAATCACTGCTTCCCTCCAGATAGATTACCGACGATATGATAAGAAATCCTGCCAACAACACTGCACAGATAATACAGTCCAGATAGATTGCAGGCTCTGCATGAGATATCAGATTATAATTCTCATATTGAAAAAATCTGGTTGTATCCAGCATTGAAAAAATAGAGAATCGATATAAAAATGTCAGATTCAGTTTCTCTCCCAATACGGAAAACAGCAATTCTACAAACATGGCAACCGCCGACCATACACACAACATAACTTCATTTGAAGAAACAACTGCAAATGTAAATAATGCTGCAAGGATCACTGCAAAGATCAGAATCTTTACCAAACAGACAAGAACAACAAATGTACTGATCCTGCAGGAAAAGCCATATCCAATATAATCCATCAGGCTCTGTACCGGTGCTGACAGATCTACAGCTCCAAACTTCCATTCGGCAATCAAAATATTACTTAAGAATACTCCCGCCACAAATAATGCCATATAGACAACTGCTGCCGCATACTTAGACAACAATAAACGACTGTCTCCATTCCACGTTGTCTTATACAGATTTGCCAGACCATTCTTCTTATCCCGCAGCACCAGTTCCAGCACCAGAACAACCAGCAGGAAAAATATCAGAACATAACTTCCGGTAAAATTCAATGCCTTACAGATTCCATATCCGCCAACAAAGGATGCTTCTGTTCCCACAAGTCTTTCAAAATCCCTCTTTGTCCGTTCCAGATTACTGATCGAGAACTTTGTCTGAAATATGGAAATCGACTGATTCATCTCTGCATCTTCTATAACCTTCTGCAGATATTCGTCATACGTTGTGCTTGCCATATATTCATCAAACAACTGTTTATATGTCTCTGATTCCGGATCTTCCATATACATATCCATAATGGAATCCGGATCTGTCCGAAGCCTTGCATACTGTGTACTATCCACCTCATCAGTAGCAAAGGCTACGATCAACAGGCCCACATTCATAACTAAAAACAACAAAAAACATAATATTAATTTCCGGTTATATAAAATAGCCCGTATTTCATTTATAAAAAATCGAAAAAATCCGCCTCTTCGTCCGGAATGACTGATGGTAGCAGCTTTTTCCATTTGTTTTGATCTACTCATATCGTCCTCCATTTCCACAGGCAGCCACTTTCTCTATCCGGAAATGACCAACCTGCAAAAAGCTACTCTCCAAATATACTTAAATATACATCTTCCAGATCCGGATTCTCTTTATCCGTGATTCTTCCGGTCAGGATCTCTGGTGCTGCCATCTCGATCAACACACCTTTTTTCAGCAGCATGATCTGACTTGCTATATCCTCAATATCCTGAACAACATGAGTAGCAATCAAAATAATCTTCCCTGCAGAATTATCATGAATCAGATTCCGTACATGGATCCTCTCCTTCGGATCCAGTCCTGCTGTTGGCTCATCAAAAATAATGATCTTTGAATCCCCAAGAAATGCCTGCGCGATCAGCAGTCTCTGCTTCATACCGCCGGAATATGTTCCGACCTTTCGATCCAGTACATCAAGAAGATTTACCTTTGATGCGTATTTCTCGATCTCATCATTCAGTACTTTTTTCTCTACTCCTTTCAACAATCCCATATATGCAAGGAACATCCGTCCGGTATAAAACGGATAGATCGCCTGCTGCTGTGGCATATAACCGATCAGCCGCTGATATTCCCGTTTCAGGGTATGAATATCTGTTCCATCCAGATAAATTTCTCCTGCTGTCGGTTTGATATTTCTTGTAATCAACTTCATCAAGGTACTTTTTCCTGCACCATTGGGCCCCAACAATCCATAAATTTCCTCTGAGAATGTCATGGAAAAATCATCAAGCGCCGTTGTATTCTTATATTCTTTCGAGATATGCTCCAGTTTTAATTCCATATCCTCATCCCCTTTATCACTCTTCCGGCCATTTCACCCAGTCAAATGCTTCCACAGTATTCTGATCTGCATTCTCCAGTTTTGTAAAATATGTATCCCGGAATTCTGTCCATCCTGTCACCGTCTGTTCACTCTGATCCGATGTGATTACATCTCCTGGCTTCATACCAGTATAATCATGTCCATCTATATATATCTTGTCACTTGATTCATCCAAGCCATAAATATCGGATATATAAGTTCCTTCTTCTGTAAAACAGGTATTTGCCAGATAAACAGTTCCTGTATCACATTGATAAAAAAACTTATTGTAATCTGTATTAATTGCATACAAGTATCGATCCATACAATAAATATCTCCATCTACAATCCGAAAAATTTCTTTCTGATTCTGCAAGTCTGCATCACACGAATATATCACAGTCCATTCTACACCATTATCCAATTCCTTCGTTTCTATATAAATGCCACTTGCAGTACTGATTATATTAAAGGATTTCCCATATTCTGTATTTAAATTATCTGCAACAATTTCATCTTTATGGGTTTCTATATTATATGTAAGCAGTATAGTGTGCCTGTTTCTCTGGCTATCTTTATAACCATATGTCAGATAAATTTTTTCTTTGTTTTTATTATTTAATATATGAAGTGTTGAATTGTCATGTTCTGCATCTCCTTCATAACTTAACAATACTCGTAACCGCCTCCATCTCAGATCATATGAATACAACGTGCAATCAAGCTGATATTGATTCAATTTAAATCCATCATGATATTTCCATGTAGTAAAATATAATATTCCATCTATCATTTCCATATCAAAAACAGCGCCTTCATCTGCCGAATACAGAATACTCACTTTGCTTCCATCCTTTTCTACTTCACGAATCTGTACAGCCCCTTTATATACGGCATCATCCTCATCATTAATTGTTACCTCAGAATCAAATTCACTTATATATAGTTTATCTTCATAATAAAGCATACTAGATCCCAGTCCAAATATATAAGCATTACAGTTTTCTGTATTATGCTTGCAATTAGCTTTATTGCAAACCACTACCGATTTTCCCGTCTTTGAATCCAAAAAATAAAGAACATTTCTTTTTATATAATACATACCATCATCCGCAAAAGCTCTTAATGAAGAATATTCCACTTCATCTGGATATTTTTTTATTTTTCGTATGACAACATATCCTAATCCCATAATCAAACCAACGCATAAAATAATACAAATAATGCGCATCGTTTTATTCATCTAATAACCCCGCTTTCATCCTAAACATCATAGGAAAATGCTCTGTTATAGCAAATTTCCTATGATGTCATCATTGTTAAATTATTCAGCAATATAAATTAATACTCTACTCGTCCTTTACCGTATGCTGCTGTATAATTTCTTCCATTCTTACTTACTGAGAATGTATTTCCCTGTACTAAATCATCAATACTATCGTCAACACTTGATGCCGTTGAACTTTCCCTAATCCACAATGTAACTTTGTCACATGGATTTGACGCTGTAAATGTATTTTTTATTGCCGACTTTGTCCTTGTTATACGCATATACCCCAATTCAGCGGAACTTCCCGATTTTCGAATATAATATGTATAAGTTGCACCTCCCCCATAATAATTTGTCTCTACAGCAGCAGCATGCACCGGAACCATTGCCGTTCCAAATACCATTACTGCCACCATAGCTGCAATCATTAATTTATTTTTCATTATCTTTACCATTTTGCTCATTTAAAAATCTCCTTTGTATGTTTTCCTATACCTTCAAACATGCATATTTACATTTCTACTTATGCAATGCTACCCTCCTTTGTTTTGTATTTACATACATATGAAAAAGCGGTATATTTATCTCATGTACTTTTTCATAAGTATATATAGCTGTGAGGCTCTGGTTCTCTTCGCAAAATTGTGCCAGAGTCTCCCTTTTTGTAAAGCACATGAGCTATCGTCAGCCAGTGCCCTTACATCTATATCCATTGACCATCTTTATATAATGATCAAGGTATATCGATTCCATTTTTCTATTTACTTATTGGATTTGTAATCTTTCTTACAGAAAGATTATGTGTACTATTTATTGTCTTAATTGTTGCTTTCACATTACAATACGGATTTGACGGTGGATTACTGCTTGTATACACAAAAGTTCTAGTATTTTTCCCTGTCTTACCGGAATGTGTTGCAGCATTATTATGCCAAGTTGATATTCCTTCTGCCTGCGTACTTAATACACTTGATTTCAATGTCACACTTGATGATATAGACATTACTACCTGATATTGTGGTTGTTTCTTAGAATTTTTGCCTAAATAATAATATGCAAAGCTGCATGTAATCTTATCGTTCGCTATTGATTGAGGCATTATTTTAATTTCTTCTTGGTTATCCGATTCATAAACTACTGTTCCATCATATTTTATATGTACAACTTCCTGTCCTATCAGCTCCATTGTATTTTCTGTTTCTTTTTCCACTACTATAGATTCCGTTGTTTTCGCATGGACGAACATTGGAAGTTCCAATATTAACATACATGCTAATGCCATACTTATTATCTTTCGCACTACTTTCTTCATTTTCTTACATCTCCTTTTTTCTTTTTTGTTTTATAAAATGCCAGATAACATTTCCTATACATACAATAACACACATTGACTCGAATACTATTTTTATTATTGCTGTCTTTATGTTAAGGTCATATTCCGTATATACTAGCATTCCAGGTCCCGGACTAACATATATATAATTGTATCCCCTATACAGTATCCTACATTCCGTAAACAACAGATATCCCACCACGATTCCGATCAATATCCAGATCACAGCAAGCGCCCATTCTTTCGTTCGCTTTCTCATTCCGAGATCTTCATATTCCTGAATAATGTCTGAGGCTTCTCCTAGTTCTGCGATTGCTTCCTCTATGGTTTCTCCTTCTGCCAGTTTATCATCTAATGATCGTCCCAGATCCTTTACCATCTGTATCCGTTCCTTTAATGGTGCATGCAGATGCATGAATATCTTCATAAGATATTTCTTCTTTTTCATTTCTTTTGTTCCCCTTTTTATTTATAGCTCATTATCTTTTTTCTTTGCTTTTCTTCGTCTTTTATAATGATAGATCACATTTCCCATGCAAATACAAAAACCTATGCTTTCCACAATCACTTTGCCCCACGTTCCCCCTGCCTTTGGTCTAAAATCAATCCACTCATATCCTGTCGGTGCTATATACTGATTGATCTCATGATATCCGGTATATAATGTATATCCGTCAATCACCAACAGAACACCAAGACAGATTCCAACCAGGATCCAGAGCATCATCCATACATACTCCTTTGTCTGCTGCCGCATACCGATATCGTTATACTCTTCTGTCAGTGCGGAAGCTTCACCAAGCTCCTCAAACACTTCATCGATCGTCATGCCCGAGTCCAATTTATCATCTATAGATCGTCTTATCTCTTTTACAAACTGCATCCGCTGTCCAAATGGTGCATGCAGTAAAATAAATATTTTAATCAGATATATGTTTTTTCTCAAAGCCTCGTACCATTCCTTCTATCTGCGCCCAGCAACTCCACTGTTCTTCCAATAGAAGCTTCCCTTCTTCTGTAATCTTATAGAATTTCTTTGGTTTTCCATTCTCGGATGCCATCACCCATTCACTAACGATCGCACCATCTTCTTCTAATCTGTGCAGGATCGGATACAGTGTTCCTTCTTTGATATCCATTCCGGCAACACATCGTGCATTAAAACGATTGACAATGTTATAACCATAATCCTTTTCATCTGCTATGATCTGCAGGATAAGCATGGGAAGTATGCCTTTTTTAAACTGATTTATACTTTGATTTACCATAATTTCTCTTCCTATTATTTTATACCTAGTAATACCAAGTATATGGCATACATATGTATTTGTCAATTTATTTTACACGCTTGATGTATTCAGAACACCTCTACTATAACAGATTGTTCCTGAAAAAACTGCAAAATGAACCGAGTGGTCAAAAACAGGGAGTGAACGGTAAATTTCTTACTGTCCACTCCCTGTTTTTGACCACTCAGTCTTATATAGTATCCTGTTTCTGTTTGATATTCTGAATCACGATCTGTTCCTGATCGTAAATATGCTGATGCATAACTGCTTTTGCTTTCTCTACATCTCCATGCAATATCGCCTCCGTGATCTCGTCATGCTCACGAAGCAGCTTGCCATGATATCCGGTATCCCGCACATATTCCACACGGTATCGGTACACCTGCTCTCCGAAGTTCTTGGTAAGACTCACAAGTCTTGGATTGTTGCTTAATTCACAGATTGTCTCATGAAAGGCAACATCTGTATCTACGATATCCGGCACACGACCGGAACGGACTGCCTCACGGAAATTCTCACAGGCTTCTCTTAATCTGAGTCTGCCGTCTTCATCAATCCGCTTGCAGGCAAGTTCGACTGCCAGTTCTTCCAGACTCAGACGGATCTCCAATGCATCCCGGAGATCCTTCTCCGTGATACGGGCAACCTCTGCACCTTTCCTTGGAACCATCACGACTAAGCCCTCTAATTCCAGCATCCGGATTGCTTCACGCACCGGAGTCCGGCTGACACCCAGACGTTTTGCGAGTGCCACTTCTAATAACCGTTCGCCCGGTTCAAATTCTCCATGTACGATGGCATCCCGCAACGCTTCAAATACAACCTCCCGAAGCGAAGATACTCATCCATATTTAACTTCAACTCCATAAGTTACCCCATTTCTCTCTATTTCTTCTGCAGAACAACTCCCTCTGTCCTGCCTGATCTTACACATTATATGGCTGTGTGACAAATACCTGCTTTGCCAGCTTCCGGCTGCGGATCGCATCTGCCGCTTTCTCCGCTTTTTCCTTCTCTGTAAATATACCAAATACAGTCGGACCGCTTCCACTCATAAGTGAATTCATTGCACCACATTCTTTCATGCAAGCTTTGATCTCTGCAATAACCGGATACCGTACCTCAGTTACTGTCTCTAGCACATTCTCCATACGTTCCGTGATGCCCTGTAAACTCTGTTCTTCCAGTGCCATCACCATGCCGTCTATATCCGGATGTTTTTCTAATTCATTTGCATGCAGGTTCTCATATACCATCTTCGTCGATACCGCGATCGGCGGTTTTGCAAGTAGGATATAGCAGTCCGGCATCGGTGCAAGTGCCGTCAGCTTCTCGCCGATTCCTTCTGATAATGCAGTTCCTTTCATGATACAGTATGGAACATCCGCACCAAGCTTCACTCCATATTCCATCAGCTTATGTTTCGGAATCTGAAGATCAAAGATCTTATTCATTCCGATCAGCGCTGCTGCCGCATCAGCACTTCCACCAGCCATTCCGGCTGCAACCGGAAGCTCTTTCTGAAGAAATACTCGGATTCCACGCGTGATCTGATATTCCTGTTTCAACATCCGACATGCTTTATATACCAGATTATCTTCATTTACCGGAAGCTCGTCCGCATTTGTGCTGAGAACGATCACATCCTCATCCACTGTCTCAAATGTCAATGTGTCATGTAACTTTACTGTCTGCATGATCATCTTTACTTCATGATAACCGTCCGGTCTTCTTCTGAGCACGTCCAGCCCCAGATTTACTTTACCATATGCCTGTAATTCTATCTTCATGTTTCTTATTTCTTCCTCACTGAATATCCGAATTTTCCCAGTTTCTTTCCAAGTTTAAAATATTCTCCATGGGAATAAGCCACCAGTCCAAGCTGGTTAAGCTCAAATTTGCCATTTTCATTCATGTATACTTCATCCACCTGTACGCCGGTCACCTCTGCCAGGAACATATGATGACTTCCAAGTGGGATCACTTCTTTTACCTTACATTCGATATTGACCGGGCTCTCCGCGATACCCGGTGTGGCAACTGTAAGTCCCGGACAGGTATGAAGTCCTGTTGCTTTGAATTTGTCTATATCCCGTCCACTCTTTACGCCACAATAATCGGTCGCAAATGTCAGCTTCTCAGTCACCAGATTGATCACAAATTCTCCACTGGCTTTTATAATATCATAAGAATAGCGTTCCGGTCTAACAGATATTGAAACCATCGCCGGAGAACTGCAAATCGTTCCTGCCCATGCGATCGTGATGATATTCGGTTGTCCACCTTCCCGCTTACATGTTACCATAACTGCCGGTACCGGGTACAACATATTTCCCGGCTTCCATAATTGTCTTCCCATCTATAACCTCCTGGTGTTCGACTTTTATTTTCTCAATTCTTATATTTTATACTATTTTCATGGCTTCTGTATACTATCTGATTGAAAATTTCTGATTAATTCTTCTTTCCGGCTCCGGCTCATCTGCTTGATGTGCCACTCTCTGCTCATCGCTTCCTCCGGCGTCTCTGATTCCTCATAATAAACAAGGACAACAGGACGCCGGCTTCTGGTATACTTGGCGCCCCCTCGTCCTTCATTATGTGCTTTCATCCGCTTTTCCAGATTATTCGTCCATCCGGTGTAATACGTTCCGTCCTTACACCGGACTATGTAAGTATAGTTGTGTTTTTCTTCTGTCATACTCATTGTGTTCTTACCCACATGTTTTCTTTTTTATCCAAAGCCGATATCGACTTTCTATGTATCCGGGTATGCCGCCGGAGTTTCTCCGGCAGCTTTCCCCTGAACTCATTTTTGAATCCATTATAATAAAGCAGACAGATCCCTGTACTTCATCAGTAAGTCTCGCATCTTCATGCGCTCTCATATCCGGCTGTGCTTCACATTCCGGCATCTTTCTCTCATTATTCCGTCTGCGCGTTTACTATAATTATACTCATAAACTGTCATTTTGCTACTATAAATATGAAAAACTACTATTATATTCTACATAAAAATAGTCAGCCTGTCCGTACGCAAATGTTTAAGACAAAAATGGAAAATAACATTACTGTTATGTAGCAAGCCTGTTTCAACGCCGGTTCTTAGTGAGTCGCCACAGGCGAGGAGCTTAGCACCGCTGCGTTGAAATAGAGTGCAAACGACTTGCGGAATAATATGTAATGTATTTTCCATTTTGATTCAAAAACTTACCAGCAGGTCGACTATTTACGCACGCTTCTTTGCTGCTTTTTCTTCTGCGAGTACTTTCTGGAATTCCCGCATATCCGTTGCGATCTCTTTGCTTAACAGAAGCAGGCAGATCAGGTTTGGAATAGCCATCAGTGCATTTGCAATATCCGAGAAGTTCCATGCCAGATCCAGCGAAGTCGTCGCACCGATGTATACGACAAGGGAGAATACAATACGATAAATCATGTTGTATTTGTGGGAATGGAACAGGTACTCAAAGGCTTTCTCACCATGATACTCCCAACCAAGGATGGTCGAGAATGCAAATAATGCAATACCGATCGTTACCAGCCATGCGCCAGCTTTACCAAGAACCGTTTCAAATGCTTTGATCGTCAGTGCTGATCCTGTATAGGCTTCTTCATAATAATATGTACCATCTTCATCAAAAATATAAGCATTGCAGCCAGAGGTCCATGCACCTGTGATCACGCCATTCTCATAAACTGCTTCCAGACTATCCGGCTGATGCTGAAGCTTTGCAAATGCTTCACTATCGGAAGCGTCTGCATATGGTGTCAGAACGATGTCCTCTGCTCCCCCGGACAAAGTCAATGTTCCATCTTTATATGTAACAGTATATTCTGTCGTCACCATCTTGCCTTTTTCTTCATGTGTCAGAGCCAGTGTATCTTCGGCTTCAGAGGTGATTGCATATGAGCCTTCTGTCATTGTCGAAGTCTTACCGATCACACCGGAGCTTGCGATTACCAGACCGGTGATCGTACATACAACGATCGTATCCCAGAAGGTTCCCGTCATATTGATATATCCCTGACGAACCGGATTATCTGTTGTAGCTGCTGCTGCGGTGATCGCTGCCGATCCCATACCTGCTTCATTTGAAAAACAGCCACGGGCAACACCGAACCGCATTGCATTTGTCATGGATGCAACTACGGTACCAAGCACACCGCCGGATACGGATTTCATGGAAAATGCCATTGTGAAGATCTCGCGCAGACCTTCCGGCACATTCGATATATTTCCGATAATTACTATAAGTCCTGCAAGTACATAGAAGATTGCCATAAACGGAACAACGATCGCGGAAATCTTTGATATGGATTTGATACCACCGATAATGATCATTAAGGCAAGGATCGTAAGGATCACACCGATGATAATCGGATTGATGTGAAAGGTCTCATTCATGGAGGATGCGATCGAGTTCGCCTGTGTCATATTTCCGATACCAAAGGATGCAACAACCGCAAAGAATGCAAACAGCCAACCGAGCACACTTCCGAATCTTTTGTGTTTCAATGCTTTCTTCATCGTATACATCGGGCCGCCGGAGATCTCTCCTTTGGCATTTACCTCACGGTATTTGATCGCCAGCATACATTCTGAGAATTTCGATGTAATTCCGAACAACGCCGAGATCCACATCCAGACCAGGGCACCCGGACCACCGGATACCATTGCCGTCGCCACACCTACGATATTTCCGGTTCCGATTGTTGCGGCAAGTGCTGTCGTCAGTGCCGAGAATGGGGATACATCACCGGTTCCTCTGTTCTTTGTTCTTGCTTCTTTACTAAGTGTGCTCTTGATCGCATATCCGAGATTCCTCCACGGCAGGAACCGCGTCCGTATCGTCAGAAAGATACCGGTTCCTACGAGAAGCACCAGCATCACCGGTCCCCACACAAACGAATCAACTGCACTTACAATCTGATTGAGTTTTTCCATACCCATCGCCTCCATATTCATTCCTATTTCTTGTTGTGTAATTGGCAACTTCATTAACGAGAAAAAGGTGCAGGGAAGTTGCTATCTCTAGTACTTCCTTGCACCTTTTAATATGTTATCTATAATACAGACGCTTTCCGAAAAAAGCAAGTATAAATTTGCTTTTTTCGGCATCGGTCAACGCCCTGTATTATTTATGCGTTTTTCTTTACACCAAGTGTTACCTTCTCGCCGTTGATGTTCCATTCCTTGGAATAGCCATCTACGCTTCCGGTTACCAGTGCATCTGCCATAACGTCTGACTTGATGCTGTCAGCATTTGCATTCATAAGTCCGGTTGCCTTGTCGCTTCCCTCTGCATAGACTGTAATCTTGTCCATTACTTCGAAGCCGGCTTCCTTTCTCATGGTCTGGATCTTGGATACGATCTCTCTGACAAATCCCTCCTCTAAGAGTTCTTCTGTCAGATTTGTGTCGATAACAACTGTTACCGCACCGTCTGCCTCTGTAACATAGCCTTCGGTCTGTGCGATATCGATCAGCAGATCTTCCTCTGCCAGAGATACCTCTGTGCCGTTTACGTCAAATGTCAGAGCACCCTTTTCCTTCAGCTCTGCCATAGCTGCATTTCCGTCAACAGATGACAGATATGCCTTGATTCCGCCTAACTGCTTGCCGTACTTTGGTCCTACGGTACGAAGCTGTGGCTTGAATGTGTAAGAACTGAAGCTTGCGATATCTTCTGTAAATACTACGTTCTTGATGTTCAGCTCGTCTTTGACGATCGCTGTCTCATCCTCTGTCAGCTCTTTTGCTGCCTTTACATACATGGTTCCGATCGGCTGTCTATTCTTGATATTTGCAGTATTTCTGGCTGCACGTCCAAGAACAACGATCTTTAAGATCTCATCCATAGCTGCCTCAAGGTCTGTGTCGATCATCTTCTCCTCTACCTTCGGGAACTCGCACAGATGAACAGATAATGGAGCATCCTTATCAATGCTTCTTACCAGATTCTGGTAAATATCCTCTGCCATAAACGGAATCAGCGGAGCTGCTGTCATGGAGACCGTAACAAGGGCTGTATACAGTGTCATGTAGGCATTTACCTTATCCTGCTCCATACCCTTTGCCCAGTATCTCTCACGTCCACGACGAACATACCAGTTGGAAAGGTCATCTACAAACTCCTCTAATACTCTGGTTGTCTCAGGGATCTTGTATGCTGCAAGGTTCTCATCAACAGCCTTTACGGTTGAGTTCAGCTTTGATAATAACCATTTATCCATCAGTGACAGCTTCTCGTAATCCAGCTCATGCTCAAGTGGATTGAAGTTGTCGATATTTGCATATAATACATAGAATGCGTAAGTGTTCCATAAGGTTCCGAGGAACTTTCTCTGGCACTCGATAACCGCATCTTCATGGAAACGGTTTGGAAGCCATGGAGCAGAGTTGCTGTAGAAATACCACCGGATCGCGTCTGCACCGTATTTGTTCAGTGCATCCATCGGATCTACTGCATTTCCCTTGGACTTACTCATCTTCTGTCCATCCTTATCCTGTACATGTCCGAGGACAATTACATTCTTGAATGGAGCCTTGTCAAATAACAGAGTAGAGATCGCCATCAGAGAATAGAACCATCCTCTTGTCTGGTCAACTGCCTCGCTGATGAAGTCAGCAGGGAAGTGCTTTTCGAAGATGTCTGCATTCTCGAACGGATAATGCCACTGTGCAAATGGCATAGAACCTGAATCGAACCAGCAGTCGATAACTTCAGATACTCTGTGCATCTGCTTACCACACTCCGGACATTTGATCGTTACAGCGTCGATGAACGGACGGTGCAGCTCGATCTCATCCGGGCAGTTGTCGCTCATGCTCTTTAATTCTTCGATCGAACCGATCGCATGACGGCATCCGCATTCACATTCCCAGATATTTAACGGAGTTCCCCAATAACGGTTACGGGAAAGTCCCCAATCCTGTACATTCTTTAACCAGTCACCGAAACGTCCCTTACCAATGCTCTCAGGGATCCAGTTTACGGTGTCGTTATTCTTAACCAACTTATCTCTGACTGCTGTCATCTTGATAAACCAGGTATCTCTTGCATAGTAGATCAGCGGAGTATCACATCTCCAGCAGTGTGGATATTCATGCTCGAACTTTGGTGCGTCGAACAGAAGTCCTTCTTTGTCAAGGTCAACCAATACCTTTGGATCTGCATCCTTTACGAAGATTCCTGCATAAGGGGTTTCCTCTGTCAGATCACCCTTGCCATCTACGAACTGTACAAATGGAAGATCGTACTTTCTTCCTACATTTGCGTCGTCCTCACCAAATGCAGGTGCGATATGAACGATACCTGTACCATCTGTCATAGTTACATAAGAATCACATGTGATGTAGTGACCCTTCTTATGCTGCTTCTCGCATACAGGCTTTACGCACTCATATAATGGTTCGTACTCTTTGTATTCCAGATCTTTTCCTTTGTATGTCTCCAGAACTTCATATGCAGGTACAGCAGGTGTATCGTCTGTAGCCTCCTTTGCAAGGGAACCGAGTACCTTGTCTGCCAGTGCTTCTGCCAGATAATAAGTATATCCGTCTGCTGCCTTTACTTTGACATAAGTCTCATCCGGATTTACACAGAGGGCTACGTTTGATGGAAGTGTCCAAGGTGTAGTTGTCCATGCAAGGAAATATGCATCTTCGTCGATAACCTTGAATCTTACAACTGCGGAACGTTCCTTTACAGTCTTATAACCCTGTGCTACTTCGTGGCTTGACAGTGGAGTTCCGCAACGCGGACAATATGGCACGATCTTGAAGCCTTTGTATAAAAGTCCCTGATCCCAGATCTTCTTCAGTGCCCACCACTCGGACTCGATGAAATCATTGTGGTATGTTACATATGGATCATCCATATCTGCCCAGAATCCTACCTTGCCGGAGAATTCTTCCCACATACCTTTGTATTTCCATACGGATTCTTTACATTTCTGAATAAATGGCTCCAGACCGTATTCCTCAATCTGCTCTTTGCCATCGATTCCTAAAAGTTTCTCAACTTCCAACTCTACAGGAAGGCCGTGTGTATCCCATCCTGCCTTTCTTACTACGTTATGGCCCTTCATTGTCTGATATCTTGGAATCATATCCTTGATAACTCGTGTAAGCACATGGCCGATATGTGGCTTACCGTTTGCTGTTGGGGGTCCATCATAAAATGTGTAAGTCGGAAGATCCTTTGTTTCTTCCACACTCTTCTCAAATACCTGATTTTCTTTCCAGAAATCCAGAACCTTCTGTTCTCTGTCTACGAAATTCAATTTGGTCGATACTTTTTCGTACATGTTGTTCTTCCTTTCTTTTTATTCAATGTATGCAAAATATTATTAGACAAACTTTTCTATAAAGTAAAAAAAGCCGCCGCCGCAAAAAGGACGAAGGCTTAAAGTTCTCGTTATACCACCTATTACTTGCATACTAACATATGTGCTTCCCGTAACGAGGGAATGACGTCAGAGCCTACTGGCTGTCGTTTTCGGTCTGAAGCTTAAGAGTGATCTTCCATCATCTTCTACTCGCACCGGTCTTGCACCATCTCCGGCTCGCTCTGCCTTTCAAACATGATCTACTGTCTCTGTCATCGCTTTTCTTCTTATTTTTATCAACCTTGAGTATAGCAACCATGAGCATTCTTGTCAAATTATTTTTTACAAAATACCTCTTGACATATTATACTATACGTCATATAGTATAGTGCATAAGGAGGTATACATATGGATATTCAATTAAAACGCGGTATGCTGGATGTCTGTGTACTGGCTGCGATCAAGGATGAAGATTCTTATGGATATCAGATCATCAAGGATATGAAACCCTTTGTAACGATATCGGAATCTACATTGTATCCGATCCTGCGAAGACTGGAAGCCGGCGCATTCCTCACCGTTCGCTCCGTAGAACACAACGGACGGCTTCGGAAATACTATCATATTACCGATGCAGGCAAAGCACGAATCGAGGAATTTAAAGAAGAATGGAAAGAACTTGAATCTATATATCGTTTTATTATCAGAGAGGAGAATGACAATGACTAAACAGGAATATTTGTCAGCGATCCGGGGAAAGATCCGGAAAATGCCGGCAGACGATATTAATAAATTTATGGATTATTATAGTGAAATGATCGATGACCGTATGGAAGATGGCCTGTCGGAGGAAGAAGCGGTTGCCGATATGGATGCCCCGGACGATGTCGTTGATCAGATCCTGGCAGATATGCCACTGACGAAACTTGTGAAAGAAAAAATCAAACCATCCCACCGATTAAAGGCATGGGAGATCATTTTGCTGATTCTTGGTTCTCCTATATGGGCTCCGCTGTTACTGACCGCGATCGTTCTGGTCATTGCCATGGCGGTTGTCATTTTGGCACTTCTCCTGTCCTTCTATGTAATCGTACTCTCGATGGCAGTTGCAGGTATCGCCGGGCTGCTGGGAGTTATTCCATTTTTTGTTACACAGAATGTTCCGGCTGCCCTTTTCATGCTTGGAGCTGCATTTGCCGGAATCGGACTTGCGATCCTGTTCATCGTAGCCGTAAAGCCTGTTACGATCGGCATTTTCAAGCTGTACAAGGCATCCGTCAATGGAATTAAGAGAATGTTTGTAAAGGAGAGATAATTATGAGTAAATCCAAAAAAGCAGTTATTGTTGCTTCTATATTTATAGTGGTCGGCGTCATTATCGCATTCTTAAGTTTTGCAATTAACGGATTCCATTTTCCAAATGGTTCTGTCGACCTGCTCGGTATGAAAGCCTTGCCGGACTATGTGAAGAAAACAGTTCAGATCAAAGATGATTTCAACGCCGTTGACATCGCAGGCGAAGCATCTACCGACGTCATAATCAAAAACTCCGACAACGGAACGAATTACATCGAATATTATGATACAGATGGTCTGACCAACCATGCAGAGGTTGTTGACGGCGTGCTCACCTTCCGCTGCGAAGACAAACGTACCCACCATCCGACAATCTCACTCGGATTTGGTCAGGATACTACTACCGTTGTTTATCTGGCAGATAAAGAATACGAATCTATCCAGGTAACCACAGCAAGTGGAGATATCGACTATCTGTATTCTCACAAGACTGATAGCAAGCCAGTGTTTAACTCTTCATATACCAGTCTTAAGACAAACAGCGGTGACATCCATATCGCAGATATCGAAGCTAATACCCTCACAGTCAAAACTACATCGGGTGATATCTCTATCAGCAATGGTTCATTTACAACTAAGCTAGAGCTTCATGCCTCAAGCGGTGATATCCAGTTGAACCGCATAACAACAGATCAGGCAGAATTCTATACCACAAGCGGCTATGTATCAGCCAGTGACATTACTGCTAATACCAGTCTTTCCAGTAATACGACGAGTGGCGATATTGATATGTCCATCACGGCCGCTGATACGATCAGCATTTCTGCTACGAGCGGCGACATTGATCTGGCTCTTGCTTCTGACCGAAACTACAGTTTCTTAGCAGATACACAAAATGGCGATGTTGATATTCCACATGGCGCAAATTATTCCGAATATGAATGTGGCGTCAGCACAACCAGCGGCGATATTAGCATCAGACAGAAGTAATATTAGTGAATATTATTTTAAAAAAAAGTCTATAAAAACGAAAAAGGGATTGCCCTGTTAAAACAGATCTACCGCTGTCTCTGTAGATGACATTACGAGGATTTCGTTGAGAGATGCACATTGTCAGTAAATACGAGTGCTTGTTTGAGCCGAAGGCGAGTTAGCACCGGAGTATTTACGAATAAGACATGTGCATCGAACAGAAACCGCAGTTAGTCATTTCAGAGACAGCAGTAAATCTGATTAACAGGGCAATCCCTTTTTATTATTTCTCCGCAGTTTTGCTTCCTACAATCCATATGAGGATAAAGAAAAAGATCATGCTTTCGCTCATCAAGCCGTTTGTGAATCCAAGACGGAATGCTGTATCCGGAAGTATTGATTTTATAACATAGAGAATGCAGTAGAATACAAGTACATTTCCTGCTGCCATCCATCTTGGCAATGTGGTTTTGCCACACACGACCACATAAAACCAGTATAAGAATACCGGAAGCATAACGACTTCGCTTACTATGATAACCCATGACAGATGATCGAATAAGGCTTCGCATGCCGGAAGTGCCGCATCGGCATATCCATATCCGGTCATCCATGTATACAGATACAGGATCATAATATAGAACAAGTGCAGACACATCCATGGTGTCAGACCAAATGCATTCAGATAATGATAAATTTTCTCTCCTTTAACGTAAAATGGCATTGGTTAGTGTTCGCTAACCAATGCCATTCTAGCATATTATCTTATCCTCGTCAAAATGCCGTGAACATACTCAACACGGACACCAGACATATGATAATCCCCAGCCATTTGAGAAACAGTTCTGTTTTCCGGTTCACTTTGTTTGATCCCGGATCGTATACCTTGCGCTGCTCTCTGGAATAGTACAACGGATATTCGCTGCCAACCGGATGCTTCTTCCGGCTCAATTCCTGCGCCAATTGATAGTTATGCACACTGCCATCATAAGGATCGGTATACTGGATCGTAAGGATCGCCTTTCCCGGTGTCAGCGTCTTAGCTCCCGGCACTTCTCCGACTACCTTTCCCGGAATCATCATATCCATGTAATCATTTTCTTTTACCTGTTTCTTCTTCATGCCACTTCCTGTAAAAAGGAGAATGATGCCGAATGCAAATGCAACCAGCCGCTGCACAAGCATCCACCCGGTCGTTCCTGTCATATCCGGTATGACATTTCTCTCCATCAGCTCCTGCGCCATGAAAAATGCTCCAAACAAAACAAACCCGGCTCCAAGTCCCATTATGATATAGATATATTTTTCCATCTCATCCATAGCTGACAGCTTCGGATGGTTTTCCTTTAACAACTGATCCACCGTTGATCCCGAAGCAATATTATCCAACAGCCGCTTTAATTCCCTGCGTCGTTTTTTCAACCGGATAAATGTGTATATCCCCATGATCAACATGCCAATTCCCACTAGAATAATGAACATGATTTTTAACATTTGCATCATTTGCAGCTCTCCCCTTGTCGTCCTGTCTGGCAGGATATTTCCTTTATTATAATAAATATGGGCTTTTTTCTCCATTATATCTTCACTATTTTTTACTAATTTTCACTATTTTTCATTATACACTTTCATTAGACGATTCTGTATAATTGTTACCTTGTACCAGCACATATATAAACTTACAAACTGCACATTTTTAATGTTTCAAAAAAATCAAAAAAAGTTTCAACTTAGAGTCTGCTCCATGAATTGACTTTCCTGCGGCAAAACAGTATGCTGATTATAGGAAAATTCGGTTGAATCAGGAGGTGCTGTTCCATGGCAGAAGTCATTGCAAAAGCAACAGATGTAGAGGTAATATACGGTGATAAGCCTGCACTTGATAAGATAAATATGTCCGTGAAAAAGGGCGACATTTATGCTCTGATCGGTAAAAACGGTGCAGGAAAAACGACACTTCTCCGCCTGTTTACCGGACAGAATGCCCCTGATTATGGCAGCATCGAACTTTTTGGAAAGAAAGGTACACATGGGTTAAATGAAGCCCGGAAAAGAACCGGTGCTATCATCGAAACTCCGGCATTTTATCCATTTTTCTCTGCGGAACGCAATCTGGAATATTATCGTATCCAGCGTGGGATCGACGATCCATCCATTGTTGAAACAGTTCTGAAAGAAACGGGACTCTATGAAGCTAAGGATAAGAAATTCAAAAATTTCTCTCTCGGCATGAAGCAGCGTCTGGGAATCGCCCTGTCGCTCATGCACGATCCGGAATTTCTGATCTTAGATGAACCGATCAATGGTCTGGATCCTGCCGGCATCGTCGAGATGCGAAAGCTGATGCTGCGGCTGAACAAAGAGAACGGACTCACAATCATCATTTCCTCCCATATTCTATCCGAGCTTGCAAATATGGCAACCTGCTACGGATTCATCGATCATGGTCAGATCTTACAGGAAATGTCTGCTGAGGAACTAGAAGCAAAAGAAAAAAGCTATGTAAAGGTGCGTACCAGTAATGGTGAAAAAGCTGCTAAATATCTTTCAAAAGAGCTCCAACTCGACGCATCCTACAATGCAGATGAGGATACCATTTATATTTATTTTGAAAATAACGCGGTTTACCTGACTGAGAAGATCAGCCGTTTCTTATTTGAAATGGGATACGATCTGTACTCACTGGAGATTGTGAAAACTACACTGGAAGATTTCTTTATTGAACTGTTAGGAGGGACAACGATTGAATAATTTCCTCAAAAGTGAATGTTACAAAGTAAGCCATCGGGCTTATCCATATACCCTGCTCATTATCGGAGTGGTAATTGCCATTTTGATCAACGTATCTGTCTGGTATGCCATCCATGTCATCCGGATCCCATTTACGATCGAAGGTGCAGATATTATGAACGCCGGTCTGTACATGATGGCAACGATCGTCTGGTACTGCATTATTTTCACCACCGATATCGGTTTCTCCGGTGAATGGAGAAATAATACGATGAAGAATATCGTGTCATTCGGAACCAGCCGAAACACAATTTTTTTTGGCAAATGTATCGTGAATACACTATTGCTGCTTATCGGAATCGTTGTGGTATCTGCAGCCTATCTGCTGACGAATTACATCTGTTTCCGTCATGATGGAAGTCTGACCGCTTCGGCATATCAGAATTATTTTCTGCGTTTTGTGATCATGCTTCCTATGATCATCGCCGGACAGACAATGGCATCCTCCCTGTGCATGTTCTTCTCCACAGACCTTCTGTGGTGCGGTATCTATGCTGTAGTCGTTGCCCTGCTGCCAAATGGCATCATGCTTTTCTATGCTATTTTCCCGGAAGTAGAAGCACTCCGTATCATCTACACCAATCTTCCTACCGTCTGCCTGACCGCTGTTGCATGGCAGACACTAACCACCAGCCTGATTGTTCACGCTATGGAGATCGCCGCTGTACTTCTGATCCTGCCAACTGTTATTTCCCTGTTGGTGTTCCAGAGGAAGGAGATAAAATAAAAACAGACACACACCCTACCCTGCGGATACGACATGCGTCTGTTCTTATACTTTATATGGATTGTTCTGATTATTCCCCTTCGATCAATGATACAGGATCGACAGGTTTGCCATCTTTGGTAATTGCGAAATACAGATTTGTTCCTTCTTTTGAATAATAACGGCTTGGTTCTGCTACAGTGCCAATGGTGCAGCCGGCATCTACCACCTGACCAACAGAAACATTGATATCCTTAAGCTGTCCATACATGACTTCATAGCCATTTCCAAGGGATGCCTTTACCACATTTCCAAATTCCGGTGTGCTTGTGATCTCTGTGATCTTGCATTTGTAAGCGGCTGAAACTTTGTCATTTTCTGCTGCTTCCAATACGATTCCGGCATTGCATTTGTACTGGTTTAATGTCTCGTAGAATACTGTGGTGTCCATGCTGAATGGAATGATCACGTTTCCGTTTAGTGGCCACATAAGAGCTGTACTGCCGTCATAGTTCAGTTCAATCTGTTCTTCCACCTTGGCAGCATTTGCTCCGGTTTCTACTTCTGAACTTTTCTCTGTTGTTGCTTCCGTCTTGTCCTCTGCTTTGGCGGTACCGCCAAGTGTTTCCTTTACTGCTTCTGTTGTTCCGAGATTGCTTCTGTCTGCGGTTTCTTCTACTGCCTCCGAGCTGACAGCATTTTCATCATCTGACTGGGTTTTCACATTATATAGAGCTACAAGTCCTACAAGTGCCACCATTCCGGCGATCAGGGCAATGTAGAAAATATTTCTCTTAATAACATTCAAAAATTTCTTCATGTTTATCACCTCATGGATATTGTTGCCTGAACTTCCGGATTATATACACAGGCAAATATTTTCCACAAGCTTTTTATTTATCTTATGCATTTTGTCGTATCCTGCCACCAGCGAAATGAAATGATCTGCAAAGCAACCACTTTTGCAATTCCCTCTGTATGCTTTCAAATATCCTCAATATATTGGTAATTGTCCTTATATGTTTTCGCAGGTGTTTAATATGCCGCCCCATCTGCGATCGAAGTTTCCGGGTAATAATATGTGATGATCTCACGATATGTACTGCCCTGATCGGCTTTCCATCCGGCTCCGTACATCGACATTCCAAGGGATGAGCCTTTACCGATCGAGATGATCCGATATCCCTCCTCGACCTGATCGATATGAAAATTTGTCGTTCCAAGTGACAGGGTCTGTGCAAATGTCTCTCCCGTCACGACCGTACCGAATACATTTACCTTTCGGACAAATCCTGATTTCGTCGCCTCAAGCACAGTCAGCGCATCCGCATCCACAACCTGTTCCTCACTCTGTGCTGAACCAGTCGTCGCAGATTCGTTTTTTTCAACATCCACGTCGGTCTGCCCCAGATTCTCTGATCCGTCAAACGCTTCTCCCTCTCCATTCATGCCAAATTCTTTCTTTATACGAAGCGCACTGTAGATCTTTGTCGATGAAAAATCCGGCGACTGGATATCCTGACTGCTGTCAACGGATACCAGATATGGAATCGCAGTACCATATAATTCCTCTGCACTAACAGTTACCCCTATGCTGACTGCATGACTGACAGGAATAATAAGTCTGCCATCATAAACGATAACCTGTCCCATTGTATCCTTCACAGCCTGATATACCATTTCCATATTCTGCTTATATTCTTTCCCCCATTTTTGCTTTAATTCATCTTTCTCTATCCGTATCTCTTTCAGATCTCCTTCATTGATGATCTTGCCTCCGCCATTTGCAGTATCCGCCTGGTCATTCATTTCATAATAGATCGCAGTCCGGGTCAGAACTGCCATCGTCTTTGCCATCTCCACATTCCATGACGGATCATACAATCCGGCAAGGACATACAAAATATATTCTTCACAGTCGATCAGCCTGTAATTGCCATTTTGCAGGATACACACATCCCGGCTGCTACTAAGTGCCGCGATCCGGGCATCCGACACATCCCGATAACGCACAAAAAGCCTGGTTCCCACATATGGAATTGCAAATGCTAACAAAACCATGGTGAACCAGGCTAGAATCCTGTTATTTTTCTTCATACCATCACATCCTGTCCTGTCATCATTCCGGAAAAATCCGATTCGCTTCATACGATTTTCCTGTATTATTTATTCTATGATGCACAGGTGCAAAATATGATTGATTCATTATACAAACAGACCATCCGGCTGTTTGCCGATATTACTGTTTATCTCATATACATAATCACTATGCTTTCTTGCCAAGAGCTTTCTTTCTCGCAAGATATTTCTTCTTGATATACTTTCCTGCTGTGGATAAGTCACCTGACTTCCAGCCGGAGGTTTTCTTTGTTGATGGTTTAAGCATAGATGCCGACTCGTTCTTATTACTGAGGCTCCAACAGAAATAACTGATGTTATATTTGTTAAGAAGCTTCATCCATTTGTCTGCGGATGCCTTGTTAATGGCTCCGTCGCCACTGGCCGGTGATAAACCAAACTCAGATACAATGATCGGAAGCTTCTTCTTTCTTGCATAAGCAACCTTTGCCGGAAGATATTCATTGTGCGCCCACTCACTTGCGTAGAAATGCAGGGAGTACATGATATTCTTATATCCCTTGATTGGGCTGTCTGCAACTTCATTTGACGTTCCATCCGTTCCAAGCTGTGACCAGGTTGGTGTTCCCACGATAATAACTGCTTTCTTGTCGTATTTGCGGATCGTTTTGATAATGTCTGTCGCATAGGATTTGATCTCTTTCCAGCTACAGCCATTTGGCTCATTGCAGATCTCATAAATAACATTTTTATTGTTCTTATATTTCTTTGCCATCGTGGTAAAGAATTTCTTCGCCTGTGACTTGTTCTTATTCGGGTTTCCGTCACTTAAGATATGCCAGTCGATGATCGCATACATACCAAGATCAGTCGCATACCCGACACCTTTATCCACCAGTTTCCGAAGCTTTGCCTGACTGCCACCACTGCAATAGCCATTGTATTCTTCGGTATACATTGCCAGTCGGATCGCATTCACGCCCCAGTCATCACGAAGCGTCTTGAATGCTTTCTTATTCACATATGGCGATCCGACATCCCAGTTGATTCCATGTGTGCTGATACCGCGAAGCTGGAATTTATTTCCCTTACTGTCGACCAGGTCTGCTCCCTTTACAGACAGTCTTCCATGCTTTGCAACCGGTGTTGTAGCTGCCGCTTCCGCCGTTCCATTTCCACCAAATACACAGATTGTAAACAGCATAACAACTGCCATGATCCATGCAATCAGACGTTTTCCCTTTCTCATACGCTCTCCTCCTGTTTTTGCATTTTTCCTGTATTTATAGTACCCTACTTTTCCTTTTCTGCCAAGAACCCATGGATCATTTTTTACCGGATTTTATCATTATTTTTACCTTGTTTTTCTTGACAAATAGGTGCGCCCATACTATTATGAGAGCGTATTCAAGATTAACTATGTAATCGCTTTTAAGCGGACGTATGGATTAAGGTTTTAATCGTATTTCTCTCATAAATGATGCACGTTTTCATTGGGTACAAGCAAGAAATATATAAGGAGGTACCCACATGAACAACGGTACAGTAAAATGGTTTAACGCAGAAAAAGGTTATGGATTTATCTCAAACAATGATGGAAGCGGAGATGTATTCGTTCATTTCTCAGCTATCCAGGGTGAAGGATATAAGACACTTGTTGAAGGTCAGCAGGTTACATTCGACACAGAGGAAGATCCTAAGGGTGGTTCAAGAACAAGAGCTACTAACGTTGTAATCGTTAAATAATTTTCTACTTTGAATAAAAAGGCTGAGGCTCTATATCAATTTATTCCGCAGAACACTTTCGTTCGAACAGGTCTGCTTCATAAATTATATAGAGCCTCAGTCTTTTATTAAGTTTTTCTTTTATTATTTCTCTAAGATATCGATATCTAACATTTACAGATCAAGGCTATTTTCATTTTGATATTTTAGGGACATTGTGCCCTTCTTTTTTAACAGAAAACACAGGGATTGCCCCTGTACAGACCATAAGCCCCATTATAATATGACATCAACGAAGGTTCCGTCGTGAAATGCATATTGCCAGTAAATACGAGCGCTTGTCTGAGCCAACGTTTAGTTGGCGAGTTAGCGCAGGAGTATTTACGAATCAGGCATATGCATTGAACAGAAACCGCAGCGAGTCATTTATAATGGGGCTTATGGTCTGTGCAGGGGCAATCCCTGTGTTTTATATTTAAATTAAGCTTTTATTATTTCTCTAAGATATCATAGATCAGATCCATAATCTTGTCGCCTGCTTCTGCGGACATCTTCTGAGCCTCATCATATGAGCTGCCCTTGATTCCATAGTAGAACTTGATCTTTGGCTCTGTACCGGATGGTCTTACTGCAAGCCATGCATCATTCTCTAATTCATAGTAGAGAACATTTGAGTTCGGCATACCGGTCTTAACAGTTTCACCTGTCTCAAGGTTCTTGATCGTCTCCAGACGGTAGTCACGAACAACCTTTGTCTTATATCCGGCGATCTCTGCCGGTGTATTGTCACGAAGTACATTCATGATGTGTCCGATCTTCTTGGAACCTTCTACACCCTTCAGAGTTACAGTCTTGATATCATCTACATAGTAGCCGTATTTCTCATACATATCCATCATAACATCCCATAAAGTCTTACCCTGTCCTTTATAGAATGCAGCAGCTTCGCAAAGTGCCATTGTTGCTACGATGGCATCCTTATCTCTTGCATGTGTTCCGATCAGACAGCCGTAGCTCTCTTCGAAACCAAAGAGGTAAGTTCCCTTTCCTTCCTGCTCGAAACGTAAGATCTCACGTCCGATGTTCTTGAAACCTGTGAAGCACTCGATCAGGTCTGTATCGTAATATTTTGCGATCGCATCAACCATATTTGTTGTAACGATCGTCTTAATGATCGCACCGTCCTCCGGCAGTTTGCCATCGCGTGCTTTCATCTGACTTACTTCATATTCACACAGAAGGCTTCCTGACATGTTACCGGTAAATACCTTATATTCGCCTGTCTTGGAATCTTTTGCATATACACCAAGTCTGTCTGCATCCGGATCAGTTGCAAGAACGAGGTCTGCATCTACTTTCTTTGCAAGATTAAGAGCAAGGGCAAATGCTTCCTTTGCTTCCGGATTTGGGTAATCAACTGTTGGGAAATTACCATCTGGAAGTTCCTGTTCTGGAACAACATATACATTTTCAAATCCAAGATCAGAAAGAATTCTTCTTGCAGGAATATTTCCGGTACCATGAAGTGGGGTATATACGATCTTCAGATCCTTACCATATTTATCAATAGCATCCTGATGAAGAACCAGCTTCTTCAGTTCGCCCATATATGCATCATCAACTTCTGCACCGATCGTTACCAAAAGTCCTGCTTTGATCGCATCGATCATTTCCATTGTCTTGGTATCTGCAAAATCTGTAATGGCCTTAACCTCTGCCATGATTCCTGTATCATGTGGAGGTGTGATCTGCGCACCGTCTTCCCAGTATACTTTATAACCATTATACTCCGGTGGATTGTGGCTGGCTGTTACATTAATACCTGCTACACAGTCCAGATAGCGAACTGCAAATGACAGCTCCGGTGTCGGACGTAAAGACTCGAATCTGTATGCCTTGATTCCATTTGCTGCAAGACATAATGCTGCTTCCATGGAAAACTCCGGTGACATTCTTCTGGAATCATATGCAATAGCAACACCCTTATCCTGTTTGCCCTGCTTGATGATATAATTTGCAAGACCCTGTGTTGCTTTACGGACAACGTACTTGTTCATTCTGTTTGTTCCGGCACCGATAATACCACGAAGTCCGGCAGTACCAAATACCAGATCACAGTAGAATCTTTCTTCTATCTCTTTTGGATCATCCTTGATTGAAAGAAGTTCATCCTTGGTCTCCTGACCAAATAACGGATTGTTGACCCACTGCTCATATACTTCCATATAATTGCGTTCGCTCATTTTAATATTTCCTCCTGTGCGTTCCTTTAAAACATTACACTTAATATATTTCCTAAATCCCAAAGTTAGATTTTCTCACACATGACATTATACATTCAAATTCCTAACTTGTGAACCCATAATGATTGCAAAAATCACTTAAAAATTTCTGCTTTTCTTGTTCATCTGTTATAAGTTTACTGAGTTTTTCAAGATTTGCAGGGGAAATCCAGCATTTTCTGGAGTTCATATAACGATTGCTGACCTTCCAGAACTTCTCCGGATAACTATATAATATGTAGATATATCGATAATCTTCTCCGGTAAGCGGCAGGATACGATCGTATTCTTCTATGATCTTCACCGCCATATTGAAGTTATAATTATTCTTTTCCATGACCTTCCGGATGAACTGATATAAGTCGATCAACTGATATCCGACATGAAACCGGTCGAAATTCACAGTCGCCAGATACCCACCGCAAAATAACACACTATGGTAATTATATGCTCCATGGCAATATCCGATATGCCCGGCAATATTTGTCCGGTCGCAGGCATCCATCATCGCCTGGCAGTCGATTGCCTGTCTGTAAAATGCGTCATACGCTTCTATATATAAGAGCTCAAAATCATTCTTCGTCGGACGCTTTGAGATAAAGCTCCGGATTTTTTTCATTTCCTGCGTTTTTCGTCTGAAGTTGCCCGGCTCACGGTACGCATACGTTCTCCCCTCTTTTGCATACAGCTCACGCCCCCGGATATGAAATATCGCAAGATTTGCAGCCGCCTGATTCAGATCGCAGATACTTCCGGGATTACATTCCCGTCCCTCAAAATATTCCCGCATCACATATGGATTCCCGTAGCGGTCGCAGGTGATCAGCTCTCCTTCCCGGTTCGGCACGCAACGGTCAATATGGTGAAATCCTGTCTCATACAGATTTTCCTTAAATTCCCGTTCCTGCTCCAGCCGCTCCTCGCTGCCGTCAAATGGAGATATCTGCCTGATTCCCTGATCCGTTTTCAGGATCATAGATCCCCGGCCTCTGACGGCACCCAGTATTTCCATGTCATATGCTTCGTAGACTTCACTCATTTTCTCAGACAAAAAATCCCCTCCTTGAATTGTCTTCATACTTTGTATGAATCGGAAATCCCGATAAGTAATTGTATGAGGGAACCTTCAAATTCATTCTTAATTTCTGTCCAGAAAATTTGCGCACTTTCTATAATCCACGTATTATATTCAAATAGTCTTGTCTGCCATCCACTACCGCATATACAATAACCGTTTTCTTCTCTTCATTAATTTTATAAAAAACCAGATCCTTTTTTAGTATAAGGACTTTATATCCTTGTCGTTTAAGAACAAGGTATCTTGGATCTGTTCCAATATATGGATCATTTCCAAGTTCAAGAATTTTTTTCTCTATATAATCAAGTTGTTCCAAAGCTACTTCATTGCCAAAATTCTGAGCTATATATAAAATTATTTTTCTGATCCCTGCATCCGCAGTATCAGTTCGTATTACCTCATATTCCATACTTAGCCCTCCTGAAGCATTCTACGCAAATCATCAAATGTTTCAGTTATCGGTGCAACACGATTATTTTTTATATCATCCTCTGCCTCAGCTAATATTTCAAGTAACTCTATACGAGCTTTCATATTTTTATATTCTTCATATGAGAGGGCTACCGTATCACCTCTGCCATTTACTGTAATAATTACCGCTTCTTTATTTTCCTTACATTGTTTTGAAATATCATTATAATGGTTTCTTAAATCAGCCGATGGTCTGATTGATTCCTTTAATGTTAACATAAAAACCACCTCCGTTTATATTATATGCAAATTATATCATAATATGTCTATTTGTCCAATGCGTTTTACTGCCTGCAGGATTTCTTCGTTTCTTCGTTTTCCGAAATCGAACAAACCCATACGAATATACAGCAATGATAAATCCGTAGATCAATAAGAGCGGAATGCTCAATGATCTCTTTCCATTTATTACTTCAACAACATGGATAACCGGACAGATGATCAGCACTCCCCATAAGACCAGTGATAATGCTTTCGATATCCAGCGAACACCTCCATGCCAGACCGGATCTCCCGGAAATACAACATCGCCTGTAAATTCTGATATGTCCTCCACCAATTCTTCCACAACTGCAAAACGCACGCCTTTTTCTTCTTCCTGATATACATAGTTCAGATAAGCATCCATTTGCGTCTCTGACATATCCAAATTCTCCTCAGCAAAAAGCATCTGGCATAAATGAAGGGAACCATTCAGGTTGTTATCTTGCTTACTATCTTGTTCACTTATCTCTTGACGAAATACGATTTCCAGTATAGTGTTATCAGACAAGCATCCCCTGCTTATCGCAAAGATATTTGTCGGCTACGAGGCAGAACTTTGTGAAATGACAAAAACAGGAATGATGCTTTACTCTACCTCATTCCTGTTCTGTGGATTTAATATATTTGGTTCGGGCTTCTTCACTGGTCTTAACAATGGTGTTATCTCAGCTTGTAACCCTTATTATCACTGTGACCTTCCTGGTAAAAAACAAGAGCAAATACGGATATTAATCCGCTGTCCACTCCTTTAACGCTGCGGACAGTCTGCGGTCAATATCTTTTCTGGTTGCCTCACATTCCTTTGGATAATCTTTTGCAGCCTTAAAGACAAATTTCAATACAAATTTGAGTCCAACCGGAAGAGCGATCCGAAGCAAAGTTTCCGGCAATACAAAGTGAGTACCATGTTCATAAACAAGAGCATCGTATTCACATGTATGTGGATGTTCCTTCAAACGCTGATCCATACGGCGGACATATTTGCCAGCCTCCCAGAAGCTGTCATCATCCGCACCGATCAGGAATAAGCGGCCTTTTATATTCTCAACCTTTACCATTTCTTCCTCTGTATGCGGTCTTGCCTTTTCCGAATCTATAAACAAGCAGGTCGACCGTGTGATATCACCGGAGCCTTTTGTTTCTTCCTCAATCTTCTGCCAATACACCGGATGTTCATAGACAAATGGCATATAAGGCAGCGGCTTTCCCTGCCATGAAAGTGTGGATGCATTCGGTATCGGCCATTCCTTACAGCCATCCTTTTCTCCCTGTTCAAATCCCTGCCATACAAAATCACTGGCAGTAAGCCCAATCGTCATCGTAATATCCGGGAAATAAGATGCTGCAACGATCGCATCCATTCCGGCCGTGCTCATCCCCATAATACCGATTTTCCGGTTTCCATGATCCTGTAACCACTTTATTGCGGTCTGAATTCTTTCCAGCGGATTGTTGACATGACTGTAATTTTTTCTGCCCGGAGATACACACATAACATTTACACCCTGTCTGTGAAGCCATTTTGCTCCACATTTCGCCATATAATCATTCGGATCATCCCCAAATAATCCGATCACGGCACAATCCGCCCCTTTGGGATTTTCGTAATACGTTCCATAAAATCCATCTTTTTCGTTTTCAAAAAATTGTTTTTTCATGTTATTCTCCTGCCTCTAACACAAGTTAGTATGTTCTAACATCCATGGACAGTATACTCTAAATGACTGCCAGATTCCACACTTTCTTACATTTTCTTATCATATTCATCTGCAATACAATATCGGCAGATCAGATCCGTAAGCTCATCGATGACTTTTTCTTTATCATAGTCATTTTCATAGAAGGTCACCTCATGCACAACGGACTCCAACGCACATTGAAGGATCAGGGATGTGGTCTTTAGATCAGAGATTCTGAGCATTTTTTTATTTGTCTCAAGCAGTGAGAAAAATGTCCGAAATGCACCCGCGCGCGCCCTTGCTTCCAGTTCGTGCAAGTCATCATACTGCAGGGACAAGGCGGATATCTCCTTCTGGAATGCTGTCATGTATTCATGATTATGTAGGATCAGAGCAACGTATTTTCTGACAAATTCTCGCGGAGATGTGAACCCGGACACATCCATGATCGTGATCTCCTGCAAAGATTCATTATAAAGATCCGTGATCAATTCCCCATATAACGACTTCTTATCAACAAAATAACTGTAAAATGTGCCGATCGACACATTTGCTTTCTTTGCAATCTCGTTGCTGCTGGTATTATGAAACCCTTTTGTCGAGAACAGCTCGACCGCCGCTTTCTTCAGTGCTTCCTTTTTCTCAATGCTTCTTTTCTGTTTTGGGATACGAATTTCTTCCGGCATGTGTTACTCCTTTATGTAAAAAACAATTCCGTTCATATAGTTTTACTGTTTCCAGTATAAGCATATAAAAAAATAAAGTCAATAAAACATGAGTATATACTCACATTTATATTGACAATATAATTTCGGCGTGATATTCTACAGCCATACAAATATGAGTTCAAACTCACATTTCAAAAAATGGAATATTCTACGTTGCAGAGATATTATTTTTCAAAATACATTGAATGAACCATATGTGAAACTCATTCAGGTTATGGAAAACCATGCTGACTTTTCAAACATATTGAATAAAAATTGGGGAGGTATAAAAAGATATGATAAAGATTGAAAACCGGTCACCAGAAGACATAGCAAAATACGGAAGACGGATCGGGGAAGCATTTGCCGCATCTCCCGGAATCGCCGAGACGATACCACATGATGACCTCATCAAATCTTTCGAGATCATTACTGAATTCTACTACCGGATGGGTACATTATATGCAACCTCCGAAAAATATGAAGGCTTCCTTGCATACTGGGATAAGAATACCAGACAGCCACTCGGGCCTGCCCTACATATGATCTGGAGAATGCTGTGCGAGATTCCATTTAAATCATTATTAAATATCGCAACCGGATCAAACGAGCAATATAAGAAATTATACCGCAAAGAAAAAGATTATATCGCCGTCTCAATGGTAGTCGTCTTACAGGCTTACCAGGGACAGGGCTTCATGAAGAAGGTTCTGGAGCTGCCATTTGCAGAAGCCGCCAAACGTGGCTGCCCCTGCATTCTTGACACCGACAACATCCAAAAGGTTGTCAAATACGAACATTGCGGCATGACGAAAACTGCCGAGAAGAAGATGGCACATGATATCACGCTGTATACCATGGCATATCTCCCTACATCCGCATAAATCCGGACATCATACAACCGCCTGCCGCACCGGCTTCCATCACCTGCGGCAGGCGTTCTTCATTGATACCACCGATCGCATATACCGGGACCGGACAATTCGCACAGATCTCACGAACAAATTCCAACCCTCTGCCCTTCAGCCCTTTCTTACATTCTGTCTCAAATATCGTTCCAAGCACGATCTGTGTCGCTCCGCTCTTAACTGCAAGCTCGACATCCTCCATGCTGTGACAGGACACACTGATCTCTTTAAAATTCGTTGTCAGTGCATCACGCCAGACATCTGACAAATCCTGCAACACAGGAATCGACAAATGAATATTCTCACAGCCAAGCCGTGCTGCAATCTCCATTCTGGAATGCAGAAAGACAGGTACGCCTGCCGTTCTGTATATTTCTAAAACCTTCGCTGCAAGCTTCTCATATTCTGTATCCGGCAGGTCTTTTTCCCGCAGGATCAATGCATGCGGATGCACCTGAGCGACCTTTTGAAGCTGTTCCAGAAAATCTCCGTTTACCAGCGCGCGATTGGTGATCACAATCGCGTGCTCATAACATTTACACATAGATATAATCGTTTAAGACCGGCTGCAAGCCGCCCTTCTCCATATCCTGATACATGGATGAAAAGGAACGATCATCGTTGATCTCGAACTGCTCATCTCCTACATCCGCATCTTCCTTACCTTCGTATTTCTCCTCATGATCACCGATTCCGGTCGATACTCCGGCAGAAACCTTTGTTGCACAGATCTTTGCGATTCCGTTTCGGAATGTTGCGCTCTCACGGCTCGATACCGTGATTCCGACAAACGGCAGGAACATCCGATATGCACAAAGCACCTGACAAAGCTCCTTCTCTCCTACATCCCTTGGATTGATCTTCTCATTATTCACGATCGGACGCAGGCGCGGACAACTCAATGATAATTCTGCATGTGGATATTTGCGATTGATATAATAGACATGAAGTGCCGTTGCCAGTGCATCCTTTCTGAAATCATCCAGTCCCAGAAGTGCTGAAAATCCGGCTCCACGCATGCCGCCCATCAGCGCACGCTCCTGTGCATCAAAACGATATGGCCAGACGCGCTTGTGTCCCATCAGATGTAAGGTCTCGTATTTGTCCGTGTTGTATGTCTCCTGAAAAACAGTCACATAATCAACACCACATTCATGCAGATATTTGTATTCATCCACATTTACCGGGTAGATCTCGATTCCGATATTCTTAAAATATTTTCTTGCGATCTTCACCGCTTCCCCGATATATGTAACATCCGAATATGCCCGGCTCTCGCCTGTCAGGATCAGAATTTCTTCCATGCCGGTATGCGCAATAACCTGCATCTCATGCTCGATCTCCTCCATCGTCAGCTTCTTCCGGCGAATGTTGTTATAACAGTTGAAACCACAGTAAATGCAGTAGTTCTGGCAATAGTTTGCAATATAAAGCGGTGTGAAGATATAGACCGTATTTCCAAAATGATTCTTCGTGATCTCCTCTGCTTTCCTTGCCATCTGTTCCAGATACGGTGCTGCTGCCGGTGACAGCAATGCCTTAAAGTCCTCGATCGTACAGCTCTCATGTGACAGTGCACGTTCTACATCTGCCGCAGTATAGGAATCATAGTCATATGCATCCATAGCCGCAAGTACTTTGTCCTTGATATCCGAATCGATCACCTGCATGCCTTCCATATATTCCATATGATTTGTCCGGAACGATGCATCCTGTTCCAGACGATGCTTACGCGCTAGCGCTTCCTGTGGAAGCTTGTCACTGTCAACAAAATATACTTGATTTTCTTCGTTCATTTCCGACTGCCTCCTAACGCAAGAAACCTGTCAAAGGATCGGAAGCACTTCCGCCTCTTGCAAGGACACGACCCATTCCGGTCAGGTATGCTTTTCTTCCGGCTTCGATCGCAAGTTTAAATGCTGCTGCCATCTCCGGTATATCACCTGCTGTCGCAATGGCTGTATTTGCCATGATCGCAGCCGCACCCATTTCCATCGCTTCACATGCCTGAGATGGTTTTCCGATGCCGGCATCCACGATGATCGGCAGGTCGATCTCATCGATCAATACCTGGATCATAGCCTTTGTCGCAAGCCCCTTATTACTTCCAATCGGAGCTGCAAGCGGCATAACAGCAGCCGCACCTGCATTCTGAAGATCCCTTGCTACATTTAAATCCGGATTCATATATGGCAGTACCACGAAGCCTTCCTTTGCAAGGATCTCGGTTGCTTTCACAGTCTCATAATTATCCGGAAAAAGGTATTTTGCATCACGCATGATCTCTACCTTTACAAAATTACCACAGCCCATTGCCCGGCTAAGTCTTGCGATGCGGACAGCCTCTTCGGCATTTCTTGCACCGGAAGTATTCGGAAGCAGGGTAACTCCTTCCGGAATATAGTCCAGAATATTCTCACTTTCCTGTGTATTTGCACGTCGTAATGCAAGGGTGATGATCTCTGCCCCTCCCTGTTCGACTGCTGCCTTGATCAGATTCAGGTTGTATTTGCCTGATCCTAAAATGAAACGGCTCTTGAATTCCTTGCCGCCTAAGATGAATTTATCTTCCATGTTGTCTCCTTTTAATTTTCCATAATCAGCTGTAATACTTTGTTTGCTTCATGAGCTGCGCAGGCAGCTACCCGCGGAGCGATGAGTCCTATACCGTCGCCGACATCAGTGCTCTGATCCCCGCACACATACAGGCGGCGCATCATCTGGCGCGTTTTTATCGCATTCGTATCTGCATACCCTGCCATGCCATTTCCTGATACAACAGTTGCATCCGGACACTGCATCAGTAGTTCACGCACCAGCATTGCCTTCTGATCCGGTTTGTCAAATGCTTCGCACACGATCGGATATCCACCGAATAATTCCTTTACATTGTCCGGGGTTACTTTCGTCTGCACTGTCTCATACGTCAGATATGGATTGATCTGATACAGGGTTTCGAGCAGGGCTTCCGTCTTCGGCTTCCTGAGCTGGGATATAAAGTACATCTGACGATTGAGATTCGTCACATCCACCACATCGAAATCCACCAGAAGCAAATGTCCGACGCCGCTTCTTGCAAGCATGACTGCAATATTTGACCCCAGTCCACCGATACCTGCAACAGCCACCTTCGCCGCACGTAACTTCACCTGCATTTCTTTCGGAAATCGTGCATCAAATGCACGATCCAGTTCTTCCTGTGAGATCAGCTCCTGCATTTTTTTCTGCATCTCTGTCATGTCTCAACCTCCGCCAACAAATCGTAATACTTCGATCACATCTTCATCCTGAATGATCGTATTGCCAAGTTCATCTTTTGGAATAATGTCGAGATTCCGTTCTACAACGACACGTTCCGGCTCAAATCCGGCTTCCTTCAAATATTCCAGAAGATTCTTACCGGCAATCTCTTTTTCTTCACCATTGATTTTTACCATGTATCTTCTCCTATCTTTCATAATTACACATTTTCTGCACTACAGGACATATGCCCTGTAACACAAAAAGGCACCGGATCATACAACCATAACGTATGATCCGGCGCCTGTTATCTTCCTTGTGAAAAGTGGTGCCCCCAGTTCACAAATATTCATATGAAATCATTTTACCTTATGCAGGGTGTTTGTGCAAGGACTTATTCATTTCACTATTGCAAACCGGAGTTTATTAAAGACGATTACCACTCATCTACTTCTATAAGTTTTTCCTGCAATGTCTCCTCAAGATCTGTAAAACCTGCAATACTTTCCAGGCAAGTTCAAAAGTCAGATTAACCTGAACGGTAACACCCATTCGATATATAGCATTGCTGTCTGCTAGATCAAAATCTGCTTTGCCTTGCCATTTGTAAATTGTATAACCGGTCCTGAAATTATAACTGTGATGATCGTACATGCTCCAAACTTTCCTCCCAAAAGCACGCCTGTCACGACCATTAAAATATCTAATATCATACGAACGATCTTAACCTGCCAGTTATTTTTCTCTGCCAATGCAAAGGTTACTGCTTCATAAGAACCTCTGCCAAGAGATGCAGATGCATACAAACCTGTTCCAACTGCAAATAAGATCACCCCTGCCAGCATAATGAAGAAATTTATCCACATATATTTGCTGTATATATGGCATTTTGCAAACAAATCCACACACCCACTGTACACAACCTGATACAAAAATGTTCCTATATGAATCTGCGACCTGTCATAAATAGCCGCAAATAAGATCATCACAACAGCTACAACAAACGAAGCCATTCCGATACTTATATGAAATGTTTCTGAAATACCCTGCCACAAAACTGCAAGTGTTGCGCCTCCAAATCCCGCATACAAGGCAAGTGTGATTCCATAAGCTGCAATAACAGAACCTACTATAATTATCACTATTTTTTTCAACCAATTCTTTGATGACATCATGTTCTTCCTCCATCTTCTGTAATTACATAAATAAAAAAGACTATAGAGCATACTGTTGTGTTCAGAAACAGCAAAATCTATAGTCTTCTTTAACGCCGAGACAAGCATTTATATTGTTCTATATATACTGCATTGTATTGTTTTTGTCAATCTTACAAAGCTGAAGGATTAGACTTTTCATTCACCTGTCCTGAGTTCCGCTCATCCATATTGCACAGACACGGAACAAATTCAAAACAGTTTTCCCTCTTACCGAGCTTACAGATACCACATTCATAGTTTAACCTAATTTTTCTACCTTGTTTCTCTGTATTTTCTTCAAAAATACATATCCCGCTAAGCATGAGACAAATTCTGTAATCGGGAACGCCCACCAGATCAACGGAACACCCATCTGGTCATTTCTTACAAAAACAGAAAAAATAGCTTCCAATGGCAATATGATCACAAGCTGTCTGAGAAGTGATATTATCAGCGACTCAAGACCGCCATTCAATGCCTGATAGATGCCCTGATATGCCACATTGATTCCGGCAAATACAAAACTGATCGAGATAATTCTCATTGCACCGATAAAATACGCTCTTGACTGACCTGCATTGAACAGCGAGGCAAAGGCATTTGGAAAAATCTCTGTGATGAGAACGCCCAGGATCATCAATGCTATGGTATAAATAAGACCATAGCGGATTCCATCTTTGATCCTTTTCTTGCTTCCCATGCCATATGCAAAAGCTATGATCGGTGTGATCGCATCTCTCAGTCCAAAGGCAAGGAACAATACAAACTGCTGCACCTTATAGAACAATCCATATGCCGTCTGGGCGGAAGGATTGAATTTTAAAATAAGATTCATCGCATAAACCATAATTGACATAAGTGCCTGTGCAATGATTGCAGGAAGACCAATGGAATAGATTTCTTTCATAGTTCTGGCACTCGGCTTCATATGTTTTATTCCATGTTCAAATTCCTTATTTAACTTCAGATGAAATACCAGAAGCAAACCGGCAGATACGATCTGTCCTATGACGGTAGCATATGCGGCTCCCGCTACTCCCATTTCCGGAACAGGTCCAATACCATAGATCATGATCGGGTCAAGAATAATATTTATAACAGCTCCCGCAACCTGACCGATTGTTGAATAAAGGGAACGTCCTGTTGCCTGTAATAATTTTTCAAATAATGAAAAGAAGATAATGCCAAAGGACAACACACAGCAGATCCGCAAATATGTTGTTCCCATCGAGATAACTTCCGGATCAACGGTCTGAGATGAGATGTAGGCTTTCACTCCAAAGATACCAAATAACAGACATACCACATAAATAATTCCACCAAGAAATAAGCTGTTGCCTGCGACTTTTGCTGCTTTTTTCATATCTCTCTGCCCAAGTGTCATGGCAAGAAGTGCATTTGTTCCTACACCTGTTCCGATTCCTACAGCCACCATAAGCATCTGAACCGGAAATACCAGTGTGAGTGCATTTAATGCCGCTTCACTCCCCACCTCCATATTGCCTACAAATGCACTGTCCACAATATTATAGACCGCCTGCAATGCCATCGATAAGATCATCGGTATTCCCATCTGAACCATCAGCTTATTTACCGGCGTCTCCCTCATCTTATTACTTTCTGCCATCTTAATTTAATCCTCCTTTTTCACACAAAAAAAAGTGTGTACTTATCTTATAAGTTGGACTTACGCTGATAAGCTACACACTTTCTAATGACAATATATAATTAAAAAAACGAGCAGCAAAACTGGATTTACGCATGTTTGCTACTCGTTCAAGACGTTATTATATTTCTCATTTTCGAAAAAGTCAAACGAAAAATTGGTCATACCCCATCACGCTGCGACCTCTCGCGCCTTATATCTGTAATAAATCTTCTACCTTACATCCTAACACACGACTCATTTTTACAACGTCGATCGCCCGTGTATGGTTAATATCTCTCTGCCGCTGTTCAAATAACTGGATCTGTCTCAAAGGAACGCCGGACGCTTCTGCCAGTTCCTTTTGCGATAAACCGGAAATCTTCCGAATCCTCTTGAGATTCGTCTCCTTATAATACTGATCCCATAATTCATTCATAGTATCAACAAAATGTGTAATATCCATCTCATGATATACATCATACATTTGTACAATCCTATGAATAGGCACCGCTTCATTAATCTTCATAAACGGTCGGCAGGTGAACCACTGATAATATGCGAGTGCCCAGCCTGTCCAATACTCCGGCGATTTGTCCAGATACATTTCATCTTCAACAATGACAGGTTGGATTCCCGATTCTTCAACAACTTCTTTTACAATCTCACATCCTGTCTTTCCAGCTATATAGGTTGGATTTCCATTCTGAAACTGCACAGAAATATCCGACACCAGGAACATAGCAAAATACCTGTCTACATCCATATCACAGGTATTCACCGCAAAATCAAGCATATCTCCCATGATCCGCTGTGCCGTTATCAGATAATCATACGAATAAGCGCGCATCTCCATCTTTGATCTCCTCCCTCATGATATCCAATATATACAGATCATTCACATTTGCCTGATCCTGCTTTCTTGCCCTATATTCCTTTCTCGCTTCCTGCTCTCTCGCACGCTTTTTGACATAATACTTTACTGCATCCACATCTTCATAGCCGACAAATGTTATCTGCTCAAATGCGTTTTGACTCTTTAATACAATCTGTTCTCCCAATTTTCCAAAACGCATGGCTTCTGATAATTTCTGTAAAGAAATAACCCCTGCTACAAAATCCTGTGCAAATGAAAAATAAGAATCATCCGCTCTGTAACCAACTATCACATCATATTCTGAAATGTCCGGTAAAAAGTTCTCTTTTATATAATTCTTTGCCTGCTCTGCAATACTGCCATTTTGCCAGTATGTCCTATTATCTGCAAGTATTGCCAGCCAGTTAAGAATATTGTACTCAGGAGCATTTAGGTGCAATACTTTAAGCCCTGTCATATCCAGATCATATATATTGGCATATCCATTTTTCTGTTTTGCACATGCCCACTCTTTTGCAAGTTCTATATCTTCCGTACAATAAAATCCTTTTCCGTAATCATTATGGCGCGCCCCTTTTCCATACTCAGGCTTTTCTATTATATTTTCCGAACCATGATACAATCTAACAGACATCTATTTCATCTCCCTATATTAAATTTCTCCGTTTTCGACTGCATATATTGTATCTCTACAGCGATAGTTTTTCAAGATAATAAAAAATAAAGTGCCAGACAAATATAAATTTTATTTATTTCATCTGGCACTCTTTTTCTATATTTTACCCGATCAACTGCTTTACTACATTTTCAAAATCATAAAACAGATCAATGTATGTCTTTACAATTTTATCACAATGTGTTTTTACAATCTCACAATCATAATCATGCGCAAGCTCGTTTCTCACTTTCAGCATTTCCATCCAGTCATCATCCGAGATCAGATTTGCCTTATAAGCTTCCCTTAGTACCTCCCTTGGTGAACCTGTTACAAATCCTGTGATCGCATAATACTGCACTAATATATCTTTCATGACCTTCCATGCCAGATCAAATGTAATACTAAACTTTGCACTGGTTCCGCTTAACACAAAAGAATCCGAAAGATCTCTCTGCCTTGCCTCCGACAATGCATCCAGTGAATTGCAGAAAGATAAAAACCGTCTGTTAAATTTCTCGTCCATATTGCCTGATATCCTCCAATAATAACTGATTCCTACAGGTATCCATATTCACTAAATCCACACTGAAAAGTGTTGGCAATTCTTCCACTTTTTCAACAAGTGATTCAAAGTTATCCACACCCGAAACAGCAATATCAATATCGCTTCTTTCCATCGCTGTACCTTTTGCCCTTGAACCATATAATATTATTTCTTTTGCATGAAAACTTCTGCACAGCTTTGCAACTTCCTGCATAACTTCTTCTGCTCTCACGAATGTCACCTGCCTTGTCTTACCCATATAGCCTTATATTAACATTACAGGTTCTGATTCGCAATTGCTTCGCTAAAAAAGATCCAGCATATTATCCAGATAGACAGCCTCCCGGACGTGCAGTTGATATTCCGGTTTTGTCATATAATAAAGCAAAAATTCCAGGACCAACGCACTGCCAAGACTCCGCCCCTCAATCTTAAAATGAGAAAATCCCATCGGCAGATATGTTTCTTTTATATCATTGATTCCGATAAATCCCGGATTTGTCATTGCCTTTGAAAAACGATAACCGCCCATGACATCCGAAGCCGTACACTCATGCTCCGGGCAGTCCTCTCCAAGATTCTTGCGACTGACCGTTTCATAACATTTGCGTCTGTCCTTACAGCCAAAGGAACAACATTCATTACACAGGAATTCCACTTTATCCCTCTGCGACTGTGTCAGTGTTTCCCATTTGTCCCATGCCTTATTCAATCGGAAATCCGGCACAACATAACGGAAATCTTCCCGATCTGTCTCCTTTACCAACTCCTCAAAATCTGTCAGAACCTTTGTAGTTGATGATACAAAATAAAAACCCGGATACTGCTTTTTTAGGTAATCTAACAATAGATCCGAATGGACGATCACCCCATTTTCTGCCTTTCCATTTTTCTCAAATAATCTGCAAAGCTCGTTACATCTCTTATCTGCCAGATGCTCCTCGCAAAGCAGCGAGTTACTGAAGGTCAGCCGGGCTGAGATTCCATACTCGTCCATTAATTCCCGAACATCCTCCGGATCACAATCACCATATCCAACACGTCCGCCACCCCACAGGCAGTCCGCCGGAGCACCATAGATCGAACCGATCTCGCACCAGTCATAGAAATATTCTCTGTGCTCACGGAACAATGGCAGAAAGATACGATACAGCTCATAGAATTCGAACAGTCCCGGCAAATGATAATATGCTGTTTTATCTGTATGAATACATGCGTTTTTCGGTGCTTTACTAAATGTAATTGTAAATGGCTTCTGCATATATTACCTCATTTTATACTTTTTTTATATTTTCCTTTATTTTATACTTTTTTACAAGATAATTTCTATAAAGTAAGAACGCCGATAGTTCCCGGCTCTCGAACGTAACCATTATATAAGAAAAAGCAACCCGGCAAACATGATCACCCCGATTACATTTGCTTTTGCCGGAAGTTTTGTTGGCAGGATCACGATTGCAAGCGGCAGCAGATTAAAAATACATGCCCATGCCGGAAGTGAAGTTTTTCCTGTCACAACAGCAATAAAAAATACTGCTGCATCCAGTCACAAAGAGCTATGTATCCGAATATCTCAAGCGTCATTGCACACACGCCCAACAACATCGCAACCGACAGATTCTTCAGTGGCATTCCATGAAAGGCTACCTTGGATTTTTCATAATCCTTAAAATTTGTCAGATCGACTTTTCCATTTGGAGCATATGTCAGAAATCCATCTGAAATCCCACACAATATATGCCCGATCAATGCCATCACCATAAATATTTTCCACTGTAACATAATATCTATTCTCCTTTATAAAAAAATTATGCCAATGCAGTTAGCCTCTGCTAACTATATTAGCATATTCTTCATCAACCATGCAAATGCTTTCGCCGTCCGGAGCACCATATTAAATTATAAACGTTTCCAAATCATCCGGGATCAGAAGATTCCCACTGAAATATTTTCTTCCTTCTTCATAATACAATTCTTTTCGATGTGAAAGATTCCGATCCTCTGTATGATACAGCAGCAGATTTTTCACATGCAATTCTTCTGCAAACTCACAGGCATTTTTCACTGTTGAATGATGCTTCTCGTATGGATGGAATATATCCGCCTGACCATCCAGACAAAATGCTTCGTGCAACAACCATGTACTGTTCTCTGCATACTTCTTTTCACATGGATTGTATGGTTCATCTCCGCAGCAGGTTAATCTCTCTCCATCTCCCAGTTCCATGCAGAAACCGAACTGTTTCGCTTTTGTGGATTGGATATCAAAAAATGTAACCCGTTTATTCAAAATTTCAACAGACTCTCCATTTTTAACTGCTATCAGATGCAGCCGTTTACCGATAAAATCTGTCTCTTTCTTTGGCAGAAGTTTTCTGGCCAGATCAAGCAGCAGATCAATGACTTCATCATGTGCATATATCACAGCTTCGCCTTCATATTCGCCCTGCTTCATATGCTGGCATATCATACGGATCATCCATATGATACCCGTAATGTGATCGATATGTTTATGTGTCACAAAAATAGTTCTAACCTCTTTCCAGTCAATTCCGGCATGCTTTAACTGATGCAGAATGGCACTTCCACCGCCACCATCCACCATAAAATATTCCTCATTTTCCTGCAACACAAAACAGGTGTTATAACATTCCGTAACAAGTGCACTTCCTGTTCCAAGCATCGTAACATTCATAAAGTATCACCTTCCTCTGATCGTTCCTTTTGTTCTTTCCATCACCCATGCAAATGCTTTCGCCGTCCGGATTCCCGGTTCTTTAAAATGATTTCCCTGATTCCATTCCAGTATACTGTCAATCTCCTGCTCCTGTAGCCATCCATACAATTCCCGGATACAATCGCCTACCGCAGCCATAACCTGATTCTTCGTTCTTTCTTCCCGATTGCCAAGACTCAGATAAACAGCAGGGCTTGCAATCCCATATTCTTTCACATACGAAAGAAATCCCGGAAACCAAACCGACGGGGATGCTGCCGCTATCCCGGCAAACCTGTCCGTCCGGCAGGATGCCCAAAGTGCAAACAGCCCCGCAAGGGAATATCCACCAAGATAATAAGTCTTACTTTCATCCTTACACAATTCCAATATCTGTGCCAGTAACGCCGACGCACCCTCGCCAAAGTCTTCATTTCCAAATACAGCAGGTGCTCTCCACGGAGACAGATCCTGATTCCATCTATCCACCTTAACTGCAATCATCCGAAATTCCAGAGAAATCCTCTTCATTATCTCTGAAACCTCATTTTCTATATCATGCACATCATGATCTCCCACTGGCTGGATCAATACAATATTTGCTTCTGGATCACCATATTTATATACAACCATTTTTGCTCTCCAAATTTAAGTATATTATTATAATATCTGAAACATCACCACTCCGCAAACACATAATATACTTCCCTTTCTCCTGAAATACCGGACAAAATAACGCTATCTGATCAAGGCACTTCGATTATATTGCTGACTCTGATATACGTTCCATTTATATATGCCTCAAGCCAGATCGATGTATCCGGATATGTATATTCTGCCGGCAGCTGCAATTCACCTTCTGCTGCTCTGTCCAAAAGAAGCGAACCATCCCGCTCAATATGCCAGCCCAGATTATCATATCCTTCGACCTCATCTCTTGTGATCACGCCATTTTCATAAGTCAGGGTAAATGCTTCAACAACCGGTGTTTCTGCAATTAACTGATATCTGTGTGAAAAATACCGGATACTTCCAAATCTTCCGTTTTCCTTTTTATACACAACCGTCGCATCGCAGTCTCTGAAATTAATACCGGCTTCCCTGCCAACGATCGAGCCGGTTTCAGGTCCGGGTGTTCCAACCATACCTGATACATTTACATTTATCCAGTCTTCAGAACCATAAATTTCTCCGCCTGCAATTCCTACATACGTTCCTCCGGACACATATGCCTTTTCAAAAGTGATATTCTTCATCTGCAAGGAATAAGAATATCCTACAAATCCGCAATGTCCACCGTATTTTGTATCTATATGCATATTTTTTATTATATGATTTTGTCCATCTATAATCCCCACAAATGTAGTGTGCTCAAGATATCTGTCTGGTCTGTACCATCCGCCCATCGGAACCCATTCCAGACCGTCAAGATCTATATCCGCCTCAAGGTAGAGTTCCACGGAATCATTATACCCTTTGACTGCATTGACATAATACACAACTCCAGCCAGTTGTTCCTTTGTTTCTACATGAAACACGGGAGCATTTTCTAATGCCCAGTCCGTGTCCGCAATCTCCATGATCGAGCCGGTATCCCCATAATTTTCCCAGTCTGTTTTTGTCGGATCATAGTCCTTGTTGTTATAGGTTTTCAAGTTACCTCGTCCGGCAGCATATTCCGGATCTGGATACGGATATGGATAATCTTCATAAGAACCGTCTTCCGAATTTACATATGGATATTCTTCATAAGTACTATCTTCTGAATTTACATACGAATCTTCTTCATAAGTACTGTCTTCCAGATCTGCATCTGTATAATTCTCATATATTGATCTTGGCATAAATATGCCGAAAAGCACTCCGAATATAATTATAAATATTTTCCACATAGTAATTTCCCCTTCCCCATTATATAAACCCTATCTTTTTGTTACTGCCGTATCAAGGACATATTTTTCTTTTATCTGCTTTAACATCTCCATATGCGGCATCTGCAAATGCTTCCTTGTCTGTTTCCGGTTACGTCAGCGTCCCAACCTCGATCAGATTTCCATCCAGATCATAGAAACGAACCACCTTCTGTCCCCAACTGTGAACCATAAGTGGATTTACATATTCAATCGATGGATATAACCGCTCCAGCTTTTCAACAAAAGCTTCGATATCCCGCTCCTCAAAATATAGCTCGGCGGAATTATTGTGGGATATCACATCTCTTTTTAGAAAATCTTTCCATATCCTCTCATCCTGCAATACAAGTCCTTCCGTCAGGATCAGATTTCCGTCATTATCTAATATTGGTTCGAGTCCAAACAGATCATGGTAAAATTGCTTTGACCGTTCAATATCTTTCACAACAATTAACACATTCCTCAGTCTCATTCCACACCTCCATATTTTTATCTGTTTTAAATGATTTCCGGTCTTTCACATAAAAAGTCACATTTACCTTCGGACTCAAACAGGCACTTGTATTTACCGGCACTATGCATCTCATTACGAAATCTTTGGTAATGTCAATATATAATTAACCGGATGCAGTTATAACTCCACCTTTATTTTTTCTATTTTCTAATATATGACTCTGCCATAGACAGCAGCGTTTCTCTGTTGTTCAACTCAGGACTGCCAAGCACCTGATTCAGAAGCTCCTGCAGGATATCGCCGATCTCTTTTCCCGGCTTTACGCCAAGTGCGATCAAATCCTTTCCATTGATGGCAAGCTGTTTAATCGTCAGACAATCTTTCGCATCCGTGATCTCCTGATACAATTTCTCCAGATGCTCGATGCTGCCTCTCCGTTCTTCTAACTTATAATCACTCTGTGCCGCCATATCCGCCCGGCGGATCTTGATATAATAAGGGAAGAAATCTGCTCCCATCCTGCTGAGTGCTTTTCGGAAGGTTGTCTTTTTCAACATCTCCCCTAAACCATAATCATGCCACAGCACCATCTTGCATACCAGATCTATCGTTTCATTGTCAAACCGCAGTCTGCGAAGCACCTTACGGGCAATCTCTGCCCCCTTCTCATTATGTCCATAGAAATGGTCGATACCATTTTCATCCACAGTATGACATTCCGGCTTTCCCACATCATGAAGCAGCGCAGCCCATCTGCATACTGTAGTTGGCTCAATAACCTTAACTGCTTCCATCGAATGAACTCCTACGTTATATTTGTGGTATGGATTGTTCTGCGGCTGTTCCATCATTCGGTCAAATTCCGGCAGGATATATGCTGTTATACCTGTCACATATGCTTCCATCAATTTCTCCGGATGCGCTGAAGTCAGCAATTTGTCAATCTCCACGCGGATACGTTCGGCACTGATATCCTGTAAGAACTGTGCCCGCAGGATCATCGCCTTTCTGGTATCCCTCTCGATCGTGAAATCAAGCTGTCCTGCAAACCGGATCGCCCGAAGGATTCTCAGAGCATCTTCATCAAATCGTGCCAGCGGATCACCGACCGCCTTGATGACCTTATTGTCCAGATCATCCATTCCACCAAACAGATCGATCACACCTGCTGAAGGACTGTATGCCATAGCGTTGATCGTAAAATCCCTACGCTTCAAGTCTTCTTCTAAATTCGCAGTAAATTCCACAGAATCCGGTCTTCTGTGATCGGAATATTCTCCATCCACCCGGTAGGTAGTTACTTCATATGCCTCTTTACCAAACATAACCGTAACCGTACCATGCTTAATTCCGGTATCGATCGTCCGTCTGAATAACGCCTTTACCTGTTCCGGTCTTGCTGCTGTCGTAATATCCCAGTCTCCCGGTTCTCTGCCAAGAATACTGTCTCTCACGCATCCACCAACAATATAGGCTTCATACCCGGCAGCTTCCAGTGTCTCTATTACCTTTTTCGCATTCTCCGGCATCCTGATCTCCATATCACAACCTCCTCCTTGGGTATTTCTATGCCTTTCTGTACACAATACCATTACTTTATTTTTTTGATAGGGTATCTCTCATCTTCTCTTCTATTATACCCTATGATCTATCCTTCACTTGGGTATCACTTCTGTTTTCTAGCTGTCATACCCACGCGCCTACCCTTCGGCGGGGTATTAACAAGATTTTTCATCCAATATACCCTTAAGCGCCACCATCTATGCCATATTTCATGATTGCGCCACCATCTATGCCATATATTTCATGATATCAATTGAAAACAGCATATTCCATTCCAAATATATATTACATTAAATAGGTGATAACAATCTATTAATATGTTTGTTATCACCTATTGCAAGTATCATAAATTCCGCAAAATCAAATACACTACTTATCTATCATCTGCTAATAGCCGATGTTCCTCTTAGTATGCCTTGCCAAAGTATACCATAGTCTTTGCTGGCTTACCGCAATGTACACAGACATCGGACAAATGCTCCTGCTCAAACGGCATACATCTGGTTGTTGCACCGGTCTCATCCTTGATCGCTTCCTCACAGGCTCTGTCGCCACACCACATAGCTTTGATGAATCCCTGCTTTCTTGTCAGAATGTCAGTGAATTCTTCCCAGTTATGAGCCTCATGTGTATTGGCATCTCTGTGAGCAGTTGCCTTTGCAAGCATGTCTGCCTGCATCTTCTCAAGGATCTCTCCAACTGCTTCTGTAATATTATCTAATGACACAACTGTCTTTTCTCTGTTATCACGACGTACGATAACTGCCTGACCAGCTTCGATATCCTTTGGTCCGATCTCGATACGAACCGGAATGCCGCGCATCTCCTGCTCAGAGAATTTCCAGCCTGGGTTCTTATTAGAATCATCCAGCTTAACTGTGAACTTCTCAGAAAGAGCTGCCTTGATCTCCTGTGCCTTTTCAAGAACGCCTTCCTTCTTCTGGTTGATCGGAATGATCATAACCTGTGTAGGAGCGATTCTTGGTGGAAGCACCAGGCCGCTGTCATCACCATGAACCATGATGATCGCGCCGATAATTCTGGTTGACATACCCCATGAAGTCTGGTGTACATACTGTAATTTATTATTTGCGTCTGTATACTGAACGCCAAATGCCTTGGCAAATCCATCTCCGAAATTATGGCTTGTACCGGACTGAAGTGCCTTACCATCATGCATCAGAGCTTCGATCGTATAAGTAGCCTCTGCACCCGCAAACTTCTCTTTATCTGTCTTACGTCCCTTGATCATAGGAATAGCCAGAACCTGCTCACAGAAATCAGCATAGACATTTAACATCTGGATGGTTCTTTCCTCTGCTTCTTCTGCTGTAGCATGTGCCGTATGACCTTCCTGCCATAAGAATTCCATCGAACGAAGGAAAGGTCTGGTTGTCTTTTCCCAACGAACAACTGAACACCACTGGTTATAAACCTTTGGAAGATCTCTATATGAATGAATGATATTCGAATACAGATCACAGAACAGAGTCTCTGATGTAGGTCTTACACATAAACGCTCCGGAAGTGGATCCAAACCACCCTGTGTTACCCATGCAACTTCAGGTGCAAATCCTTCTACGTGATCCTTCTCCTTCTGAAGAAGACTTTCAGGAATGAACAATGGCATATATACATTTTCTACGCCTATTTCCTTGAATCTTCTGTCGAGTTCCTTCTGTATATTTTCCCAGATGGCATAACCGGCCGGTCGTAAAATCATGCATCCTCTTACACTTGAATAATCTGTAAGCTCTGCTTTCTTTACAACATCTGTGTACCACTGGGCAAAATCTTCGTCCATGGAAGTAATAGCCTCTACTAATTTCTTTTCATTAGCCATCTCAATTTTCTCCTTTATATACTTATAAAAATAATTCTATCGTGCAGCCTTTTAAATGTGTCTGACATCTATACCTGTCCTTTAAAAAGTTACATACCTTCTGTCATTATATAGATATAACCTGATATTTTCAAGGGATTTTTGCCGGTTCTGCCAGAATGTAAAACATTTTTTCTTGCAATTTGCACTGTTTCTGTATATATTATCCATGATGAAAAGCACTAAACACAGGAATGAAAAATCATTTGTCTGCAACGGATGATCTTTCCATATTCCAAACAAATAATGAGGGTAAAATAATGAATAAACAGGAGTCAAATACATCTTTCCATTTGAAAGGCGAATCAACAAAAACCGGAAAACTTCCGGTCTCTGAACAATATCTGGAAGATAAGGAAATCCAGGATCAGACAGAACAATTAAAAAATCAGACAGATATATCAACAGAAGGTCTGACAGAGACAGCCATTCTTCGTTTAAAAGCGGAGCAAACTTCTGCAAATAAGTCAAATGGTATCTCCGGTGCCACTTACAGCATCAGCACCTCCTACCACGAGGCAGTTGGGGAACAGCAGGCATCTCTGACAAGACAGCGCAAGAACCGCCATACCTTTGCAATCGTCCGGAAAACCATAACACTTGTTGTAATCTTTGCAATCCTGGTTGCAGGTATCTACTTCCTGTCCACACATCTCCGGAATCTGAAGCCACACGATGACAAATCCATGCAGGAGCTTCTCTGTGAATCAAAATGGACAATAGAAGATCTTGGCAGTTTCATATTCACAGAAGACAACAAAGTGATCAAAAAGAAAGGCTCCACCGAAACTGGAACCTATGAAGTAACAGATGACGACATTTTGATCATGCATTTCAAAAAAGAAGATCTGAGTTATCTGTTGGAAACCAGTTCAGATGGAACCGTAAAATGGGTACACAGCTATAATGGCTTTGAAGAAGTCATTATTCCGAATACCATTCCAATTACAAAATAATATTAAAATTCATCCAGCTCGATGATCTCAAAGGCTTTGCCCTCCGGCTCATTCTTAAAGATCATATGCTCACCCGTCACCGGATGTTCGAATTCCAGTCTGGATGCATGCAGACCGATCTGCTTATAAGATTTCTTTGTTTTCTGGAACTTTGGATTATACTTTGTATCGCCCCAGATTCCGGCTTTTTTACCAGCCATCTGTACACGGATCTGATGGGTTCTGCCTGTGATAAGATTGATCAGAACATAACTTAAGATTCCATCATCTGTCTCCATGACATCTAACACTTCATAATCCAGCTCCGCTAATTTGGCTCCCGGCGTATCTTTATCCACAATTCTTGTGACATTTGTCTTGTTATCGTGAATCAGATAATTCGTAATCGTTCCGGCATCATTCGGAAGTTCTCCGGTTAAGATTGCCTGATAATATTTGACCATCTCGCCATCTTCACTCTGCTTTGACAGCTTCGAAGCAGCCTCCTTGTTCTTGGCAAATAACATAATGCCGCCAACCGGACGATCCAGTCTATGGATCGGAGCCAGATATGGTTCCTCTGTCCGATGCTCTTTCTCAAAAATGCGAAGCTTCAACATACTGACCATATTTTCAGAATTCTTCTTGTCCGGCTGGGATGGCAGCCCATACGGCTTCACCGCAACCAATATATCATTATCTTCATATAATACTTCTATCTTCATCTGTTATCTCCTTATCAGAACCTATCAAAATCCAAAGCTCTGATGCACACTCTCCCATCTGTGCAGGCTCTGTCCTCACACTTTTTCACTACATTCTGAATCGGTATCCAACGCCCCATACAGTTTCGATGTACTGTGGCTTAGATGTATCAAATTCGATCTTCTCACGGATCTTCTTGATATGAACCGTAACGGTTGCGATATCTCCGATACTCTCCATATTCCAGATCTTGTTAAACAGTTCATCCTTTGAAAATACCTTATTCGGATTGCTTGCAAGGAAAGTCAGAAGATCGAATTCCTTATTTGTAAATACCTTCTCTTCTCCATCCACATAGACACGACGATCGGTCTTGTCAATCTTTAATCCACGGATCTCAATGACATCATTCTGCAATGCGGTTGAACCAATCAGACGCTCATATCTGGAAATATGTGCCTTTACTCTGGCAACCAGCTCACTTGGACTGAATGGCTTTGTTACATAATCATCAACACCAAGTCCAAGTCCACGGATCTTATCAATATCATTCTTCTTTGCTGTAACCATGATGATCGGAATATCCTTCTTCTCACGAATCTGACGACAGATTTCAAATCCATCCAGATCCGGAAGCATCAGATCAAGCAGGATCAGGCTGTAATCATTCTCTAATGCCTTATCCAGACCCTTTGCTCCATTTGTCTCTATCTCAACCTCAAAATCATTCAACTCCAGATAATCCCGCTCCAGCTCTGCTATGCTAAGTTCATCTTCAATTATCAGTATTCTGCTCATCTTTATTTTCCTCCTTGATGTATTTCTTCAATGTGAAATAGATCGTTGTACCTTCACCTTTCTTACTGGTCGCCCAGATCTTTCCACCATGTTCTTCCACGATCTTCTTGCAGATAGCAAGCCCCAGTCCGCTTCCACCTCTGGAACGTCTTGCACTGTCTGCACGATACGTTCGGTCAAATATATGCGGCAGGCTCTCTTTGTCGATCCCCCGTCCATCATCATTGATCGATACCTTGATCATTTTCTCACTTTCTTCTATAGAAATGTCAATATGACCTTCCTCTTTATCTGTATACTTGATCGCATTTGTCACAATATTGTTGATAACACGCTTCAACTGATCCGGATCAACAACAACCTTTACATCTTCCGCACAATAATTGTTATAGTTCAGTGTCATATTATGTGATAACAGATCTGCCCGAACCTCTTCCATACAGTCATTAAAATAGTCTTTTACCGATACTCTGTGGAATTCATACGGAATCGCATTGTTCGTGATATTGGTATATAGCGACAATTCGTTGATCAGCGCATCCAATTCATTTGCCTTATTATAGATCATCTTCAGATAACGATCCTGCTTCTCCGGTGTGTCTGCCACACCATCCATCAGACCCTCAACGTATCCTTTGATCGTTGTGATCGGAGTTTTCAGATCATGAGAAATGTTACTGATCAGCTCCCTGTTTTCTTCCTCATACTGCATCTTAAGCTCAACCGATTCATTCAGGCGCTCTCTCATGTCGTTAAATGACCGGCATAATTCTCCAATCTCATCTTTTCTTCCATCACTGACCTCTACCGGCTCTCCCAGATTCCCGGTACCAATCTCCTCTGCTGCCTCCTTCAGACGAACCAGCGGACGGATGAACTGTACATATACCAGTGTCGACAAAGCAGTTGTCAGAACCAGCATGATCAAGAACATCATAAGGATAAATCCAACCAGCGCACTCTTAAACTGGCTGACGTAATTACCATAATATGTAACCAGGAAAATACTGATCGATTTGCCATTGATCTGATAATCGATCTCATTACACAGATATGCCTGTGGAGATGTCAGCATATATTCATAAGTTTTTCCATATTTTCCAAATGCATATGAACCCTGATCACCCATTTCCCCGGAACCGGACTCTGATGAACTGTTTTCTACTTCCTCCTGCTTGATTCCCTTCTCACCATTTATATAGATTGCACGTTTGGTAAGTAAAGACGCTTCCAGTTTTTCTACTTCATCTTTTATACCGGAATATGTAAATTCACCATCAATATAGACAAGCACCGATGTCCTGTAATTTCCGGCTTTCTGGTTCAGACTGTCCAGATATTTCTTATCATAGAATTTGCCCGGATCTGTCTGCAGATCCTCCTGCACATCCGACATGATGATCGACAGATTCCGGTATGTTTCCTTAATCGGATCGCTGATCGAATATAATGACTGTATACTGTAACCGTCACCAAACATTTCTGACAAATAACTTCGTCCAATCACAATCGTACCTACCAACATGATCAGCACGATAAAGATCCAGACGGAAACCAACGCCCATTTAACTTTTTTTATGATCTTCATATGTTTTCCTTTATAATTGTTTTTCCTCGCAATGCTCCAGATTTCTCTCGCATCGCTCATCTCGTAATCCTTCGGATTACTCTCGCATCGCTCATCTCGTAATCCTTCGGATTACTCTCGCAATGCTCATCTCGTAATCCTTCGGATTACTCTCGCAATGCTCATCTCGTAATCTTTCGGATTGCTCTCGCAATGCTCATCTCGTAATCCTTCGGATTGCTCTCGCAATGCTCATCTCGTAATCCTTCGGATTACTCTCGCAATGCTCATCTCGTAATCTTTCAGATTACTCGATGTCCGTGCTTCGCACTATCAGATCATAAAAATAAATCAGGTCTTGTGCAAGCACAACCTGGTTTATTTTTATGATCTGGCATTGCTCGGCATACGCTCATTATATCACGGATTCAATTTCTCTTATATGAAGTTTTTATAAAGAAAGACTAGCAGATAGATGAAGCTGGCATATGTTCTTATTTATTCTTCTTACCAAATAATCGTTTTTTCTTTTTCCCTCCGGCTTCTGCTGCCGCGATCTCCCGTCTGGTCTGCTGCATTTCCCGGATCACGGTATCCAGTCTCTGATACCGTTCCTCTGCCCGCTCATCCTGTTCCTTCATAATAACATCCATCTGCTTTGCGATCTGCTCTGTTGCTTCCGCAGTTACTGCCTGACTGATCGGCTTGATATTCTCCTTTATCGAATTTCCGACAATCTTCGTCATCATCGACTGGAACTGTACCAGCTTAAAATCAACAATCCGCTCCTGATCCTCACCCGGCTCCTCCGTGATCTGGGTAACTGTATTGACCAGTTCCGAGGTGAAATCTGTTTCAACCTCCTTCGATGCCGTTTCAACCGGAACTCCATTTTCCAGAATATCATACATTTTCTGCACCAGTTCATGGATCGCCTTTAACTGGATCCCCCGATCCTTCAGCTCCTTTATCTTCTTCAAAATTCTGATATCCTGCTCATCATAGTACCGATGTCCCATATCATTTCGCTTGATCCTCATATCCAGTTCTTCTTCCCAGTAGCGAAGCACATGTGTTCAACATCCACCATTTTTGCCGCCTCTTTTATCAGATATTTATTTCCCATTTGAATAGCACCCTCCTGATATTTTTTGTGAACCTCCCAGAAGGCCTGTCCACTTCACAAAATAATTCTACATTTATCTTCCCCTCTCTACAATTCTTATCGTGAGCATTCTTTTTACAGCTTTCTACATAAAAATACATCCCGGTCAGAACGTTATCCGGATTCCTTTTCAGCTTCCGGGCAACATCTCCAACCGGGATGTAATATCATATATTTGCAGGCTAATTATTGATCTTTACGATCTTATAAACCCCATCCGATGTCATGCGAAAATAAATATTCTTACTTGCTGAACCGATCAGCCATGCATCACCATCCCTGCTCTTCCGCAGGTTATCGATCGCATCGGTTCCTACTGCCTCCAACAGCTTATCTGTGAAGATCTGATCAGCCGGGATTGCCATCAGCTCATCTATATTTGCAATGGACTCTCCGCTTCCAAGTTCCTGCGGATAGTTCAGGATCTCAGACAAGCCATTGACATCCTTATTCTGGAACACCGTTATGATCTGTTGTGCAAATGCTTTACTTTCCGCCTCTGCATGCTCAATTACATCTTCTCTCTCATCATAATGATCCTCAAATGAAAGCAACGGAAGGATACTGTCTACAACTGAATCCTCTGCTGTTACATAGATGTACAGACAATAATGAATATTCGTATCACTCCAGAAAACAACCCTGCCCGGATTCAGCTTATAATACGTTGCATTGTATCCCTGAACCCCTGATACCAGCATATCTCCGGTACCGGTATTCGTTACCCCTGCCAGATCAAAATCACTGTATACCGCAGACGCAAGGAACTGACAATCAATTCCGTTATAAACAAATTTTATACAGGCGATCTCTTTATTTTTGATCTCGTATGAAACATCCTTAACCATATTTGAAGAAGCAACATCAATGATCATGCCAAGCCGCTTAAAATCCTCCGGACCACTGACCGGGCCGTCAGTTACAACCTCTGTTGTCTCTTCTTTTGGCTGACTGTCGGCTTTTCCACAAGCAGTACAGACCGCAAGTAATCCTGTTAAAATGCACAGACTATAAATCCATTTTCTGAACTTCTGCACGTTATTTCCTCCTAATGGCAGCCATTCTGCTTGCACTTATACTGCATATTTGGATCGGTTGGATCCCATGTGTGCCAGGATGGCAGCTTATATGCAGTTGGCTTTGGAAATGGATCACTGCCCTTTTTATTTATGATCGTAACCTTTGTTCCAACCTCACAATTATCATATAACCATTTTGCATCTCCGGCGGTCAGTCGGACACATCCGTGAGAGCAGGTTGTCCCCAGCTTGTTATATGCATATACACTGAGTGCGTTATTATTATTTACATCATTATAATATACGGAATGGAACAGATATCCTTCATAGATACCGGTACACCACTGTCCCCAGCAAGGTCCCATCAGTTCATGCCATCTGTAGTGACTCTGTGTATGGAAGGTTCCAAGCGGTGTGCTCTGACCTGTAGAACAAATAAAGGAACGGACCGGAATGATATAACCCTTATCTCCATCCTTCGCATATACCGTAACAACATTTGAATACTTATTTACAATGATCTCATAAGAATCCTGCTTGCCAATAACATCATCCACTTCTACCGCACGTTTTCCGTTTGAGCAGAAATAGAACTTATAACCATCCACATATGCCCATTTCTTGCGGTACATCACACCATCCGTACCGAAATAATAATAGGCATCCTTGATCTTCTTATAACCTGTCTGCGGATGTCCGTTATTATCGCAATAGTATGTATTTCCATCTATAGTGACAAGCCCTGTCGCATTTGCAAGTTTTCCATCTGTCCGGAAAATATAGATCTTACCGCTGATCGTATGTGAACCTGTATATGCCGTTCCATTCTTATCAAAATAATACTTATTCTTGTCAACGGTCTTCCATGCTTCCTTCACAGCCGCACCATCAGATTCAAAATAATAATACTTGCCATTGATCTGTTTCAGTCCGGTTGCCGCATATCCAGTATCCTCCATATAATAAAGCTTTCCATTATATGTTATGAACTGATTCCTGTAGAGCACACCATTCTTATTGAAATAACAGGTATGTCCATCGACAGTTGCAAGTCCGGTTGTTGCCTTTCCGTTACTGCCAAAATAAAACTTCTTGCCATTGATCGTGCGCCATTCATTCTGGATCATTCTTCCATATTTTGTGAAATAATAATACGTTCCCTTTACCTTTTTCAGACCGGAAAATGTATATCCCTTATATCCAACAAAATAAATATTTCCATTTACTGTAAAGAACTTGCTTTTCTGAAGTACGCCATTCTTATTAAAGAAATAACGATGTCCGTCAATCGTACAGAAACCTGTCTTTGCCTTTCCATCATAGCCAAAGTAGAACTTTTTGCCGTTGATCGTTTTCCAGGTCTTAACTGCCATTCTGCCCTTTTTGCTGAAGTAATAATAAGTTCCCTTTACCTTCTTCAGGCCGGAAAACGTATGTCCCTTATATCCAACAAAAAAAGTCTTACCATTTACCTTGAAAAATTTGCTCTTCTGCAGCTCACCCTTATCATTAAAGTAATACCGGTTGCCATTAATCGTACAGAATCCCGTTTTTGCCTGTCCGTTATAGCCAAAGAAGAATTTCTTACCATTGACTACTTTCCAGACCTTCTTCTGCATTCTGCCATACTTATCAAAGAAATATCTGGCATCACCGATCTTCTTTTTACCGGTAACTGCCTGACCATTTTTCTTACTGAAATAATAGGTCTTTCCGGAAAGAACCTTCCAGCCCTTTACTGCCTTTCCATTCTCGTAATACTTCCGTCCGCCTTTTACATTTACCCAGCCGTTTTTCACTGTTGCCAGTTCTGCACCGGCTGTTGTCTGTAATTCTGCATCCGTAGCCTCTGCCTCATTTTCAGATGTATAAGCCTCTTCCGCTCTGGATGGTATTGATATTGCTCCTGCCATACATACGGCAAATGCCATCACCGCCAGTAAACCTCTAAGTATCTTTTTCATTGTTCTCTCCTCATCTAAGATATTCTTGAATATTTTCGATTCACCTGCTGTCTCCGTATTCCGATCACAAGTCCAATCTCCATTAATGTACATATGATGGCAGAACCACCTGCACTGATAAATGGCAGCGATACACCTGTATTCGGAAAGAAATTCACAGCCACACAGACATTGACTATAATCTGGAAAATGATATGTAAGATCACCCCGATCACAACCACACTTGCATATATATTTCTGGACTCTTTCACAACAATAACCATCTGATACAAAAGATATCCAAACATCAAAAACATAATAATAACACCGATCAGTCCAAGCTCCTCACAGATGATAGCAAAAATCATATCATTCTGTGCTTCCGGAATGTTGCTCAGCTTCTGTGTACCATTTCCAAGTCCCTTGCCAAGCAATCCGCCGCTTCCGATCGCATACAGAGACTGTAATGGCTGATAGCCAAGCGTACCTGCATACCGTTCCGGATCCAGCCATCCGAAGAATCTCCGAATCTGATATGGGTATTTGTCCATCTCACTGTCAAGCGGCATATTCGCCTTTAACCACATGATAAAGATAACAATCATTACAATACCAACCGCTGCAATGATCAGATGCATTTTTGGATGTTTTCCAACAATAAATGTCAGAATAAATACCATGAGCATAAGGATCAGGCAACTGCTCAGATTGGATGATATCTTCAATATCAGTCCCGCCTGAAGTGCAACTAACAGCCATAAGATCAAGGTATATCTGAATTTATCAAATTCCTTCCAGAAACGGTTCACATACCAGCCCATAAAAACGATCATACAGACCTTTGTTGCATCCGCAACCTGAAGCTGCATAAATCCCAGATTCAGCCATCTGGTCGCACCACCGGAATTAATACCAAGTGGTGTCTTTAACATAACGATCAAAACCAGAGATATAACATACGCCAGGATTCCACATTTCTTGATCAGCTTATACGGAACCCAGTTAAGGAATGCAGCAATAATAACTCCAAGTGCCATTACCTTCAACTGCTTTTTAAAGTAATATGCCGAATCGTAATTCGTGACGCGGCTGATCGACGATGTATAACTGGACGCACTGAAGATCATAATAAGTCCAAATGCCATAAGGAACACAACTGCAACTATGATCTTGATCTCTACTCCTGGGGTATAGGTATATCCTTTTTTCTCTGTCTGTCCGTTCTGTTCCACTTTTCCCCGAACACTCATATCCTGTCCGTTTGAACCATGGTTACCCCTTTCTCACTTTAACGAATTTTTTATTTAATAGTAAATGTAAATTTCTCAACCAGCTTATCGGTATCATCATATACATATAAGGTTGCATCTCCCTTGATCGCAGATGACGGATCAATGCTCATCCATGTTGTATAACGATCTTTTACCTCTCCAAATGTAATGTCATTGCTCTTTGTACCATCTGAATATATTACATACCCTTTCAGACTCATAGATGCATCATTTTCATTCAGATACATCGTATGTACATAGATCGTCTTGCTGGAATCCGCAGATGTCTTCTTATTTTTGTAATCATCCAGTTTATCATTTACAAATGATTCTACTGTCCATCCGATCAACTTTGTATAATCATCTTCTGCCGAACCATAATCTGCATAACGAAGATCACAGAGATAACTCATCGTTGTCTCATCACTGCGATCCTTATGATCCTTTACATAAGCTGCTTTTGCCTTGTTGATCTTATCCGTTACATCTTTCTTTGTAACCTGCTCGTATTTCTCAACAGCACCCTTGTAATCCTTGCTCTTGTAAAGAGAGCTTCCCCATTTTGTATAAGCACTGTCAATCTTCTTTGTGCAATCTTTATACTTGGAATCCACCTCACCGTAAGTCTTGATCGCATCCTCAAACTTCTCATCTGCCAGATATGTCTCTGCCTGCTTGATCAGACACTCATTTGCCTTATCGGAATAATCGGAATATTCTGATTTCAGGAACAGCTCTTTTGCTGCCGCATACTCTTTAGCTTCCATTTTGTCAGATGCATTATTGTAGTAACATTCCTTGATCTTATCTGCGGCATCCTTATAATCTCCGGCTGTCTCGTATGCCTTGACTGCCTCATCATATTTCTTCTGCTCTGCAAGTGTCTCACCATTCATGTAAGAACACTCTTTTACTTTTTCTGCCGCTCCGGTATAATCTCCTGCCTTTGTATAATACTCAGCAGCTTCTGTATATTTCTTCTCACCGTAGAGCTTCTCTGCCTGATTGAAATAACACTCTTTTGCCTTATCTGCTGCATCCTTATATTCATCTGCAACTGTTTCCAATGCAATTACTTTCTCATAAGATGCCGCCGCATCAATATAATTGCCTTCTTCTGCAAGACTTGCTGCATACTCATAATATACGCCGCCATTTACCTTAGTCTCTGCATCCTTCATCCAGCCGGCTTCTTATACAGTTCAACTGCATCATCGATCCGTCCATCCTTATAAGCCTCTTCTGCCTTGTTATAATTCAGATACTTTGGAACAACATAAGCAGCTCCACCGCCAAGAGCAAGAACAACTACGATCAGAATAATGATCAGTGCTACTTTTCCACCCTTGCCTTTTTTCTCTTTTGGCTGCTTTGGTGTCTTTGGTTCTTTTGAAGCCTTTGGAGCTTTCGGCTGTTTCGGAGTCTTTTCCTTTTTTGACTTTTTATTTTTCTTTTTCTCATCCTTTTCGTTTACAGGCATACCACCCATAACACCTGGCTGGCCAGGGATTGGTCTTGGCTGAAATGGCGGGATCCCATTCTGTGGTGCTGCACCCGGCTGACCCTGCATTGGTCTTGGCTGGAATGGCGGAACCATCCCATTTGGTCCCGGCATTGGGCGGCCGTTTGGTCCCGGCATCGGCATTCCGTTCGGATTCGGCATTGGCATTCCCTGATTCTTCAGCATATCGGCTGACAGAACCGTTGTACCTTCTTCATCCTCATTTTCTTCAACCTTCTTATCCAGATCAACTGCCTTTAATACAGTCGTCCCTTCTTCTTCCATTTCATCTGTATCAACAACAGCAGCATTTGCCTCTTTGCTGATGTCCGGCAATTCCTTTCCTATATCCTCATTTTTTGATACATCTGCTACCTGGGAAGCTACATCCTCCATTCTGACACTGTTACCATTGTCAGCTGCCATATCCTCAACTTTTTTCCCGCAAACAGGACAAACCTTCATATCCGGTCCAAGTTCGCAACCACAATTATCACAATACATGACAGTTCCTCCTTATTTAATCTTGAAGAAAAATTCTTCATTTGAAAGCTGTATCGTACTATTATCCGGGATCACAACCTCAATATTGCTGTAAAGCATCTCCCCATTCAGGTATGTGTGATTGGTTGAATTATTATCCCTTAAATAATAAACACCATTTATATTTGTGATATAAGCATGTCTTCTGCTGACAGATTTATTGTCTGTAATCTTGAAATCAACACCCTGGTCTGCCTTACCCATACAGAATACCTGCTTATTAATATAAATCTTCTCTCCGGTTCTTTTTCTGACAAGAATTGGACGCTTCAGACCATCACTTAATGATTTCGACAATACTGTTGTCTCATCCTCGCTGTCATCCGGCTTTCTGGTTTGTCTGTCCTCGGACAGTCTGCCAATCTCTTCGTTTCTTCTTCGAACCTCCATCGCCAGTTTTCTGGCTTCTTCATTGTTCTTTCTGGCTTCATATTCTGCACGCATTCTGGCTTCCTCTGCGCGCATCTCTTCTTCCCGTGCCAACCGAACTTCTTCTGCCAGTCTTTCTGCTTCTGCCGAAGCTCTCCGGAATTCTTCTTCCGCCTGACTTGCCTGTTCCTCTGCCAGTAATCTGGCTGTATTTATCTCTTTTTTAGAATTCTCATCCTCCGCTTCCCGCATCTTACATGCATATAAAACTGCGGTCTGTGATTTGTTATTATATTCTTTTTCTGCGGCCTGTTTGTCAATCTCTGCCTGTATTCTGGCAGCTTCAGCGAGCATCCGCATCTCCTCTGCAGATCTGGCAACATTTGCCTGCTGTTTTGCATACTCTGCCAGCCGTTTTGCCTCACTCTCGGCGTGGAGCCTTGCGATCTCGGCATTTCTGGCAGCTTCCTCGGCACGAAGAATATTAATCTCCATCTTCGCATGATTTGCTGCAATCTCTTTGGTCTTTGATGATGTTTTCTCCGTATTTACCAGCAACTGGCTCTGCGCCCGTAACTCCCGGATAAACAGATTGAACTGGATCGCATTGAATTCCTTGTGTCCATTCAGATACTCTATGATCTGATTTGCACATTCGATCGCCGGTGTATGTGCATAGACAAGCACTGACAGAAAACTTCTGATAAACTCTTCTACACCTGTCATATCTGATGGATTATCAAATGGGAGAAATATCAACTGTACACTGAAATCATTCAATCTTACATACATATATTTCAGGTCAAATACGATCTTTCCCAATTTCAGACCGTTATGTACCATAGACACCATCTGTCTGCTGATACTGTACAAATACTCTACCAGTTCATCCCGGAATATCGGCTTCCCGATCAACTGTTCCATCGTCAGATCACCTTCGATACAGTATTCCAGTATTCTTTCACCTTTTACAAATGTTTCTTTACAGGTATTTGTATTTCCCGCAAAAGGCACATTATATATCTTTATCTCTTCCTGGTTCAGTGTCATTGATTCATCTAATTTGTAACGAACTCTCTGTTCCCTGCTCTTTTGCGTCATAAAGCCCTCCTCCACAAAGGAATCTTTCATTTATATGTCTCCTGAACGCCCCTTTTCTGTTACTCAAAAATAGTTTCAGAAAATGGGACAAACTCCCAGAGTTATTATAACAAACCACTTTGTAAAAGTAAATGCACAACAAAAAAGAGACTGGAAACATTCCAATCTCTTTTCAAGAGGCGCGAGCCGGATTTGAACCGGCGATGACGGTGTTGCAGACCGGGGCCTTACCACTTGGCTATCGCGCCATTTATTAAGTTTTAAAGCTTTCGCTTTAAGCTCCCCGAGTAGGCTCGAACCTACAACCCCTCGGTTAACAGCCGAGTGCTCTACCATTGAGCTATCGAGGAATATCCTTCGTCAAAATCCATCCAGCAGGGCTCCTGCAATGCCATCTCCCTACGAATTCTATCATTTAGATAAAATACGCAGAAGGAGGGATTTGAACCCTCGCGCCGCGCGAACGGCCTACACCCTTAGCAGGGGCGCCTCTTCAGCCACTTGAGTACTTCTGCAAAATGCCTAAATGAAATGTTCCCACCAGGGATATTAAATTTTGACGCTAGTACATGATAACAAAGGATATATTGTTTGTCAAGTTTTTTTTACTCAATATTCATATATAAATGCCATGTATAGGATGCCTTATATGTGTTCCTGCCAACCTGAACCTCTGGAATAACATACATTGCTGTATATTTTCCCTCAATACAATTATTATATTCATAGGAATTTGTTCCGGCACCAACCGTTGCAACCTCATACCATTCCGGCTTTTCTGCCTTGATATCATTACATGCATATACATGATATTTTGTTACATTCTTTACACTTTCCCAGTTGATCTCTACAGAATTTCTTCCGGTACGCTTCATACTGATCTTTGCCTGTGGGATCACAGTCTGCATATCTGTCCATTTACCAAAATACTTCTTGCCATTGATCTTGACATAAGCTCTGACACGAACCTTGAAGCCTTTATTTTCAACGGAAGGAATGTTGATACTGAGCTTTGTTTTTGTAGAATAATACAAATTCAATCTTCTTCCTTCCAGTGAATATACTTCCATCTGATATCCGGTTGGATCATACTTATCACCAGCCGCTTTTGTCCATCCAATTGTTACAATATTGCTTTCTGTTGGCTGCCACAATAAATTGTTATACCGGAATGCCGCCACTCTCTTTGGTCTTTTTGGTGATGAATAGAAATCATATGCTTCGATATTTCCACCCTTTGCCATAAAACCGGAACCGGAACGCTTTACAGGTACAACACGGACATTATTAACAGATCCGGTTCTGACACGGATCGATACCGCATTTTTCTTTACAACCGCTTTTTTCTTATCATTTACATATACAATATAACGGTTTGCACCTCTCACCTTATCCCACTTAAATCTGATATAATGAGGAGTCGCCTTGATCTGCTTGATCGTAGATTTTGCTGTCTTAGATGGCGAAGTTACTACTTCTAATCTCTTTCCTGCAGGTCCGATCTTATATTTTCCATTTTCTTTTTTATAAACAGCCTTTACAACTACATAATATGTTCTGCTTGACGTAAGGTTACTAATTTTTTTCTTTGTATTTTTACTTCCTACAACATCACATGTTTTATTTGTCAGGCGCTTATATTTTCCATTTCCTGATGAAATAAACACATCATAACCATATGCATTTTTCAGGCTCTTCCAGCTCACCGTAACCGAATCCTCTTCTGACCGGGTCTGTGTGAGTCCCTTTACTTCGCTTGCTGCAGATGCCTTCAATGTTCCGTTTGAAAAAAACATACTGCCATCATAACAAATATAAATGCCTTTAATATTGATAAGTTTCTGTTTTTCATGCCAATCATTTCCTTTTTGTTAAAATTATATTACAAAAATATCAAATTTCTGATACATAGTCAATATTTATTTCATTTTAGTCTTTTTTATGGTCTTTATTATATATCATTCTGGTCTTGAATCCTAGTCCCTGATTATAAGATTGAAATTATAAAAAACACTGGAAAAACCATCAAAACTTATGATTTCTCCAGTGTTTTTTCAACTAAATACTTTTATGATTATTAAAGTAAAATTTTAATAATACTTGCTCATGTACATACTCATATACCATGTGGCATCTGCCTTATATGACTTCTTACCGATCTTTACAGTTGGTATAACATAAAATCCTGCATACTTACCGGTTTTCAGCTTTTTAACAGTATATGATGTTGTTTTCTTTCCTACTTTTGCAACCTTATACCATTTTTTATTGCTGGTAAATGAACCTGCATTCTTGCATGCATAGATAGTATAGCCTGTAGCATTTGAAACTTTCTTCCATGATAATTTTACAGAAGTCTTTGACTTTCTTGTAAGTTTAACATCTGCCTGAGGAATTACAACCTTAGTTTTTGACCATTTGCTGTAACACTTCTTACCATTTACTACAACATAACTTGAAACCTTTACTCTGAATCCTTTATTCTTTATTGCCTTCAAGCTAAATGTCTTGCTCCTTGTATATGAATTGGTAATATTATATGTTTTCAGCTTTTTCTTACCATCAACTGAATAAACAGCAATTCTATATCCCTGTTCATAGAACTCATTATTATCATTTCTATCCCAACCAACTGTTACTTTAGTTTTGCTATATTTATCCCAACTTATATTATGATAGGCTAAACTTGCAACTTTAACAGGAGCCTTAGGTGCAGTTTTAACACCAGATATCGATTCATAATTATAACTATAGATTGCTTCATATCCTGTTGAAGATACTCTTACAGGATATACATAGTATGTGCTTTGTGTTCCTGCTTCGGCTTTAAGCTTTACAGAAGTCTGTGAGCCCTTAACTTCTGCTACTTTTACACCATTTGTCATATTATTATCACGATATATAACATATTTTGTAGTACCATAAGAAGGTGACCACTGTATTGTTACTGAATTATATGTTGCACCAATCTGTTTAACTGTGCCCAGTGCGTCTGATGACGGTGCTGTAACAATTTCACCTGTAGCTGCCAAATTCTCTTTTGCATTATAAACATAACCAGTGCCACTTACATATGTTTCATATACAGGCACGGCTTTTACTTTATATGTACATCCCACACTTAAGCCAGTATAAGTATACTCTGGTTTATAACTATCTGGATAAATATCATCATCTACTCTTTTCCATTTAGCACCATTATTTGATGAATAATAGATGTAATATCCTTTTGCGCCATCAGCACCATTAAATTCTATCTTGGCTCTATTCTGCCCTACTTCTGTCTGCCTGATATTTGTAACATTTGTCGCTGCCATAGATGTAATACTCATCGCAAACAGCATAATACTTGTAATTGCCAGTAAAAGTAATGATTTACTGAATACTCTTTTCTTTTCCATAGAACTCTCCTTTACTTTTTAAAACTTTTTGCTCTGGCTGATTCAGCCCAAGAATCAGCCTATAATAATAATTTACGATATATTTGATCTCGTGTCAACTTGATGTAATTAGTGAATACTGCCAATTTTATTTATGCAGTTTGTACACATTTACACAGATTTTAAATACATCTTGCATATACTTTATATAAGTGTACGCATTCAAAGCATTTCCTTTTTATACAGTATTTTTTTCTAAATGATTTATTTGTCGTACGAGATCAACTGATTGATTGCATCCTCTCCTTCCTGATAAAATACTTTGATAGAATCTCCCGGCTGAATGAGGATCAGACTTTCATTTTCAGCAAAATCCTGCTTGTAGACATTTCGTTTTTCATCTGTAATATACACATAGGTACTATCCTCTAACTGGATGAACTGAATGTCTTTGACCGTGATCTGCTTGTTTGGAAGATTGTCGGACAGATCTTTGCCCGTCTTTAATCCATTCTGTGCCAGCAGTTTATTATAAGATATCAGTGTTTCCTTCTGTGTATTTCCGGTTGCTACGATGTTGTATTTCTCGACATCAACCAGTGCATACATTTTGACAAGACCACCGTTATCCTTTAATACCATGATATAAGTAGGAATACCACCAATATTTATTAATGAAGGGAAGGATGCTTTATATCCAAGGTGCTGTACCTGTCCTTCTGCTGATGCCATGGCAGAATGCTCTTCCGCTCCTGCGATTGAATAATATTTACTCTCTCCGGTACGAAGATTGATCATAACAAAACCGATATTGGATTCATCTCCATTTACGGAAGTTACGCCGGTGTATACCCACACATCTCCGTTCATGACCTTATAACCATAATCATCTGTTGTCGTTTTGCATCCCTTATTTCCAAATACACTGTTCCAGTAGCCACCAGATAATTTTCCGTACCAGTCATATTTTCTGCATGCAAGATCTCCGTCATAGACACGGTCTACCCATTTTGGTACATCACCGACTGCATGATATTCAGTATCACCGGTACATGGATCACAGATTACGATGCCCTTTACATCCTTTGCTCCGAACAGACCTGCATTTGCTGTCAGTACCGGACAGATATAATATGGATTTCCGTTATCATCCAATTCCAGATAAAAGCCTTCAAACATAGCCGTCGGATATGCCATTTGCACATGACGGTACAGATTCTGATTAAAATATGCAGAAGGTGAATAGATCATTGGTTTTTCAAGCTTTACATATTTTGCTTCATTCTTTACCGGATCGACGAGTACATATCCCGGTATACCGCTCTTTTTATTATTCATATATTTGATGAATCCGGCATATTCCAGAGCTGCTACCTTCATCGGACTTCCATTATAATCGATCGTACTGTAGTCACTGCTTACTTCGTACTGGCTGACTACATCAGATAAAGAACCGATCGCACGTTCACCGATAATAACTGCGGTATCTGTATCCATCAGTGCTATATCATTGATCTCTTTGCTTTCTACGATATCAGTCTCAAAATCACCATCTTCGATCTGTATCAGTCCGGCATATTTGGAAGATGCAAATAATTTGGATGATCCGATCCATCCAACAAGTGCTGCCAGAATCATGATTCCGATCACAATACCAAATATCTTCGTCAGTTTTGGTGATACAGGCATATCATCCATCTGTTCTGCCTTTAAATTCAATGTACAAATAAAAAGTGCAACAACTGTTACGATCATCCATATCCAGAATTCAACACTGTGAAGATTGATTGTCGGCGTTAATACATAATATAATACTGCTTCTATTACGATGATTACTGCCAGCATGATAAAATTCCATTTACCAAATTTTCTGCCGGATTGGTCTGCATCATAATAACTTTCTTTTTTCTTTTTGTTCTTACCCATATCCATCACTCTCCTTTTTTACGGAAAAAATGCGCCAGGAACATCCCAGCGCATCTCTCTTAAACATTTACTATTTAAATGGCTTTGAACATCACAATGCTATTGTAACCTGATGCACATAATTATGTATAGCTGTGAATATCCCTATTATAATTCTTTAATATATCAATTTTGATATAATAGAACGAAAACAGCCTTATTCTATATTATTCCTGCTGTTTCAGATAATCTGCAACCGCTGTTTCGTACAGATTATTTCCTTTGCTGTCAATTACTACAATAACAGGCAGATTTTCAACTGTCATCTTACGGATGGCTTCTGTTCCCAGATCATCATATGCAACGACCTCTGATTTCTTGATACATTTGGAAAGGAGTGCACCTGCACCTCCTACCGCAGCAAAATATACTGCCTTATTTTCTACGATGGCATCGATAACTGCCTGACTTCTCTTTCCTTTTCCGATCATTCCATTCAAACCTTTTGAAAGAATGAGTGGTGTATATTTGTCCATACGACTGCTGGTTGTTGGTCCTGCCGATCCGATGACCTGACCTTCTCTTGCAGGTGTTGGTCCCAGATAATAGATCACATTTCCATCCAACTGGATTGGAAGCTTTGATTCATCATTTCCATTCTCGATCAATGTATCATACATTCTCTTATGTGCAGCATCTCTGGCACTGTAGATCACACCTGATATATATACATAATCTCCTGCATGAAGTTCTTCTACCTGTTTTTTATCAAATGGTGCTGTAATATGCTTATCCATTTTTCTCATCTCTCTCTTTTTATTCTTCTATAAAATAAATTCTGTAATTCATATCTGCCATGTATTGACCTTAATGACAGCTTTTGAGATTCATTACAGAATCCTCGTTACATGTCTGTTGACATGACAGCACATATTTACTGCAAGCGGCATACCTGCGATATGTGTTGCATAAGTCTCGATATTAACTGCAAGTGCTGTTGTCTTACCGCCCAGGCCACCCGGTCCGATTCCTGTATGATTAACGGCATCCAGAATCTCACTCTCAATTCTTGCAATATGATCATATGGTGAATGTTCTCCGGCTTTTCTGGTAAGAGCTTTCTTTGCAAGCTTTGCGGCCATTTCAAAATCTCCACCCAGACCTACTCCTACAAACATCGGAGGACATGCATTGGGACCTGCATCCTTGACTGCCTGAAGAACGGCTGCTTTTACGCCTTCTTCTCCATCAGCAGGCTTTAACATGAACACACGGCTCATATTCTCGCTTCCGAATCCCTTTGGTGCAATCGTAATCTCTATATTTTCGCCCGGTACAATATCATAATGTATGATTGCCGGTGTATTGTCCTTTGTATTTTCACGGATCAGCGGATCTCTTACAACAGATTTACGAAGATATCCTTCTGTATATCCCTGTCTGACTCCTTCGTTCACTGCATCAGTCAGATTCATGCCTTCTACATGAACATCCTGTCCGACATTAATGAAAAATACCGCCATTCCTGTATCCTGACAGATCGGTATCTGATCCTCTGCTGCTATATCCAAATTTTCACATAACTGCGAAAGAATCTGTCTTCCAAGTACACTGTCCTCTTCTTCTGCAGCATTTCTGACTGCCTGTTCCATATCCTCTGACAGCTTCAGATTTGCCTCAATACACATTTCTTTTACAGTCTGAATAATCTCATCTGTATTAATTGTACGCATTTTCTTATCCTCTTTTTTTAGTTATCCAGAAAATCATCATCATTCTTTTTGTAATATGGATCTTTTCTTCGTTTCATATATCTGTATATATGAGCCATCAGTGTCAAAAATGCCAGTGCAATGACCAGTACGATCATTATATACAGGATATCCATAATATAACTGGAAAGACCTGCCGTATTATTGGATGATTCCAAAAATTTACTTAATCTGTCATTTTTGGTAATAATATTCTGTGCTTCCGTTGTTGCCTCTGTTGTTGCTGTTTTAAATACAATGCCGTTGATAGCATTATATAACCCCAAATATATTTTAACTGGCATATCCCACCTCCAATTTTTAGTAACTTTTTACCTTCTTTATGAATACCGGCTGATCTTATTCAGCCGGTATCCTTTATATTATTCTTCTGTTGAATCTTCTTCCGATGACTGTTCTTCTGATACTTCTGTATCTTCTGTTTCTTCCGGATTTTCTCCTTCCGGATCCTCATCGTCAAATTCTTCTTTTTGTACTTCTGTCATGGATGCTACCTTGACATTATTATCATAGTTCAGGTTGATAATCTTTACACCGGAGGTTACTCGTCCAAGTGTGGATATTCCATCACAGCTTGTACGAATAATGATTCCTTCTGTGGTAATGATCATAACATCATTTTCATCGGTAACGATCTTCGCTCCTACAAGATCACCTGTTTTTTCAGTGATCTTATAACATTTAACACCTTTACCTCCACGGTTCTGTACGTTAAATTCTGAGATTAATGTCCTCTTACCCATACCATTTTCGGTAACAAGCAGGATCTTTTCTCCCTGTGAACTCATCTGCATGGAAATTACGATATCATCTTTTCCAAGATGGATACCCTTTACACCCATGGAAGTTCTTCCGGTCTGTCTGACGTCTTTTTCATTAAAACGAATCGACATACCCTTCTTTGTAATCAGGAAGATATCATCATCTCCATTTGTTGCTTTCACTTCGATCAATTCATCATTATCACGCAAAACAATAGCTGTAAGTCCTGTCTTTCTCACATTCTGATATTCTAAGATATCTGTTTTCTTTACCATACCATTTCTGGTTGCCATGAACAGATATTTACCATCCTCGTAGCTCTTTAACGGAATGACTGCTGTGATCTTCTCACCTGCCTGAAGCTGAAGAAGGTTTACGATTGCAACACCTCTGGCTGTTCTTCCTGCTTCCGGTATCTCATATCCCTTCAGACGGTATACTCTACCGGTATTTGTAAAGAACATCAAATAATTATGTGTCGTTGTTACGATCAGATTCTCAATGTAATCTTCATCGATCGTCTGCATACCACGGATACCCTTACCACCACGATTCTGTGCCTTGAAGAGGTCTTCCGGCATACGCTTGATATAACCGAGCTTTGTCATGGCTATAACGATATTTTCTCTCTCGATCAGTTCTTCGTCTGTTACTTCATCGACATCTCTGCCGAGAGCTGTTCTTCTCTCATCACCATATTTCTGAGAAATAACAAGAAGTTCATCTTTGATAACTCCGAGTAATTTTTTCTCATCTGCAAGAATTGCTTTCAAATAACTGATCTTATCCATCAGTTCTTTATACTCTGCCTCTAACTTCTCGCGTTCCAGACCTGTCAGAGCACGAAGTCTCATATCTACGATTGCCTGTGCCTGAATCTCTGTCAGTCCGAATCTTTCGATCAATGAATTCTTCGCATCCTGTACACTCTTAGAACTACGGATAATGTTGATAACTTCATCGATATTATCGAGTGCAATCAACAATCCCTTTAAAATATGTGCCCGTTCCTCTGCCTTATTCAGGTCATACTTTGTACGTCTGGTTACTACATCCTCCTGATGCTTCAGATAATATCCAAGCATCTGGCTAATATTTAAGATCTTTGGAACACCATCTACAAGTGCCAGCATATTAACACCAAATGTATCCTGAAGCTGTGTATGCTTATATAACTGATTCAAAAGTACATTTGCATTTGTATCTTTCTTTAATTCGATGACAACACGGATACCTTCTCTGGAGGATTCATCTCTTACATCCGTGATTCCTTCTACACGCTTGGTCTTTACCAGCTCTACGATCTTCTGGATCAGTAAAGCTTTATTTACCATGTATGGAAGCTCCGTTACTACAATCTTATGCTTGCCATTTGGCATTGCTTCAATATCTGTAACGGCACGAACCTTGATCTTACCACGACCGGTTCTGTATGCTTCTTCAATTCCACGACGTCCAAGGATTTCTGCTCCCATAGGAAAATCAGGTCCTTTTATAATCTGCATGATCTCATCAATGGAGGTTTCTCTGTCTTCTTCTATACGATTATCAATGATTTTTACGGTTGCACCGATTACTTCCTTTAAATTATGTGGTGGAATATTGGTAGCCATACCAACCGCAATACCGGTTGTACCATTTACCAATAGATTAGGAAAACGTGATGGAAGTACCGTTGGCTCTTTTTCTGTCTCATCAAAGTTTGGTACAAAATCTACTGTATCTTTATTGATATCAGCTAACATTTCCATACTTATCTTTGATAACCTTGCCTCTGTGTATCGCATCGCAGCAGCGCCATCACCATCTTCTGAACCGAAGTTACCATGACCATCTACCAATGGATATCTTGTATTCCAGTCCTGAGCCAGTTTTACGAGAGCATCATAGATGGAACTATCTCCATGTGGATGATATTTACCCATGGTATCACCGACGATACGGGCACATTTACGATGTGGCTTATCCGGACCGTTGTTCAGTTCTATCATTGAGTGAAGGATTCTTCTCTGAACAGGCTTCAAACCATCTCTTACATCAGGAAGTGCTCGTGCTGCAATAACACTCATGGCATAATCTATATAAGACCGCTCCATGGTCTTCTTGAGCCCGACTTCACTTATTTTGTCAAAAATCTTATCGTCATCCATGTTCTTCTCCCTTTCGTTTAAATGTCAAGATTCTTAACGAACTTGGCATTTGTCTCTATGAACTGTCTTCTAGGTTCAACTTTATCTCCCATCAGTACATTGAAGGTCATATCAATCTCTGATTCATCATCATCATCAATCGCAACTTTTAATAAAATTCTCTTTTCCGGATCCATGGTTGTCTCCCATAACTGTTCTGCATCCATTTCACCAAGACCTTTGTATCGCTGGATCTTATTTGACTGATCTCGTCCAACTTCATTCAAGATACTGTTCAGTTCATCATCACTGTAGGCATACCAGATTTTTTTATTCTTCTCCAACTTATAAAGTGGTGGCTGTGCCAAATATACATGTCCTTTTCGGATCAGATCCGGCATGAACCGATAGAAAAATGTCAGAAGCAGGGTTGCGATATGAGCACCATCTACATCGGCATCCGTCATAATAATGATCTTATTATATCTGAGCTTATCAATATCAAAATTCTCATGAATACCTGTACCAAATGCTGTGATCATTGCTTTGATCTCGGCATTCTCAAGGATTCTGTCGATTCTTGCTTTTTCTACGTTTAATATCTTACCACGGAGTGGAAGGATAGCCTGTGTTGCACGGGATCTTGCTTTCTTTGCAGAACCACCGGCGGAATCTCCCTCTACGATGTAGATCTCACAATTCTTCGGATCTTTATCGGAACAATCTGCAAGCTTTCCGGGAAGTGCCATATTATCTGCAAGATTTGCTTTTCTTGCTACATCTCTGGCTCTTCTTGCTGCAATTCTCGCACGCTGAGCCATTACAGATTTATTTATAATTATTTTTGCTATATTCGGATTCTGCTCTAAGAAATAAGTAAGCTGTTCACTTACGATACTTTCTACAACAGGTCTTACTTCTGAATTTCCAAGCTTCTGCTTTGTCTGACCTTCAAACTGAGGTTCACCGATCTTTACAGATACGATCGCAGACATACCTTCCCTCAGATCTTCACCGGACAGATTATCCTCTTTTTCTTTTAACAGATTATTCCTTCTTGCGTAGTCATTGAAAATCTTGGTAATGGCTGCCTTAAAACCTGTTAAATGTGTACCACCTTCCGGTGTATTAATATTATTTACATAACTGTGTATCATTTCGTTATAGGAATCATTATGCTGCATAGCAACTTCTACATATACACCATCCTTGATTCCCTCACAGTAGATTACCTTGTCATAGAGCGCTTCTCTGTGTCTGTTCATGTATTCAACAAACTCTTTGATACCGCCCTCATAATGAAAATGTCTCTCCTTTGGAGGATCTACACGAAGATCTGTTAATGTAATCTTCAGACCCTTTGTAAGGAATGCTGTCTCACGAAGTCTTGTCCGTAATGTATCATAATCATAGATCCAGTCATCAAATATCGTCTTATCCGGAAGAAATGTTACCTTTGTTCCTGATTTATCTTCCGGTGCATCGGCAATGATCTGCAATGCACTGTCTACATTACCACGCTTATAAGTCTGCTTATATATATGACCATCTCTTGTAACTTCGACCTCTAACCATTCAGAAAGAGCATTTACAACAGAAGCACCTACACCATGAAGACCACCGGATACCTTATATCCTCCACCGCCAAACTTACCACCGGCATGAAGAACGGTAAATACTACTTCCAGTGCTGATTTTCCTGTCTTCTCCTGAATACCTACAGGTATACCACGTCCATTATCAACAACCGTTATGGAATTATCAGAGTTAATAAAAACTTCTATGTGATTACAATAACCAGCCAGAGCTTCATCTACAGAATTATCAACAATCTCATAAACAAGATGATGCAATCCTCTTGTAGACGTACTTCCTATGTACATTCCCGGTCTTTTTCTGACAGCTTCAAGTCCTTCCAGAACCTGTATCTGTTCAGCATCATAATTATTTGACATTTTTTTCCTCCTTAATATTCCATAACAAACAAAACTTATATCTTCGTAACGGTTCCGTTTGTAACATGATACACATTATTGATCACTACTTGTTCTTTTATAAAATCATCATAACCTGTACAGGTTATAATTGTTTGTATATCTTTGATCTCATCTAACAACGCTTCTCTTCTGCTGCTGTCAAGCTCTGACATAACATCATCCAGGAGAAGTATCGGATTATCATTTATAATATTTTTTACTAGCTTTATCTCTGCGATCTTCAAAGAAAGAGCGACTGTTCTCTGCTGTCCCTGTGATCCAAATCTTCTTGCATCGATTCCGTTTATCATAAACATGATGTCATCTCTGTGAGGTCCTGTCTGGGTGCTCATATAATTCAGATCTACATGAACCTTATCTGACAACACCTGTTCAAATTCATCTTCACCAACATTCTTATCATAGATGATCTCCAGCTTTTCTTTTCCGGAAGTCAGCTTCAAATGGATTTCTCCGATCAGATCATTTAACATCGTTATAAAATTCTGTCTTTCTTTTATAACCTTTCTTCCGTAATCCACAAGCTGCATGTTCCATACATCTAAAGTATCCATCAGACTTTTATTATAAGCAATCTGCTTTAACAGATTATTTCTCTGATTCAATATCTTGGAATAGGAAGACAGATTCTGATAATACAATCTGCTTAACTGACACAACTCCAGATCCAGAAATCTTCTTCTCTCAGAAGGACCGTTTTTTATGATAGATAAATCCTCCGGCGAAAAAAATATCACATTTAATAAACCAAAAAGTTCAGTTGTACGTCTGATAGGCAGTCCATCTATAGCAACTCCTTTATTCTTGCTTTTACGCAAATGCATATCAATTCGATGACTTATATCACTTTTTTTGATGCAAAGACAAATATGTGACTCTTCTTCACCTATTTTTATGATTTCCCGATCCTTACTTCCACGGTGGGACTTGGTTGTAGCTGCCATATAGATAGATTCCAGTATATTTGTTTTTCCCTGTGCATTATCACCATATAAAATATTGGTATTCTTATCAAACATAATGAATAACTCATCATAATTTCTATAGTTGTTAATATTCAGTGATTCAACATACATACTATCTACCAGCCACATGTGTAGAATTATTTCTGGATACTAATCTTATCTCCATCAAATTCTACTTCATCTCCATCATACAGTTTTTTTCCTCTTCTAGTCTCAATCTCACCATTTACGATAACAAGACCCTGAGATATAACCTCTTTTGCTTCTACTCCTGACTCTACAAAACCGGCTGCCTTTAATGCCTGACCTAGTTTTATAAATTCATCTCTCAGCTTGATTATTTCCATTTTTTCTTATCTCCAATCCTGGATTATCTGCTTCCGATACCCATTGGAAGGATCAGATAAATATAATTCTCTTCTTCATCCTTGATTACACAAGGTGATTTTGTATTATTCATGTATATAGTAATATCATCATCGTCAATTGCACGGATCGCATCCATTAAGAATTTTGGATTGAATCCAATGATGATATTGCTTCCCTCTTTATGAATCTCTATCTCTTCATTCATTGAACCGATCAGAGAATCTATCTTCAGATATAACATGTTATCTTCTATCGTGAGCTTGATTGGTTTCTTATCTGATTCTTTGATTAGAAGAGATGAACGATCCAGACAGTCAAGAAATTCTCTCTTGTTGATAGTGAACTTGATCTGATAATCAACATTTAACATATTATCAATTCTGAAGAATTCACCTTCTACCAGACGAGATACAACCTTTGTTCTGTCAAATTCAAATAATATATTATTATCTGCAAAGTAGATATTTACATCATCATCTACTCCACCATTTACAATCTTACTAATATAACTGAGTGCCTTACCAGGAACGATAACCTTCACATCCTGACTCTCATCCTTTAATTCTACATTACGGATAGCGATACGATGTCCGTCAATAGCTACAACACGAAGTCTGTTATTAGAAACCTCAAATAATTCACCTGTCATAACGTTATTGTATTCGCTGTCTGAAATTGAAAAGATCGTCTGGTTGATAATCTCTCTTAATGTAAACTGTGAAATTGTAATATATTTGGATTTTTCAACAACCGGAAGACTGGAGAAATCCTCTCCTGATTTTCCTGCAATGGTAAATAATGATTTCTCACATTTGATAGTTGTCTTGAAATCTTCATTTTTTTCCATATGTATCTCACTATCCGGAAGCTTTCTTACGATGTCCGATAAAAGCTTTGCTTCGATCGCAACCTTTCCTTCTTCGATAACAGTTCCTTCAACATAAGATTCTATTCCAATTTCCATATCATTTGCTGTGAGTTTTATATTTCCATTTTCAGCTTCAATGAAAATACATGAGAGAATTGGATGTGTGGTTTTTGTAGATACAGCTTTTGATACATTACTAATTCCCTGCATCAATTTTCCCTTCATACACGAAATCTTCATTTTGTTTATAAACTCCTTTCCCGGTTGTTTGTAGATATATATTTAATAATAAAAGTAGTAATAACAGTAGTAGTAGGTGTGGATTTGTTGAAACTTCAAAATATCCTTATAAATTCTTATGAAATCAATTATGTGTCTATGTTAATTTTCCTGATATTCAATGTTATTGTAAGTGGATTTATAAACATTTGAAAATCGTCTGAATTGATTGAATTGTCAGATACTAACATTTCATAACAATAGTACAGACATTCATCCACATATAAATAACATTAGCTGTGAGGACTGAGCTTCTTGATAATGACATCAATCGTCTCTGCATATTCAGGATCACTTTCAATCCTCTTATCTACTTTGTTGATATTACTTAAAACAGTCGAATGGTCTTTACCGCCAAATACATCTCCGATGCTTTTTAATCCCTTTGTTGTAAATTTACGGCATAGATACATGGATATCTGTCTTGCATTGGCTACATCCTGACTACGTTTTGAAGATTTGATATCATCAACACTGATATTTAAGTGTTCGGAAACGGTATTAATGATAAGATCAGGTGTGATCGTAACGTTGGTTTCCTTGGATATCATATCTTTTAATATGTTCTTTGCAAGATCCTCTGTGATCGTAACATTTCCAAGTTCGGCATATACACTGATCTTGTTTAATGCTCCTTCCAGTTCTCTTACATTATAGGTAACGTTATTTGCAATATATTCCAGAATGTTGTCACTGATATTCTTGTATCCGTTCATCTCAACTTTATTTTTGAGAATTGCCATTCTGGTTTCATAATCAGGAGCATGAATATCGATCGGTACTCCCCATTCAAATCTGGAACGGAAACGCTCTTCCAGAGTTTTAATTTCTTTAGGAGGCTTATCCGATGACAGAATGATCTGCTTTCCTTCATCGTGAAGTGCATTGAAGGTATCAAAGAACTCCTGCTGGGTACTCTCTTTACCGATAAGATATTGAATATCATCGATCAGTAATACATCAACGGTTCTGTACTTTTCCCGGAACTCGTCGGTTTTGTTTTTCTTGATCGCTTCTACGATTTCATTTGTAAATTTATTGGAAGGTACATAGAGAACCTTCATATTCTTATTATGTTGTAAAATATAATGTGCGATCGACTGCATCAGATGTGTTTTGCCAAGACCTGCTCCACCATATAAAAACAGTGGGTTGAATTTGTCCAGTCCCGGTGAATCTGCGACAGCAAGACATGTTGCATGAGCGAGCTTGTTGCTCTCACCTACAACGAATGTATCAAATGTATATTTTGGATAGAGATTGCTCTTGGTGATCGCTTCGTTGTATTCTTCTTTGGTAACCTCTTCTTTGGAGGTTTTGTTCAGATTACTTTCTACGTCAATTACAATCTCGATAGAATCGTCATCCAGCACTTCTTTTATAGAAGTAACCAGGAACATATCGTACATTTTTTTATTAATAAAATCGATGGCTCTTGAACCCATACTATCATCAACTGCAAAATACAGTTTTTTTCCTTCGACAGAATATAACTTCAAAGGTTTGATCCATGTTTTAACAACAATAGGGGATAATCCATGTTCTGTCTCGAGAAGAGAGAGTATCTCGTCCCATTTTGATAAAATTAATTCTTCCATTCTTCCGAAAATCCTTTCCGTCCAGTCGTTGTGTCTATGGAGTTATAGGCATAGAACCACGTATTTATATCTTATAACAAAATGACCATTTTTTCAAGTTTTATTACCCTCTGACAGACATATGAGAAAAATTTTTTATATAATAGGAAGAAACTCATTTTGATATATGTTAAAAAACTGTTTTGAAAAAAGAAGGTGTAGGAAGAAACTCATTTTGATATATGTTAAAAAACTGTTTTGAAAAAAGAAGGTGTATAAGTTACATAATAATTATGAAAAAGTATTGAAAAAACTGTTTTGAAAAAAGAAGGTGTATAAGTTACATAATAATTATGAAAAAGTATTG